>DATCAV010000114.1:0-8481 GCA_036512415.1 Candidatus Dormiibacterota bacterium | reverse complement strand
AGCGTGACCGAGCTCCAACTCGCGTTGGGTACCGAGGGGTCGACGGCATCGCAGCAGCTCGCGATTCTCCGCATGAAGAACCTTGTGGACACCCGAAAGTCGGGCAACAACATCTATTACCGCCTCCAGGACCAACAGGTGAACGCTCTACTGGCGGTTGCGCGCCGAATGTTCGACACCCACCTTGTGCAACTTCAGTCGATGTCGACTGAAGAGTCACCCTCGGTTCAACCGACCAGGGGTCGTACTCGGCGCCGCCAACTCATCGCTCATCGCAGTAAATGACCCCACCGGCGTAGGCGTCATGACCACCCATATCGATCTCTCGCACAGGCTGCTCGCCGGGCTTATCGTCCTGCCACCGGACACTGGCGGCACTGACAATGAGATGGGAGCGGCCGCGTGACGGCGCGAGCATGGCTCCTGGTCGCCGGCGCCGCTGTCGTCGCCATCGGTATCGCGGCGTCGAGCGTTCCACGCGGCCTGCGCTTGGGCCTTGCTCTTCAGGCGCTCGGCGTTGCGCTGATAGGAATCGACGGAGGGCTGGTCGTTGTCGGCGGATCCGCTGTCGGCAGCGGGTTCAAAAATGGCCTAGGGCCCGCCATGGGAATCGACCCTCTAAGTGGCTTCTTCGTTGCCGCAATCGCGATCGTATCGACCCCGGCGCTGATCTACGCCGGCGGATACTTGTCGAGATCACACAATGCTCCGGCGATCGCCGCCATCAGCGGGGTGTTTGTTCTGGCCCTGGTCGGTGTGGTCATCGCGAGGGATGCGGTCACCTTCCTGATGATGTGGGAGTTGATGAGCGTCGCGCCTGCAGTCGCGATCCTGCTCGCGAGCCGCAGCGCAGAGTCAAGCCGGGCTGTCCTGGTCTATCTCGGATCGACTCATCTTGCAGGTGTTGGGGTCTGGCTGTCCATGCTGACGCTCGCACACGTGGGAGCCTTGACCGATCCACACGCGCTGGCGGACCAGCCGACGCTGGTGCGTTCGCTGCTGGCTGTGGCAGCCCTGGTCGGGTTCGGCACCAAGGCGGGGCTGATGCCTCTGCACTCATGGCTGCCGCGAGCTCATCCGGCAGCGCCCGCGCACGTGTCGGCCGTGATGTCGGGCATGATGATCAAGGTCGCGCTTTACGGGCTCGTGCGGATGCTTTTCGAGTGGCTTGCTCCGCTTCCCGGTTGGGTCGCACCGGTGCTTCTGGGTGCCGCCGCGCTGTCCTGTGTCGCGGGCGTGCTATACGCGCTGATGCAACATGAGCTCAAGCGGTTGCTGGCGTTCCACTCGGTCGAGAACGTCGGCATCATCGCGCTCGGTCTCGCTGGGGCGCTGCTCGCGGCCGATGCCGGGCAGCGGCAGTTGGCGGCCGTCGCCTTCGCTGCTGCGATGCTGCATACCCTCAACCACGCGCTCTTCAAGTCGCTGTTGTTCCTGTGCGCCGGCTCGTTCCAACGGCAGGTCGGCATGCTAGATCTGGACCGTCTTGGCGGCCTGCTGCGCACGATGCCGTTGACCGGCGCAGCCTTCCTCATCGGGTCGATGGCAATCGCTGGAGTCCCACCGCTCAACGGATTCGCATCCGAGTGGTTGACGCTGCAAGCTCTCTTGCAGCTCGCCCTTCATGGCGGCCCGGCAGACACAGCCGCTGGCACGCTCGCCGCTGCTGCACTTGCCGCCACCGCCGCGCTCGCTGTGTTCTGCTTCGTTAAAGTCGTCGGCCTCGTGCTTCTGGGGGCGCACCGGCAGAAGATCGTGGCAAGCTCACACGAAGTTCCGGCGTCGATGACCGGCCCGGTCATCTTCCTGGCAGGCTTGTGCCTGGCGATCGGCGTGGTACCTGGGGTTGTGCTCGGTCCAATTGGACATCTGTCGCCATATGGCCCGCTCACGGCAAGCGCCTATGGCATCACGCTGACAGTGCCCGGAAGCGGAGCGTTCGCACCGCTCGCAGTGGCTGCCTTCATCGCGGTGTGCACGGCCGCGCTGCAGCTGGCGCGCCGTCAGGCGGGTACCACCGCCCCGAGCCCGATGTGGATCTGCGGTCAGGTGCCCGACAGCCGACTCGCATGGACCTCGGCGGGGTTCACCAAATCACTGCGGCTTGTCCTAGCGGTCGTTCTACGTCCGCAGCGCACAGTCAGCATCGAGCTTGACGGCGTGCTCGTACGCAGCGTCGTGCATGAGTCTGAAGTTCCGCACTTGTTCGACGACATGCTCTATCGACCCGTGCTCGGCCGCGTACTGGCCTTCAGCCGCGTGCTGCGCCGGATGCAGTCCGGCAGCCTGCGCGCATATCTGAGCTATCTGCTGGTCACGCTCGCCGTGGTGCTGGCCGTCGTTCGCGCAGGGCTGAGGTGATGCGCGGCTACGGGCTTGGAATCGCAGTTCAACTGGCGGGCTTGGTGATGGCACCGCTGCTTCCGGGCTTGATTCAGACGATCAAGGCTCGCCTTCAGGGACGCCGCGGCACCTCACCGCTTCAGCCGTACCGCGATCTGCGCAGGCTGTGGCGCAAGCGGACGGTAGCACCGCTGGACACCACGTTCGTGTACCGGACGGCACCGTCGCTGAGTGCGTCGGCACTCGCGTGTGCCTTGCTGGTCGTGCCCATTGGGGCGAGCACGGTTGGTTGGTTTGGATCCGACATGCTGGTGCTGCTAGGGCTGCTGGCGCTGGCACGCTTTGCAACCGCCGCCGCGGCCTGGGACCCTGGCGGGGGGTTCTCGCTGATGGCGGCTGGCCGGGACCTGATGTTCTCGGTCTTTGCCGAACCGCTGCTGCTGCTTGCACTGGTGCTGGTCGCGGTAGGCGCCCAATCCACCGACCTGGTGCAGATGGTCGCCGCATCGGGCGATGCGCGGGTCGCCAGTTTGCCTGCGCACTGGTGCGCGGCGCTGGCTTTCGGCCTGGTCGTGCTCGTGGAAACCGGCCGCCAGCCGATCGACAACCCCGATACGCACCTGGAGCTGACGATGGTGCACGAGGGTCCTTTGCTCGAGTACGCGGGGCGCGACCTTGCGATGCTGCAGTGGACCGCGGCAGCTCGCCACTGGCTGGTGCTCGTGCTGGCCGCCGGCCTGTTCGTCCCGCTGCCTCAGACGGCTCCCTGGAACATGCTCGCGTTGGCGGCGGTGGTTACAGCCTTATGCGCGCTGGTCGCCGTGGTGGAAAGTTCGCTGGCAAAGATGCGGATCCTGCGCGTGCCGGCGCTGCTCGGCGCGGGCGTTGCCACCTGCATGATCGGGCTGGCGTCGTGGATCGCACAAGGAGCCAGGTGACCTCGCTCATCGCAACCGCCTGCGTGGCGCTGGGCCTGGGAGTGGTCGTCGTCCGCCGCCGCTCAGTCGCGCTGACGCTCGTGACCGCCCAGTCGCTGCTGCTTGCAAGCGTCGCGCTCTGGCGTACGAGCGGCCATCTCGAGCTGTTGCCTGCCGCAGGTGGGCTGCTCCTGCGCGCGGTCGCGATCGCGACGATCCTCGGTATCGGCATCGCGCGCACACGCGAAAGCCAACCGGTGCGGGCGGGCATCGAACCGATGGCGCGCGCTGTCATCGCGCTGGCGGCGGTGCTCGCGATCCCCGCGCTGGTGCCGTCCCTCGGCTTTGGCGACCAGAACGCCCAACGCGCGGCCATCGCGCTTGGCGTGCTGGGGATCGTGATCGCACTCACGCGTCGGGCCACGATCTTGCAGATCCTCGGGATCATCGTCGCCGAGAATGGGGCTACGCTCGCCGCGCTCTCAGCCTCCAATGCCGTGCCCGACGTTATCGGATTGGGCGTGATCTTCGACCTGCTGCTCATCGCCGTTGTGGCGAGCGCCTTCCATACACGCATCTTCGGCCAATTCGGTTCAGGCGACACTGCGCATCTGCGAGAGCTGCATGACTGACGAGCTCACGATCCCGCTCACGGCGGCGGCCGTTGTCGCGCCGGTTTTGGTCGCGCTGGTGCTGCAGGTTGCCCGCAGCGAGCGCACTGCCCACCGGCTCAATCGGGTCGGCGCCGTAATCACTGCGATCGTGGGGCTGGGCGCAGCTGCGGCGATGCTGACCCGCGAGTCGCACGCAACCAGCTGGGTGATCGCAGACACGGCTTCTGGCATCTACGTGGGCGTCGTGACCGTGATCGCGCTGATGAGTGCGCTCCTTTCACCCGCCTACTTGAGAGGTGCCCAAGGCGAGTTCTTCGCGGCCAGGCGCAGCGTGCGCTCCTACTACCTGATGCTCTATGCCTTCTGGTCGGCATTGGTCGCGATTCCAGTGATCGCGAACCTGGGTATCGGCTTGCTCGTGGTCGAGGCGACGACGGCCGCATCGTCGGTGCTGGTCGCCTTTTCGGGCAAGCCACGCGCCCTCGAGGCCGGCTGGAAGTACCTCATTCTCACGACTCTGGGCATGAGCCTTGCCTTCCTGGGCATCGTGATCATGTTCGTCGCATCAGCTGCGCGCGGTGGCGGGATCGGTCAACTCGATTGGTCGGCGCTGCCCGGAACCCTGGCTCACATCCCACACGGCGCGGCCGTCGCCGCATACGCGCTGGTGATGTTGGGACTTGCTACCAAGATCGGCTGGGCACCGGTGCACAACTGGCTCCCCGACGCGCACAGCGAAGCACCCGCACCGGTCAGCGCGATGCTCTCGTCTGCGCTGCTGCCAACAGTGATGCTGCTGGCCTGGCGCCTGCGCGACGCAGCCAGCGGAGCGATTGGCAACACCGCCGCAACCGCGCCACTGGCTGCATTTGGCATCTTCTCGGTGGCAGTCGCGGTCCCGTTCCTGTGGCAGCCGATGGCATGGAAGCGCCTGCTTGCCTATCACAGCCTGGAACACATGGGCATCATCACGGTCGGGATCGCTATCGGCAGCCCGCTCGCGCTGGCCGGCGTCGTGTTGCATTTCGCTGGCCACGCCCTGGCAAAGGCGCTCGGTTTTTACGCCGCCATACCCCTGTATCAGATTCAACCCGACGCCGCCCGACACAGCGCTCGCGATGTGGCAGCATCATCTCCCACCACCTTCGCCGCTATGGCGGTCTGTGCCTTCACCCTCGCCGGATTGCCACCCTCGCCACTGTTTTTCAGCGAGCTGTTCATCATCCTGGGTGGGATCGAATCCGGCCAAGTCGTGCTCGCGAGCACGCTTGCAGTGCTGATTGCGTTTGCCTTCATCGGGCTGCTTCATGCACTCCTCGAAGCGCTCCAGACCAACTCCGGGCAGGACAGCCAGCCGGCACGAAAGACCAGCGAAGAGCGCGCCGCGCCAATACTGATACCGACCTTACTTACAGCGGCCGCGCTTGCAGCACTGACGGCTTATGCCTGGCTCCTACCAGCCTCAGGGATCGTTCGTCATCTTGCCCAGGGGATCTCATGATGGGAGGCAACTGGCCGGCCGATGCTGCGCTCGAGACAGCCACGGACGAGGTCGAGATTCGAAAGGTTCCGCCGCAGCTTTGGCGCGACACGGTTTCGCTCCTGCTCCGACACGACCACACATTTTGCGATTTGCACGTAACCGGACTCTCTGGAGCCATCGAGTTGCGTGCAACGTTCATCCGCGACGGCCGCTTCCAGATGGTCACCTGCCTGCCCGACGCCCAACGCGCGCCCACCATTGTCGACCTGGTGCCGGCCGCCGACTGGGATGAGCGCGAGGCGGCCGAGCTCAGCGGTGTCGCATTTGCCGACCGCCAGACCCGGCCACTCACCACGCATCCCGAGCAGCTGGAGCGTTGGACGACCAGCGTGCGAGGACGCGACACGCACCAGGTTGCCGTCGGCCCGATCCACGCCGGCATCATCGAGTCCGGACACTTCCGTTTTCACGTGGTCGGCGAACGCATCCTGCGACTCGACCTGCGCCTGTTCTACAAGCAGCGTGGGCTCGAACGTGCAGCTGTCGGCCAGACACTCCCAGAAGCGCTTGCCGTCGCCCAGCGCGCGTGTGCAGCATGCGCAGTCACCAACAGCGTCGCGTACGCGCAGGCCTGCGAGCAAGCGATGGGATTGAGCCCGACCCCGGAGCTTGCCGGCGCCCGCACCCTTCTGCTCGAGCTCGAGCGGCTGTATAACCACCTCAACGATATCGGCGCCGCCTGTGCCGGCGTCGGTTTCGCCCCTGGCAACATGATCTTCGCCGCGCTCAAAGAGCGCGCGCAGCGCGTCAACCTTTCGCTGACGGGCCACCGTTTTCTCTTCAACACGGTCCAGGTCATGCGAAGCGATATCCAGATCGAGAAGCGATACGCGCTTGACGCGCGCAGCGAGCTCCACGATATTCGTCTTGCCGCTGAACGCGCATGGCGTGAAGTGCTCTTTCACGGCTCAGTACAGAACCGTTTCGACGGTGTTGGCGTCATCACCACCGCCGACGCCACAGCGCTGGGAGCGGTGGGACCGGTCTCGCGCGCGTGCGGGCTGGCGTACGACGTCCGCGTCTCAAGCCCGCGCCTCGCCTACCCCAGCTTCAAGCCAGCACTGCCTGCCGATCCCAGCGGCGACGTACGGGCGCGCGTCGAGATGCGCGCCCTTGAGCTGCCGGTCACGTTCGACCTGCTCGATTCACTGCTCGCAGGGGCCTTGAGGCCGGCCGGATGCGAGCTGACCCGTGAGCCGATCGCGACTGGAATGGCGGTGGTCGAGAGCCCACGCGGACGGACTTTCTGCACTATCGAGCGTGATGGCACGACCATCAAGCGCCTGCGACTGCGCACCTCGTCATACGCAAACTGGCCGGTATTGGCGGTCGCTGCAACTGACAACCTGCTGCCTGAATTTCCATTGATCAACAAAAGCTTTGAACTTTGCTACGCGTGCTGCGACCGCTGAGCTGGAGTTGACCGCATGAACTACAGAGGAGGAACGCGCCATCTACTTGTTGTTGCGTGATCTGTACCGGACCCGCCGCAAGCTCGGCCTGCGACGGCCCTCACGACCATCGTCACTCGCTGTGCGTCACGTTGACGCCGGCTCATGCAATGGCTGCGAGCACGAGCTGACAGCCGCTGCCGGCCCGCACTACGACCTCGCCCGCTTCGGGCTGTCGATCACCGCCTCACCCCGCCACGCTGATGTACTGCTTGTCACCGGACCGGTGACCGTACACATGCGCGCCGCACTGCTCGCGGCCTACGAGGCGATGCCTGAGCCGCGCATTGTTGCAGCGCTTGGTAATTGCGCTCTGGGCCGGGGAATTATCGCCACTGCCGATTCGCTGGCGGGACCCTTGGAGGACCTGCTTCCGGTCAGTGTGCGCATCGCAGGCTGCCCGCCCACGCCGCAACAGATCATCGACGGGCTGGAGCCACTGCTCCATGCATCCGCCGTGCGTTGAGCATTCGCGACCCTCTATCGATAAGCACTTCGCCGAATGGCGCAGCGCGCGCACCCAGGGGGTTGACCTGGGTGTGGGATTCCGAAAGTACCTCAGGCAGCAATGGGCGCCCAGGAATATTCGTTCAATAGCCCTCCCAGCCTCGCGCGTCTTCTAACAGTTGCGCCTGGCCGACGGATTGGCGCGCTGGGGGATGCGGGAGGTCGAAGGCCGCAGCTGCGGTGAGGGCGCTCATCGTTGTAATGCGCACTACCTGGGCGACAAGGAAAAGGACTGGGCGGGCGACGTTCGCGAGTTGGGCGGGCGGTACGCGCGGCTCGCACACGACGTTGGTCTTTCGCTGGGTGACGCCATGCGAGCCTTCCATCTGTTCGAGCACCCCGGTCCTCGCCCAGCTGTACGGCGCCACCGCGGTGGCCGTGAACTTCGGTGCTTCTCTGCCCGGCGCCGCCCACGCCTTACTGAACGGCAAGCTCAACTCGCGCGTGCCCGCGACGATCCTGATCGCGGCCGGCGCTTTCATACCCGCAGTGACGAGCGGCCTCAATCGGTTTGGCGTCACCTGGTCGTTCTTCCTCGGCGAGTTCCTGGGCGTGCTCCTGATCTTTGCGGGGTTCCTGGTCAGCGAGGAGGTCTTCAGAAACATCCGGCTGGGAGGCACGCTCTGGTCACGGACTCCGTCTGACGGAGCGCTCGCGGCCGACGCCGCCGCGCAGCGACGCTAGACCGCTCAGGCGAGGGTCATCCTCCGCCGACCGGCTCAGGCTCGGCCAGGAGGTACGCGTTGTGGAGCCTAAGCCGCAAGGCGAACTCGGTCCTCCATCCGCGGAATGCTGGGTTATGACAGCTCGCCGAGAGTACCTCGACCACCTAAATTCCCATCAGCCTCCGGCCAGGCACGTGGGATCGCCTTCCGACCGGTCCTACTAATTTGAGGAGGTGGAAATTGCTACCCCTGCTATCTTCTGGACATGCTTACATTTGTGCGCGTCGCCCATCGGCATGGGTGGCAGGTCGACGTTGTCCGGTCCGCTGACTTGGTCAAATCGGAGACCCTCGCCTCGCGCGAGGAGGCGCTCGCGTACGCAGAGTCCCTGGATCCGGACTGGATCGAGGTCGGCGACATCATCGGTCTCGGCACACCGGC
>DATCAV010000113.1:0-23838 GCA_036512415.1 Candidatus Dormiibacterota bacterium | reverse complement strand
TGTCGCGAGGCGATAGCGCGCGCCCGCTCAGGATCGCGACTCGCAACCGCCACCAGCCGCCCATTGCTCGATGCGCTGATGGCGGGCATCACGTCGCTGTCTGCAATCCCCGCAGCGCCCAGCACGCCCCAGCCCAAGCGCCGCGGCGGGGCTATATGTCGACCTCGACCTGCCGGCCACCTCGCGCGATGGAGTGCGAGGCCGCCTCCATCACGGCCACCGTGCGCCTCGCCTCATCGGGCGGCACCGCCAGCGGCTCCTCCCACGCGAGATGGTCGGCAAGGTTGCGGTAGAACGCGTTCTCATCGCGGCGCGCGAGCACCAGGACCTCTTCGTGCGAGCCACCGTCATCAGCGGGCCGCATCACCTTGAGCCGGGCCGGCGACTCAGCGGGCGCCAGCCGCTCCTCGACCAGGTCGCCGCTGGGGCCTCGCGAGGTCACCGTCTCCTCGCGCCATTCCCCGACAACCGCCCCGCGCGTGCCGAGCAGATACCACTTCGGCTTCATCGCCGCGGCGATGTCGGACTGGAGGAACGTGGCCTGCGCTCCACCTTCGAACGTGAGGTCGACGCGCACCTGGTCAGAGTTCGTCACGTCGTGCCATACCCTCTTGTGCCCGACCGCCGAAACCGTCTTGACCGCTTCAGGAAAAAGCTGCAGCACCCAGTCGAAGTAGTGGGACCCCCAGTCGTAGATGGTCCCGCCAGACACCGGTTCATGGCTGTGCCAGAAATCGCACGGGTGCGAGTAACCGCCGATGAACGACTCCATGTAAAACAGGTCGCCTATCCGACCCGATCGCACGACGTCCCGCATCGCAACGTAGTCGGGGTCCCATCGCCGACTCTGATAAACGGTGAGCATGCGATCTCGCGACGCGGCTGAGTCGATCATCCAATCGACCTCCTGCACACGCAGCGCGAATGGTTTCTCACAGACCACATGCTTGCCCGCGGCCAGGGCGGCGAGCACAGTGTCGGCGTGCGCGCTTGGCGGAGTGCCGACGATTACGAGCTCAACGTCTGAATCGTCGAATAGCTCCTCCGCGCTCGAGTGCGTGGGCACCTGCCACTCACGGGCCGCCAGCTCGCGGCGCTCGGACGACAAGTCACAGATCCCGCGGAGGCGAAGTCCCGACGTGGCGCTGATGGCAGTCGCGTGCGCGGCAGCGATGGCGCCATAGCCGATCAGCCCCACTCCCACCGGCGCTGCCGCTTCCTTACCCGCGGCGAACAACAGGACGCGGTGCAGCAGCTTCTGGAAAGAAGCGTCCTCATATGTCGACGCCTGATGCCCGAGACCGATATGCACGAAGCGCCCGGCGCCGACCACTCGCTCGTAAGCGACCACCTGCTCGGTGAAATGCCAGCTGGTGCGCAGCATCACCGACGCATCTGACGGCGGCCCTTCGGACAGGTACAGCTCATCCGTGAACTTCATCTCCGGCCCCAGACGCTGCGTCAACGTATGCGAAGGATCCGCGCGCACCACGAGCTCGGTCACCGGCGCGGGCCCGGTCGGCGCCCACCCGGCGAGCTCACCCATCTCGCCGCTCTCAACCCACTTCGCAAGCGTGCCGTGAAGCACTACGACGCCGCCACCGCGGCGGACGAATTCGGTGAGTAGTTCCGCCTGTCCGGATTGAAGATGGTGATCGCTCGCGACCAAAAGCACCTGCCGCCCCTCCAGCGCGAGGTGGTCGGGCTCCGTCGCCACGTCGATGCTGAAGTGCTGGGTGCCCTCTAGCGAGCGCAACAGCGGCCGGGCCATCGTCAGGTAGTCGTGGGTGCCACCCGCCAGCAACGCCAGCACTGACACACGGCTACGTGAAGTGGACACTCAGGAGATCGTACGACCAGCCGGCGCCGTGGCTCCTGAACCGGCGATCCGCCGCAGCACGTCGCGTGTCGTTGACGCAGCCCGCTCCCACGTGAACTGCGCCGCCCTCTGCTTGCCGGCCGCGCCGAGCTGCTCTCGCAACGACGCGTCGGAGAGGAACCTCTCGAGGCCTGCCGCGATCGACAACACGTCCTCGGGGTCGACCACGATCGCGGCGCCGCCGGCCAGCTCGGGCAGCGCACCCGCGTTGCCGACCACCGCCGGGAGCCCATGCGCCATCGCCTCCAGGAGCGGCAGCCCGAAGCCCTCGTAAAGGCTCGGGAACGCCAGGATCGCTGCCGAACGGTAGAGCGCGCTGAGCGTGGCGTCGTCGACGTGACCGAGATAGCGGACTCCACGCTCCGCTTTGATCCGCTTGAGGGTGTCGCCATAGGCCCAACCCGGCCGCCCCGCGATCACGAGCTCGGGCACGCCAGGGCGGTCGCCCATGAGCAGCGGCACCGATTCACGGCGGAGGTGGCGGTACGCAGCGAGTAGGCGCGAATAGTTCTTGCGAGGCTCGATGGTTCCCACCGCGAGGATGAATCCCGGCTCGAGGCGTGTCGGCAGTGGTCCAGGCGGCACCTCAGGCGACACGCCTTCCGGCACCACGGAGATCTTTGACTTCAGCCCTGTGATCGGATAGCAGGCAAGCAGGTCGCGGCGCGTCGCCTCTGACGGCACCAGGACCGCCGCCGCATCGCGTAGAGAGCGGCCGAGGACGGCTCCCATGTAGAGGCGCTGCTGCCAGGGAACCTCACCCGGCCTGAGCTTAAAAGCGAGATCGTGGACGAAAACCACCGCGGGAGGCGCGTCGCGCCGCCGCTTTGGTGGGCTCGGCCAGTACGGATAAAGGATGGCGTCGCAATCGAGCTGCGCCTCGACGGCCGGCAGCCAGCGCGTTTTCAGCGCCAGCTCGTGCCGATAGGGCGAGAGCACCGCCTCGCAGTCGAGGCCGGCGAGCGCCGGAGGGCGTTCACGGCTGCAGAGGAGGGTGAACTGGTCTTCGCCGCGGGCGGCGACCAGGGACCTGGTCAGCTCGACGGCGACCGTGAGCATGCCGACGCGCTGCGGGCGCCAGCAGGCGGTGACGTCGATGGCGAACCTGGCCATGAATGGACTGTACCTAGGCCAGGGACTAGAAAGACAGAAGGTCCTCCACCTTGCGGTGGAGGACCCTCAGAAAGGAGGGAGGGCGATCGCAACCCGGTCCACTTATGTACCAGTTAATCCAGAACTTAACAACCGCCCCATTGCAAAGTGCTTGCAGAGAACGCAGTTGTGCTTTACGGAACAACCCCTCCCGGCAGCGCTGAGGCGCTGCCGACCTCCCCGGCGAGCGGGGAGGACGAACGGTCCGGCTATTCGCCGGCCCTCAGCTCTCCACCGACCGGATCGCGAAGACGCAGTCGAAGGTGCCCGTCACGCACCCGCACTCGACCTCTTCCACGTACCAATCGTTGGCGAGGCCGGCCCACCGCAGGATCGTCTCGATGCTCGCCGTCCATACAACGCAGGACTTGACCGCCTTGATCCGACCCAGGGCGAACATGTTGGAGAAGTTCACGAGCCAGAACTGATGCGCATCAACCTGCAGCCACGCGTGTGTGTGCTCGCCGCGCACCTGGTCCATCGCCTCGGTGAACGACTTGACGACGCCCGCCAGCTTGCGCTGCCTGCCCGGCACCAACCTCCGCGCCCCACCCATGCCATGTCTCCCGTCAGCGAGCCACCGCTCAGTCGCGCGCCGCCCCCACGCGCGAATCGCGTCCTCGGCCTCGTGCCCGTAGACGCGCTCGAACGCCTCGTTGAGGCTGCTCAAGTATTCGACGGGCGTAGCGAGCTGCTCGTCGTGCGGCGGGTCCTCCTCAAGGTACTGTGCCAGTCCGGCCGAGTAAGCGATCTCCGGCCACCTGTCTGCGGTGATGTCGCGCGCAACGTGGATGAGGTTGGCTACGTGCGAGTTGAGGATGAACCGGCCCCGGGCGCGCGACGGCTTGACGCCCATCATCTCGAGCGTCCTCAGCGCCGACGCCGCACCCGAGCCGGAGCCAGTGCTGGGCGAGGCAGGAGGGGGCGACCCATGCACCGCGGGGGGCGCCGACACGATCCGCATCGCAGCCGTCTCAGCCGGCTGCGCAGCCGCCGGGCGTGCGAATGGCACGGGCGCGGCTGCTGCAGGAGCCTGGCGTCGCTGCGGCAGCTTCGCCATCTGCGCCAGCAGATCCTTCACCGTCTGCGGTCGCTGCGCCGGGTCTTTGGCGAGCACCTTGGCCAGCAGCACATCGAGCTCGTCGGGGAGGGCGTTGTTCAGCTTCGCCGCGGATGGAACCGGCGCATTGACCGTCGCGTAAGCGACCTCCATCCGATTGGAGCCTATGAAGGGCAGGCGGCCTGTCAGCATCTCAAAGGTCAGGACGCCCATCGCGTAGATGTCACAGCGGCGGTCGACCTCGTGCCCCATCACCTGCTCGGGCGCCATATAGCCGGGAGTGCCGATGGCGAGCCCGATGGTGGTCAGGTGGGTCGGCTGACCGGCGCCGCGGGCCAGGCCGAAGTCGGCGAGCATGGCGCGGCCGTCGGAGTGGATGAGCACGTTGGTGGGCTTGAGGTCGCGGTGAACGATCCCCGCATCGTGGGCGTGCTGTAGACCGTCCCCGATCTCACGCAGGTAGCGCCAAGCGGTGAGGGTGTCGAGCGGGCCGCGGTTGAGGATGTCGCGAAGTGTGCCGCCGCGGATCAGCGGCATGGTCAGGAAGGTCACGCCTTCAGTGACCTCGAAGTCGTAGATCGGCAGGATGTTCGGGTGGTCGAGCTTGGCGAGCGTCTTCGCCTCGGTCTCGAACCTCTTGACGAAACCCTCGTCCTGGAACAGCTCGGGCGACAGGGCTTTGAGCGCCACCTCGCGACCGAGGGGCTGCTGCACCGCTCGATAGACGACAGCCATGCCGCCGCCACCAAGACGCTCGACGATCTCGTACTGACCGACCCGTGTGCCTGTGAGGTCTTTCATTTGGGAGCCGTCAGCTTCGCGACGATGGCAACCAGGTCCGAGAGCCGGAAAGGCTTGCTCAGGATGTCGTCGGCTCCCGCGGCGAGGAAACGTTCCCGATCGCTCGACATCGAATGGGCGCTGGCGATCACGATCGGCTGGTTCGGGATCTGGGCCTTGATGCGCTTCATCGCCTCGATGCCGTCGATGCCCGGCATCGCCACGTCCATGAGGATCATGGCCGGGCGCTGGCTCATCGCGACTTCCACCGCCTGCAGGCCATCGACCGCGATCAGCACGTTGTAGCCTGCCTTTTCGAGCACGCGCCGGCAGAGGCGCTGGGCGACGTCGTTGTCATCAGCCACGAGCACGGTGATCAGCCCTTTGGCGCCCGGTACGGCGCGATCATGCATGTCTGCGCTGCAGTGGCGTGACGTTCTCCGCCGCCAGCGGGAGAGTGAAATGAAATGCCGACCCGTGCCCAACCGCGCTCTCAACCCAGATCTTTCCCGCATGCATCTCCACGATCTGCTTAACGATCGTGAGGCCCAAGCCAGTCCCAGGTATTGATTGCGCGGCTCCACTCCGCACCCGGCGGAAGCGTTCGAAGACGTGGCTGATCTCGTCGGGGGGTATGCCGACACCAGTGTCGGTGACGCTGACCAGGGCGAATCCACCTTCGGCCCGACTGGACAGCGTGACCGTCCCGCCGTCCGGCGAGTACTTGACCGCGTTGTTGACGAGGTTGCTCACCACCTGGACCAGCCGGTCGCGGTCGCCGACAACGATCGGCAGCCGCGGGTCAAGGTCAGCCTTGAACTCGACCGAGGGTGACGAGCCGGCACGGGCGATCGAGTCGCTCAGTACCTCGTTGATGTCCACGTCCGCTGTCCTGATGCTCATCCGCCCGGACTCCATGCGGTCGAGGTCGAGTAGGTCTCCGATCAGACGGTTGACCCGGTCCGCATCATTGAATATGTAGCCGCCGTAGGCACGCACCTCGTCCGGCTCGAGGCCGCCGTCGCGAATCAGCTCGCTGAACCCCTGGATTCCCGTCAGCGCTGTCCGGAACTCGTGGCTGACAATCGAGAGGAACTCGGTCTTGGTGCGGTCCAGCTTCTCGAGCGTCGCGTTCGCGCTGCGCTGGGATTCGAGCGCCTCGCCCAGCTTGTCCTGCGCCTCCCTCACGACTGTCACGTCCTCGACCATGACGAGGACGTGCTCCGGCCTGCCGCTGGCATCGGGGATCGACGTCGCGCTGAGCTGAAGCCACAGCCAGTTGCCGCCTCCGGTGCCGGCCCGGACCTGCACGCTCTTGCCTTCGCTGATGCCCGCAAGCAGAGGCGAGAATCGCGCCCGGGCCGCGGCCTGGTCATAGGCCCGAAGGAGGTCGGGCCAGGAGTGCGACCGCATGACCTGGAAGTCGTGCTCGAGCATCGTGAGGAGGGCAGTGTTCGCCTCGAGCAGCTCGCCCTCGCTGCTGATGCGCGCGATCCCGATCGGAGACCGCTCGAAGATGGCGCGATGGTCGGCCTCGCTGCGGCGAAGGGCCTGGGCGGTTTCGGCGCGGCGGATGAAGTTGCCGATCTCGCCACCGGCCGTCGACAGCATGGTCACGAGGTCGTTCTCGATCATGCGCGGCTGGTGGGTGAGCATCTCGACAACGCCGATCACCGAGCCTCCCGTGATTACCGGGAAGGCGACCGCCGATCGCAAGCCGGCCTGCAGCGCCACGGCCACGCGGTCGTAGTCGGTCGCGACCGACATGTCTTCCTGCGCCGCCGGAATGCCGGATTGCCACACCCGACCCAGCAACCCCTCGCCGGAGGCGATCGACAGGCGCCGACTCTGGTTGTGGAACTCTTCGAATGCGGCGCCGTCCCGATGCCAGGCCTGCCGCAGGCGCAGGGCCTGCAAGTCGGTGTCGACGGCCCAGTACTGCGCCAGATCCCAGTCGAGATGCGCGCAGAGGGCGCCGAGCAGCTGGGGCGCCGCCTGTTCCCAGGTCGTCGCGCTCACGATCGTGTGTCGCACGGCGACCAAGCCGTCGCGCAAACCCTCGACACGCTTGCGGGTTGAGACATCGGTCTCCTGGACAAGGAGCACGCGCTCGCCGCCGGGATGATCGCTGACTGCGGCGATGGTGATCTCGACCGGGACCCGGCCGCCGTCACCACGGACCTGGTGGAGCTCCGCCTCCCACCGGAGTATGTCGCCGCTCCGGAGCATCGAAAGAGATTCTGAGATCGCGCCCTGGTCGTGCTCCGAGGTGACATCGACAACCGTCAGGTGCAGAAGCTCGGCGCGGCTGCGACGGAGAATCACGCACAGTCGCTCGTTGACGAGGAGCCAGCCACCGTCGGCGCCGACCAGGGCAAGGCCTACCTGCGCGGCCTCGACTGTGATGCGAAGCCGCTCCTCGCGACCCTGCAGCTCCATCGCCATCCGTTCTGCGCCGACGGCCTCGGCGCGGATGCGGCCAACCACCTCGTGCACGGCGATCGCGACGACGAGCAGGACGGCGGCCAGGAGAAGAGGGACGGCCAGGTCACCCGACGTGCCGCCGAGGATCGCCGGCGCTGAGACGCCGATGGCGGCGAGCACGGCACAGAAGAGCGAGTCGATCCGGCTCGAGTAGAAGGCGGTCAGCAGGACGATCAGAAGGTAAAGAGGGAAAACGAGCACTGGAGGCAGACCGAGCCCGGTCTGGAGGGCGATCACCACGGCGATGGCGAGAATGGGCGTGGCGCGACGGACCAAGCCTCGGGTCCGATTCGGCTTCAATTCGGGCCTCGGACGAGGTCCTGGCAACACCTTCTTTCCCTCACCCCCCCTGGCTGGGCTAGAGGTGCGCAAGAGGCAAAGTGTAGACCGCGGTTGTCAGATCAGACCCCACTTAACCGCAGGTACGTTGCCGTACTCTGCCGTTGATGCCAGCCTGGACACCCCCACCCGCCCGCGCTGATGCGCGGGCGACCTCCCCTGCGAGCGGGGAGGTCGGTCCTGGCGTAGGCCGGCGTTCCTAAATGAACACCCCACTGCAATCTGAAGGGCTCAGCCGTCGCGTCTATCCCTTTATCGGGCTGGCCATCGTCGGGCTCGTCAGCCTGCACGGCTACTCCGAGCTCACCACGTCGCCCGCTTTGGTCGCGGCGATGGTGGTCGGCATGCTGCTCGCGCTGGCGCCGCTCGCCCCGGTCAGCTTTCCTGCAGTCCCGCAGCCCCTGGCCGCTATCCCGGTGGTGGTCGGTCTCGGGCTTGCCCTCTATCCCCTGTGGAAGATGGGGACCGTCTTCGGCATCCTCGCGTCGGTGGTACTGGTCGCGCTCGCCGGAGCGCTCGTGCTGCTGCCTTGGGAGCGCATCCCCCGATTCCTGCACGCGATCTCCCCCATCGGTGGCCTCGCCGTCACCTTCGCGCTGGAGGTGCAGTTCGGGCTGAGCGTGATTCGCGCCTTCCCGTTCGTGCTGCTGCTCCTCATGTTCCTCGCGCTGTACTACACGACCGTCGAGTTCGCAATCGGCGCAGCGCTCGGCGCGGCGGACCTCATCCTCGTCACCGGAGTGAACCCGCAGACCGGCGACCCGGCGGCGGCACTGCTCGAAGGCCTGCTCCTTGTCTCCCTGGGAATCCTCGTGCGACGTGTCGTCCAGGAACAGGAGGCGCACCGCACCGCTGCAGCCGCCGCGGAGTCGGCGCGGTCGGAGCTGCTAGCCGACCTCGCCCAGCGCAACCAGGAGCTGCAGGAGCTGACGCGCATGAAATCCGAGTTCCTGGCCACGATGAGCCACGAGATCCGCACGCCAATGAACGGCGTCATCGGCATGACAGGGCTCCTCATGGAGACCGAACTCACCCCTGAGCAGCGGGACTATGTGGAGACGGTGCGCGCCTCCGGCGACACACTGCTGGAGATCATCAACGATATCCTCGATTTCTCGAAGATCGAGGCGGGTCGCGTGCGCATGGAACGCATCGACTTCAGCCCCAAGCATGTGACCGAAGAGGCCGTCGAGCTGTTCGCCGAGCCCGCCGCGAACAAGGGCATCGAGCTCGTCCTCGACGTCGAGCCCGACGTCCCGCACAACGCGATCGGCGATCCCGGCCGCTTGAGGCAGGTGCTCATCAACCTGGTCGGCAACGCGATCAAGTTCACCGAGACGGGCGAGGTCGTGGTGCGAGTGCGTCGCAAAGAGTCAGCAGGTCCGGGAGTGCAGCTGCATTTCGAGATTGCGGACACCGGGATCGGGCTCAGCGAGGAAGAGCAGGCTCGCGTCTTCTCCACCTATTCGCAGGTCGACAGCTCGACCACTCGCAAACACGGCGGCACCGGCTTGGGGCTCGCCACCTCTCGGATGCTCGTCCAGCTGATGGGCGGCGAGCTGGGAGTCGAGAGCGAGACGGCGGCCGGCAGCCGTTTCTGGTTCACCGCCCTGTTTCGGGAGGGCGAGCGCAAGGCGCCCGTGGTTCCGCCCACTGCGAGTCTCAGCGGGACCGCGATCGCCGTGGTCGACGACAACCGCACGAACCGGACGATCCTCGAGCGCTACCTGGGCTCGTGGGGCATGCGCGATAAAGCGTTCGAGTCTGGACGCCAGGCGCTGGAAGAGCTGCGCGCAGCGGCGCGCGGCGAGGATCCGTTCGAGGTCGCGATCGTCGACATGATGATGCCGGGCATGGACGGCGCCGCAGTCGCCGCGGAGATCCGCTCCGATCCCGCATTAAAGGATATGGTCGTCATCCTCCTCACCTCTGCCGGCCACTCCGAGCACCCGGTGCCGGGAATCGACGTTGAGCTTGTGAAGCCAGTACGCCCGTCGCTGCTCTTCGACGTTCTCCACTCATTGCTTGCGGCGAAGCCGGAGCATGCCAACCGCCGTGTGATGGACGAAAGCACGCCGACCGACCAGGCCTCGCATCGTTGGGCGCGGCTGCTCGTGGTCGAGGACAACGTCGCCAACCTCAAGGTCGCGGTGCGCATGGTGGAGAAGCTGGGCTACCGCGCCGACGTCGCCAACAATGGAGCTGAGGCGGTGCGCGTCCTGGGCGATATGCACTACGACGCGGTCTTGATGGACTGTCACATGCCGGAGATGGATGGATTCGATGCCACGCGGGAGATCAGGCGGAACGAGCCCGAAGGGCGGCACACGCCCGTGATCGCGATGACCGCGAGCGCGCTTTCAGGCGATCGTGAGCGCTGCTTGGCAGCGGGGATGGACGATTACATTTCCAAGCCGATCAAGATGCACGTGGTGGCAGCGGTCCTGGAAAGGTGGTTGGGCCCGAGAGACAAGCAAGCCGGTGGTGAGCCGGCTAAGTCGACCTCCCCGCTCGCCGGGGAGGTGGCCCGAAGGGCCGAAGGGGACGTCCCTTAAAGCACCAACGACTCTAGGTTCTTCGCAGTGCGAGAACTGTTACGTCGTCCGGCAGGTCCCGCTCGCCCGAGCCCGCGGCGAGGATGTCCACGATCCCCTGAGTCGTCGGCGCGCGCCGCGCCGCCAGGGGCAGCGGCACATCCTTGGTCGCGAGGTCTGGGCGCAGGTCGAGCAGTCCGTCGGAGAAAACGACCAGCGTGTCCCCGCGCTCGAGCACGACCTTGCCGGGCACCAGCGTGTTGTCAGGCAGCAACCCGATCGGCGCCCCACGCTGGGCCAACAGCTCATGACCACCGCTGCTCCGCATCAGCCGCGCGTGCCCGTGCCCGGCATCGATGTAATTCAGCTCGCCGGTGGCGCCATCGAATATCGAGTGGAACAGCGTGACGTAAGCCTGGTTCACCTCGAGCGCAGCCGCCATCACGCCGGCCGCCTGCTCAACGCCCTGTCCCACCGAAGCCGCATGGCCGGAAGCGGAGCGGAGCGCTGCTCGAACAGTCGCCATCAGGATGGCGGCGGGCAACCCCTTGCCCATCACATCGCCGAGCGTCACCGCCAGCCGCCCCCCATCGAGCGGGTACCAGTCGTAGAAGTCGCCGCTGATCTCCCGAGCCGGCGCGAAATGAGCGGCGACCTCGAACCCCTCGCCGGTGAAAGGCGATAGCGGCAGCAACGCCGCCTGCACCTTGGCTGCCCTGTCGATCTGGTCGGTGCGCTCGGCCACCAGCGACTCGAGGCGTTGCAGGTTGGCCCTGTAGTCGATCTCCATGCTCCGCCGGCGGAACGCATTGACCACCGCGAGGTACAGCTCGGTGGCGCCGACGGGTTTGACGAAGTACGCATAGGCGCCGTGTTCCACCGCGGCCTTGCCGAGCTCGGGGTCGTCGACTCCCGAGATCATCACGACCGCCGTGTCGGGGTGCTTGGCCTTGAGCTCCCCCAGCAGCCCGTAGCCCGATTCGTCGGGGAGCTTCACGTCGAGGAGTGCCAGCGCGTACTCCTTGCTGTCGATGAGCTCGCGCGCGGCGGCGCCCGAGAACGCGACGTCGGACTCGAAGCCGCGGCTTCGCAGGGTGCGCTGCATGACCTTGGCCAATGCCTCTTCGTCGTCGACGATCAAGGTCCTGAGCAAACCGTCAGCGGCGCGCATCCACCGAAGTGTAGTCAGGCCATGCAGCCGGAGACCGCATGTCCACCGGTCACGGAGCTCCCGAAGCTAAACCGGTCCAACCTCCACCCTCTCGCTGTAGGCTTGCCACCAATGAGCCTCGAGGTCCAGGCGCGGCAAACGGACGCGGGCGTGACCGTGCTCGCCCCCTCCGGACGCCTCGACGTGGCCGGCGCTCCCTCTTTGAAGGACGCGGTTACTGAGGCGGTCAAGAACGGCCCGCCGCGCGTCGTCATCGACCTCGAGGGCGTGAGCTTCGTCGACAGCACCGGCCTCGGCTCGGTCATCGCGGCGCTGAAGCTGGTGCGCAGCTCCAAGGGTGACCTGAGGCTGGCGGCCCCCAATCAGCAGGTGCGGGTGGTCCTCGAGCTGACCACCCTGGACAGGGTGTTCCCCTATTTCGCCACGGTCGAGGAAGCTCTCACTGACTTCTGACCCCGCCAGCGACGTCAAATCAGACGCCCCGCTCTTCGAGTTCCACGCCACGCTTACCCGGCTCGAAGACGGCATCGACACGCTCCACCACTCGGTGGATCTGCTGCGCGAGCGCACCGGCCGCGGCACCGAGGACCGCAACCTGATCCTGTTCGAGACGGCACTCGCCGAGATCGGCTCGAATGTGCTCATCTACACGGGCAAGCACGGCAGCAAAGGACCGCCCGTGAAGTACGAGTTGCGCCTGGAAGCGGGCACCGCAACTGCATCTTTTACCGACTGGGGACCTCCCCTTCATAATCAATTGCCTCGCGCCATGCCGGCGCCGACAAGCGAAGCCGGCCGCGGCATCGCGATCGCACGCAAGGTGCTCGATGAGCTGGGATACAAACGCGATGGCGAGGTGAACTATTGGCGACTGGTGAAACGGCTGTAGGCGCAGGAGGCGAACACTCGGAGGACGGAAACCGGGTCCTCATCCACGACTTTCGCAATCTCCTGGCAGTGATCGTGAACTACTGCGAGCTGATCGCTGAGGAAACAGGCGATCCCGAAGCAGTGCGCACTGACATCCAGGAGATTCGCGTCGCTGCCGAGCGCGCGATCGCGCTGACCGACAAGCTGAGGCGCCCGCCAGTACCGGCTCCCGATTCGGAGTCCACGGCGAGCGGGTTGTGACCATGACCCGTAGGCCGGGTGCGGCCAGGACCGCAGCGGGCGGTGACGGCGTGACACCTTATCGCGAGCTCGTGCTGGTGGTCGACGACGACGACCAGATGCTGCGCCTGGTCAAGCGCGTGCTCGAACGCGCCGGCTTCGAGTGCGTCACGGTCGGCGACGGCGAGGTCGCACACGAGTCGGCGGTCGACTGGCGCCCCGACATCATCCTGCTCGACCTGATGCTCGGGTCGACGACCGGCGACCAGATCCTGGCCGACATCCGAAAGGACTTCCGCACCCGCCTGATACCCGTGGTCTTCCTCACTGTTCGCAGTTCGCTGAAGGACAAGGTGGAGCACCTGCTCGCGGGCGCCGACGACTACGTGACCAAACCGTTCATCGCGGAAGAGCTCGTCGCGCGGTTGAGGGCGGTGATCAGCCGCTCCACGAACACGCGCGACCTCAACCCGCTGACAGGGATGAGCGGCAACACCGACATCCTTCGCGAGATCAACCAGCGCCTCAAGGCGAACGAGCGCTTCGCGGTCCTGTATCCGGATATCGACACCTTCAAGAGTTACAACGACCACTACGGATTCCTGCGCGGAGACGACGTGATCAAAACGCTCGGCACGATCATCCTCGAGGTGCTCGAGGCGCACTACTCGCCCCATCACTTCGGGGGCCATGTCGGCGGTGATGACTTTGTGATCCTCACAGAGCCCAGCCTGGCGGAGACAGTCGCGGCCGAGATCACCAAGCGCTTCGACGAGGCGGTGCCCGACCTTTACGACGAGGTCGACAGGGAGCGCGGCTGGATCGAGTACGAGGACCGGAGCGGCGCCTCGCTCAGGACGGGCCTGGTCTCGGTGTCCATCGGTATCGTCCTGGCCGAGCCCGGTAGCTACGAGAGCGCCGCCGCTCTTGCCTCACGCGCAGCCGAGGTGAAGGGCGTGGCGAAACGAATGCCAGGATCGAGGTGGGTCGTCGACCGCCGGCGCCCGCCAGAGGCTCGCGGAGGGCGCACCCGTTAAGTGCGCACGTTAATGAGGAAGAAGTGCGCGTCGCCGATGCTAGCATCGACCGAATCCACCCACGCAGGTAATGGCAATGAGTGACCCCGAGCCAACCTCATCCACGACTCCGCAGGTTCTGAGCGGTGACGCGCTGCTTGCGGTGACCGGAACGCGCCCGCCTGAGACGGGCTTGGCCAGGGTCGGACGCCGCCAGGTCGCAGTGCATCGACTCGATGGCGGCCTGGAGCGCGGCGAGTCCGATGCGAGGTCCCTCAGCGCGGACGGCTTCCCGATCTACACGCCGCCAGACCTGGACCGCGCACGGTGGATCCCTGCTCGCGACATCAAGTACGTGGTCTTCGGCAGCGCCGACGATCCTGACCTCGAGGCTGACCCGGGCGACAAGAGCCAGGCCCGCAAGGCGATCCTTCGTTTCCGGGATGGCGAGTTGATCGCGGCCTACATGGATTCCGGACAACCGCCGGACGGTGCCGGCCTCGCGATCAAGATCCGGATGACCGAGCGCCAGCGCGTCATCCCCGCCATCGCCGCCAACGCGGCGCTCCTGGAGATGCAGTTCGTCGACCTGTGGGCCACCAGCACCGACTCGGCGCAGCCGCACCGCCGGCGCTCCGACATCGTCGAGGCGGCGGCGCGGCAGGGTCGCGACCTGCAAACGCTCGCCAACGACTTCCGCGACCGCCTCGCTCTGATCCGCGACGTCGGCTTGACGGCTGGCGACACTCTCGCCTTCTCGCGAGCGGTGCGCACCCACCTCGACCGTTTCCTGGCTGAGGACGGCATCAACCTCAACTCGGTCGAGAAGACGGCGCTCGCCGACATCATCCTGCGCGCCGCCGTCGGATACGGCCCGCTCGACGGCCTCCTCAATGACCGCTCCGTAAGCGAGATCATGGTGAACGGTCCCGACCAGGTGTTCATCGAGCGGCGCGGCGTCCTGACCAAGGCCGACATCCGCTTCGAGGACGAGAACCAGCTCCTGGAGACGATCCGCCGCATGGTGGCGACGACCGGCCGCCACATCGACGGCCTGAACCCGATGGTCGACGCGCGCCTGCCCGACGGCAGCCGTGTCAACGCGATCATCAGGCCCGCCGCCATCCACGGCGCCGCCCTCACGATCAGAAAGTTCAAGGACGCAGTGCTCGGCATCGACGACCTCACCCGCGAGGGCAGCCTCAGCCCCGCGATGGCAGAGTTCCTCAAGGCCGCGGTGCTCGGCCGGATGAACATCCTGGTGTCGGGCGGCACCGGCTCTGGCAAGACCACGACGCTCAACGTCATCGCGCGCTTCATCCCGCACAACCAGCGCGTGATCACCATCGAGGATGCCGCCGAGCTGCAGATCGACCACCCGCACGTGATCGCGCTCGAGCACCGGCCAGCCAACGTCGAGGGCAAGGGCGAGCTGACGATCCGCCAGCTGCTGCGCAACAGCCTTCGAATGAGGCCTGACCGCATCCTCGTCGGAGAGGTGCGCGGCTCGGAAGCCCTCGACATGCTCCAGGCTATGAACACGGGCCACGACGGCAGCATGTCGACGATTCACTCCAACTCTGCGCGCGATGCGCTGTCCCGCCTGGAGACGATGGTGATGATGGCCTCGATCGACATCCCATTCGAAGCCGTGCGCGCGCAGATCGCGTCGGCCGTCAACCTCATAGTGCACCAGGCCCGCATGCCGGACGGCAGGCGCAAGGTCGCGCAGATCGCGGAGGTGGTCGGCTACGACCAGAACGGAGCGATCCTTCGCGACATCTTCGTGCTCGGCATGGGCGCAGACCTGCGCCTCGAGTACAACGCGACCGGATACATCCCGACCTCCCGGGACAAGGCTGCGTTCTACGGCGTCCAGATCGACGAGGACCTGTTCGACCCGGTGAAGGCGCGCTACGTCCCGGCGGGCTCGGACAGCATGATGCCGGTGGTCAACAACCCACTCATGACCGGGCAGCGTGGCGGCGGCGAGAACGTGGTGCGCCAGGTGGTGGTGGTGCCGTTCAGCTCGGACCGCCCTGGCGATCGGCTGCAGCAGCAGACGCACACTGTGCAGTCGACGCCGTCAACCCAGGCAAGCACGATGGCCTCCACGCCCGAGATGCAGGAGGAGATGCGAAAGCTGATCGACGCCGCGAGGTCCGCTGTGGCCGACCTCCAGGCGGCCGCTCCGCAGCCAGGCCAGGCGCCCGCCCCCGTCTACGAACCGGCCCCTCCGCCCCAGCTGCCCGCTCGCGCCCAGGCGCAAGCGCCCGCGCCAACCGGCGGGGTTGCCGGCCCGGCGGCTGCGCAGCCGCCACCCGCGACCCTTTTTGCAGTACCGCCACCCCAGCAAGGCGAGGCGACGCCCGTGTCCTTCATGAGCGCCGGCGATACCGCCCAGGCCAACCAGGCTCTGCAGGCCGCGACCGCGATGGCGCGCGCGACCACTGCTTTGGGCCAGATGGCGGCCGCGGCGGGTGGGTTCATGCACGCGGGCCAGCTGCCCACCATCCAGGGCGAAGGCACGGTGCCACAAGGCGCGACCCGGCGTATCCAGGCCGTGATCGAGAGCCTCATCACCCGCAAGGGCCTGAACCTCAGGCTTGCCCCCGCGGTGACTCAGGCGTTCGAGGGCGCGGAGCTGAAGGCAAGCGAGTACGCAGGGCCCAACCACATCAGCAAGGAGTCAGCGGGCCGCGAGCTGCGACAGGCGGTCGAGGCGGGCGTGCTGCAGGTCGTCAGGTATCCGCAGGGCGAGGCCGGCTTCCGCGCCGGGCCCGACCTGTTGCGCTCGGTCGCCGAAGGGTTCGGCCAGCAGGTCAACGCCGCGCAGCCCCTGACACCTGAAACCATCATCGGCAGCCTCTCGGTGGGCCAGACGGAAGGCACCGTCACCGTCATGTTCACCGATATGGAGGGGTCGACGAATCTCCTGTCAACGAGGGGGTTCACCGAGTCCCACGAGATCATGAAGGCGTACGAATCGATCATCGACGAGAAGGTCGCCGAGCACGCAGGGCGCCGCATCAAAGGCCTGGGCGACGGTCTCATGGTCAGCTTCGGGTCGAGCCGGCACAGCGTCGAGTGCGCGCTCGAGATCCAGAAGGCGATCGCCGAGTACAGCAAGCAGAACCCGGAGCGGACGATACGGATCCGTATCGGCATCAACACCGGCGAGGTGGTCGAGGAGGCAGGCGACATCTTCGGCGCCGCGGTCAACGTGGCAGCGCGTGTCGCGGGCAAGGCCAAGGGAGGCGAGATCCTCGTCTCCGACGTCGTGCGCTCGCTGGTCGGACCTGTGGCTGAGATCAAATTCGACTTCAAAGGCGCTTACAAGCTGAAGGGTTTTCCGGATCGCTGGCGGATTCACAAGGTCACCCCTGGCGAGTCGATCACGATGACCACGGTCATGCCAACCGGAGACGGTTTCGTCGGCCGCGAGCAGGAGCGTCTCGACATGCGCATGGTGCTGGACCGCGCGGCCACGGGGTCGGGCGGCATGGTGTTCATCGCAGGCCCGCCAGGCATAGGTGCGTCGCGGTTCGCTGCGGAGGTGGCCGGGGAAGCCGTGGGCAAAGGATGGGTCGTTCTGAGCGGCCGCTGCGCGGATCAAGCCGCGAGTCCGATGTCCCCGTTCCGCGACGTGCTCACTGCCGCTGTCGCGACCGCGGGAGCAAAGACCCTCCAGGACGCGGTGGGCCAGAACGGACAGTTGCTGGCGCAGTTGGTGCCCGCACTGCGTCAGAAGGTCCGCGGAATGGCCGCGAGCGCCGATGTCAACCCCGACAAGCTCCGCGAGCAGCTGTTCCACGCGATCTTCGACTTCCTGGTCGTATACCAGGGCGCCAAGCCGATGCTGATAGTGGTGGACGACCTCCAGTGGGCCGACGATGCGTCGATCCTGCTCCTCCGGGACCTGGCGGAGCGCTTGAGTGGAAGCCGCATCGTCCTCGCCGCCACGTATTGGGAATCTGAGCTCGACTCGGGTCGCCCGTTCACTCCAGTGGTCTCGCGCCTGCTGCGCAGGCGGCGCGCGCAGCGGATCGGGCTGGGCCGGCTTTCAGACCGCGAGGTCGAGAAGATGGTCGCGGCGATGGCGGAGACGCCGGTCACGCCGATTCAGCTCATCGGCATTCAGGCGGCGACGGAAGGCAACCCGCTCTTCGTCGAGCACTCCTTCCTTTACATCGCAGCCTCCGACACCATGCTCGGTGGCAGCTCGCGCGTCCAGGCCAGCTTCACCGAGGAAGACCTCGAGCTCGCACAGAGCGTGCGCGGCCTCATCGGCCGCCGGCTGGAACGATTGAGCGAGCCCGCGCAGACGATGCTGAAGGCAGCTGCGGTCATCGGCCGCGACTTCGACATCGCGTTGCTGGAAACGCTCGGGCAGATGTCGGGACAGGAGCTGCGCGAGGCTCTGGATGAGACGACGCGGGGCCACTTCCTGACCAGCGTGGCGCCCGGTCGCTACCGGTTCAGCCACGACCTGGTGCGCCAGCGAGTGCTCGCGACGCTGTCCTCGCCGCGCCTGCAGGAGTACCACGTTGCGGTGGCCGGCCTCCTGGAGAGGGTGTACGGGAAGAGTGCCAACGAGCGCGCCGGCGAGATCGGCTTCCATCTATACGAGGCCGGCAAGGGCGCCGACGAGGAGCGCACGGCCGGCTACCTGGCGCAGGCAGCGAAGAACGCGCTCGCCGTGGGCGCCTTTGAAGAGGTGCTGCACCTCATCGACGACGCGCTCATGCTGCTGCCCGCCGACAAGCATCGTGCGCGCGCCCAGGCGCTCACGATGCGCGGCCAGGCGTTCTGGGGACTCGGCCGCCGCGATGAGGCACAGGCCGCGATGAAGGGGGCGGCGCAGCGATACGAGGAGTTGAACGACGCCAAAGCCGCAGCAACGGTCAACGAGCGCCTCCAGGCCATGCAGGCCAAGGAGGAGCCGGAGCCAGTCGAGCAGCCTGATGAAGAGCCGGCCACTGAGCTTGAGCTGGTGGGTGCAGAACCGGAGGGCTAAGGCCCTCCCTGAATCCCGGCCCGGCGGTTCGCCGGGCCTAACCCGTCAACTTCCCGCCGGGCTGCACCGGCGAGTAAGCATCGTTCCCGATGATCGACGGCAGCTGGCCCGTGAACGTGACCGTATTGGCAATCACGCCGCCTGTCTCATCGGTCCGAAATGCGGAGGCTTTCGTGATGGTGACCGACGCCGAAGGCATGTAGACGAGCCCGATGTACGCCGTATCGGTGGCAGCCCCCATCTGGTTGCTGCAGGAGTTGGCGGGTGGATAGGCCGAGCCGGGCTCGTAGACGAGCATCCAGTTGTACTGGTAGCCGCTAAAAACATATGTATCGCCTACGCTCGTGTCGTTCAGACACGCCCCATTGGGGATGTAGTAGACGATGGCTCCTGGCGTGATCGCCGCCGGGCAGCTCGCCGGGACGAGGCCGGCGGTGAGACACTGGTTCTCATTGGCTTTATCGCCGGCCGGAGGAGCGGCGCGGTTGGCGTTCTCGTTTGGCAGGTTGCCGCCCAGCGGGGAGGTCTCGGGGCTGGGGGGGTATGAACCGTACGCGCCCCACGCGGCGGCGGGGTTGGGGGCGAAGAGATTGATGATGTCGTTGTCGTCGATGACGGAGCTTTCGTGGCCGAGGGTGCAGCCGGCGCCCGTGAACAACGGGCAGGGACTGGTGATGGCGTTCGAGACAGTGCCGACCACTGGAATGTTTTCGACCAGGCCCCACGGACCGGTGCAATCACCTCCCCCGCGCGTGACATAGACGTTGTACGACGTCGCTCCGGGCACATTGCTGATATCGATCTTGATGACGTCGCTGTTGGGGTTGGTTCTGATAATGCGGCATACCGAAGGCGCGCTCTCCCGCGGGTAGTTGACGCCGTTGTAGGTATCCGTACGAACCGAGGTGACGACAATGGCCCAGTTGGTATGCGGCAAGCCGTTCGGGCCATTGAACGTCGACAGCTGGTAAGCGCCCGCGCACTGCGCGCCGTCCCCGTTCCAGAACTGCTTCGGCGAAAGAACGTTGTTGTTGTTCCACATGGGCTCATCTGGCGGCTTGAGCTCGTTGCTGACGAAGTCGCCGTTGTTCGTGTAGCCACCCTGCCACTTGTAAACGCCACCCTTTAGAAACCAGCAGTCGCCGCCAACGAAGTTGGGGTCGGCGGCATACGTGCCAGGAGACATGACGACGTTGGTGCCGACCGCCGACTGGCTGCCGCCGACCACGGTGGGCGGCGGGTAGTTTGGATCAACGAAGCGGTAGCCGGACCTGGTGACCCCGGCGACGTCGGGATAAGTGCACCCGGGGTTCGAACCACTCGGGTAGCACCTCATCAATACCCCGGGCACGACCGCCTGGCAGCGGGCATACACGTCACCAGCGGCCTGCACAATGCCGGCGGCGACCGAAATCGTGCCGTTCGAAACGATGTCCCCGGTCACCTGAAGGTTGCCGCCGCCGTTGACCGCGATTGAGTTGCCTGCAACGCCCCCGCAACCTGCTTGGCTCAGGGCGGCGATGGTTGGCGAATACAGAAGGTTGTCGACGCTCGAGGCGGCGCGCGCCGAAATGATGGGCGAGGCGCCGTTGGTCAGGATGCGCCCGAACTGAAGCGAAAGGGAGCGGGTGGCTGTGAGCGTGAAGGAATAGCCGGCGGGACCGAGGGAAGCCACGACCTGTGTCAGAACTGTGGTGTCGGAGTAGGTGCAGGTGATGGTCAGAGGTCCGGCTCCCGGCGTTCCGTAACCAGGCGCGCAGGCGGGTGCCGCGTAAAGGCGGCGATTCGAGCTGAAGCTGGCGGTCGCAGCCTGTTCCGCTGTTACAAAGTTGCGAGTCTGCTGCAGCGTGTCGGCGCCGGCGAGCGCAGCGGCATCGACCGCCGCCTGCAGGTTGCGCTTGCTCTGATAGGCACGCGAACCGTCGATGGCAAGCGCCGCCATCCCGACGAGGACGGCCAGCATGATCGCGATCAGCACGATCGCCTGCCCGCTCTGGCTCCCCATCTCCCCGAAGGGGGGAGGGTTGGGGTGGGGGGTGTGAACTGGCACCACCTTCAGTACTCGGTCCTGAAAACCGCCGCGGCCCGCAGGATTATGTGGTCGGCCGTCGCCTGCGCGATCACAGGAGTGATGAGGATCAGATTGAACCGCACCGTGACCTGGATCTGCGCGTTGCCGCCCGCGGGGTTCACCGCGCTGCAGCTCCCTGCCGCTGCGGCCGCGTACTCACCACCCGGAGCGTTCATTGGCGGATTGGCCTCGATGGTGGTCGGAGGGCTGGGCTCGGTCACATAGAGCCAGGCGGCGTTGGCGGGCGGTGTCGCAGTGGTGACGGGGCCCTGCGGGCAGGGCTCGGTCACCTGGCCGCCGATGAGCTGGCTCCTGACCGCCGCAAGCACGTCGGCGTTGGTCGGCAGCGGGACCTGGGCCTGCACTGCCGCCCGCGCGCCCTCACGGACCGCGTGGTTGAGGGTGTCGTAGTAAAAGACAGCGCGCCCGATGTCGACGATGCCGAACAAAAGCAGCAGCAGAACCGGCGAGATGAGGGCGAACTCGATCAGAGCCTGCGAGCTTTGCCCCCGTCGCTTCGCTGTTCGCTTCATGGGCCCTGCACCGTCATGTGTTGATTGACGGCGAGGCGGAATATCCCGAACTGAGAGGCGACGATCGGGGTCAAGGCTCCGTAGGAGTACAGGACGATGACGTTGACGTCTTGCAGCCTCTGGCCGGATGCGGGAGGCGAGGCAAAGTCGACCCCCGCCGTGTTGTCGTAGCAGATGTACAGCCAGGGCAGGTTAGCCGCCGCGGGGTATGCGGCGTTCGCGTAGGGCGGGTTGTGAAAGGCGTTGCCGTCCGTCGGCGCGGGGCAGGTGGTGCCGGGGTTCTTGAGCACCGACACCGGCAAGCCGCTGGCGGTCAGGGCGGCGTCGACTGAGGATTTGATCTGGGCGTCGGACAGGTAGGGGTGCGACTGCTTGGCGGCGTCGAACCAGACGGCGTGCCTCACGCCCTCCCGGGCGGCGCTCGAAAGTGTCTCTTGCACGTATAGGGCACGGCCGATGTCGACCAGCCCTCCCACCAGGAGGAGGAGGACCACCGAGGAGAGCGCGAACTCGACCATCGACTGGCCTGACCCTGCGTGCGTGCCAAAAGTTGAACGCGAGTTAGGGGGGCGCGACACCGGACTATCTTGCCTATGATGGGTCGGACTTGCGCACGCTTACGTCTCGAAGACCCTTCACCATCCTCGGAATCGTTCTCGCCCTGCTTGTAATCGCCGCATTTGTCCTCGTGGCAATCAACGCATCGACGGGGTCGATTGGTCCCAGCCAGAACGTGGTGGTGGTCACCCAGGACCTGGCGCCCCGGATCCCGATACCGGCCGGATCCCTCGAGATCAGGAGCATCCCCGCTTCGGGCCTGCCTTCCACGGTGTTCACCAAGATCTCCGACGCCCAGGGCATGATCCCCCTGGTCACGATCGTCAAGGGCCAGGCGGTCTCGTCGAACCTGGTGTCCAAGCCGGGGCAATCGTTCGGGGTGCAGTCCGAGTTCCTGCCCATACCGTCCGGCTACGTGGCGCTCACCATCCCGACCAGCGAACAGCAGGGCGTCGGCGGGTACGTCCAACCTGGCGACTCCATATCGGTCATCGCGACCGTGACAACGGGCGCCAAGGTGGCGACGAAGACTGTGTTCACGAACATTCACGTGATCCGCGTCGGCGAGGACTCCAGTGGGGCCGCGAACACCGCCGCGACCGCGACCAGCCTCACGATCGTGGTCACCCAATGCGAGGCCGAGTACATCACCTGGTTCTTGAGCTATGCCTCGCTCAAATACACGCTCGAGTCCTACCAGGACTATGGGACTGGAGCTCAGGCGAAGGATCCAAACTGTGCCAGCGTCAATGACGCCAAGGGCGTGACCCTGCAATTGGTGCAGAAAGCCTTCCCTTCCCTCTTCTAAACCTATGAACCTGCCGCCACCGGTCCTCACGCTGGTTATTGCAGTTCCGATGGCGGCCGCGATCGCCGTCTTCTTCTGGAGCCTGGACCGGATCCGCAAGGAGCGCCTGGTTCCACTCGAGTCCGAGAAAACCGCTCGGGCGACGCCGCGCGAGCTGGTCGAACGCCTCCTGCGCCCCGCCGCCGACAACCTCAGCCAGCGGCGCAGCGTCAGGGGCCGGCCGACCCTGACTGAGGACCTGGCTCGCGCCGGCCTCAGCATCACCCCGTCCGAATATCTCCTGATCCGTATCGGAGCCGTGGCGTTGGGAGCCCTGATCGGGCTGTTTCGGTTCGGCTTCTCCGCCGGCCCGCTCATCCTCGGCGCCGTCGGTTTCGTGGTTCCACCACTGGTGGTCGCGTACCTGCAGCGCCGCCGTCAGAACCTTTTCAACGAACAGCTGGCCGCGATGCTGCAGCTGCTGTCGAACTCGCTGAAGACCGGTTACGCGATCGACCGCGCCCTCGAGACGGTGGCCGCCAAATCGCGACCTCCGGTCTCCACGGAGTTCGAGCGCGTGACCACCGAGGTGACGCTGGGCACATCAGTCGAGGATGCGCTGAGCGCGCTGCTGCTGCGCATCAACAGCCCCGACCTCGAGTTCATCGTGACGGCGATCCTTCTCCACATCCGCGTCGGCGGAAACCTGGCGGAGGTCCTCGACACCATCTCCGACACTCTTCGCGATCGCCTGCAGACCAAGCGCGATATGAGCGTGCTCACCGCGCAGTCGAGGGCTTCCGCGACCATCATCACGGGCCTGCCGATCCTGCTCGCGCTCGGCCTCTACGTTTTCGTGCCGGGCTACTTCGCCCCGATGACCTCCACGCTGATCGGCTACATCCTGCTCGGCATCGCCGGGCTGCTCATCCTCATCGGCAACGTCCTCATCAACCGCATGACCACGCTGCAGGTTTAGGCGATGCTGCTCATCGCGGTGTCGGCGGGAATCATCTGCGGAGTCGTCGTGGTCGCGTTCTTCATCGCGCTCGATCGGAACCTCGCCGCGGCTGCCAACAACAGCGGGATCTGGACGGCACCGCCGGTCAATACGCCGCTGTTGAAGCGGCTCGAAGCACTGGCTCGTCCGCTGGCGAACCGGCTGCCGGCGCTGGCGGCCGGCGAGCTGCGCCAGAAGCTGAGCCGGGCGGGCGACCCGGGCAACCTGACCCCAGCGGGCTTCCAGGCGGTTCGGTATGGCCTTGCGGCGCTCATGGCCATCGCGGGCCTTGCACTCGGGCTGCTGGTGCCGCTGCAGTTTCCACCGTTGGTCAGCGCCGTGGTCAG
>DATCAV010000112.1:0-9006 GCA_036512415.1 Candidatus Dormiibacterota bacterium | reverse complement strand
GATGTTCGATTGCTTCTGCCACTTCGAAACGCCGTCCACCCTGAAGAACTCGTCCAGCGCCTGGTCCGCGACCTTCGGGTACTTGCTGAGCATCTGCGGGTTGTGCTCGAGCAGAGGAACGGCCCCGTCGTACTTGCGCATGTCGGCCATGATCCACGAGTTGTCGAGCTTGCCCTTGTACTCCGCGAGCCGCCGCTCCGAGAAGTCTCCCGCCTCTTTTGCGTGGATCACCGTTTCGCCTGCGAGCTTGCCTGACACCATCGCCAGGTTGGAACCTTCGCGATGGACAGGATTGGACAGCATCGCCGCATCGCCGCATATCAGGTAGCCAGGTCCGTACACCTTCGGGATTCCGCGATGTCCCCCCTCAGGGATCAGGTGAGCCAGGTATTCGACAGTCTCCGCGCCGCGAAGCAATGGTTTGACCGCAGGATGCTTCTTGAAGTGCTCCAGCAAATCGTTGGGGGTTCGCAGCGTCGCGTTGAATTCGCTGAGCAACGCGCCGCCTCCCACTGAGAGGGTGTCCTTGTTGGTGTAGATGAACATGAACCCGGACATGCCCATCGTCGAGTCCCCGAAACACTCGATCGTGCAACCCTCGCCCGGGTCGCAATTGAATCGCTCTTCGATCAGGCCCGAGTCGAGCTGCATGATCTCCTTGACGGCCATGGCGACCTCGTTGGGTCGCAGCTTGCGGCGCAAAGGCTTGCCGTTGATGAGCGTGTTCTCCAGCAGCCCTGTGCCGAGGCCGATGCCCTCACAGATGATCACAACGTCGGCGTAAACGTCATCGCCCCGCCCGGTGCCGACACCGACGATGCGGCCGTTCTTCACGATCAGCTTCTCGACAACGGTTTCCGGGACGACAACCGCGCCCGCCTTCTCAGCCTGCTCCGCAAACCACGCGTCGAACCTGGCGCGCAAGACACTGTAGGAATGCGGGTGCTCGCGGTTGCGCAGGTTCTTGTAGTCGATGCCGATGGTGGCTTCCGGCGTCATGATCCAGCGGCGTTCCTCAATGATCGGGCGCTCGAGCGGAGCCTCCTTCCAGCTGTCTCCTACGATCTCCTCGAGGTAGTGGTTGTAGAGGATGCCGCCCATGACGTTCTTGGAACCCGGCTTCGCCCCGCGCTCGAGAAGGGCAACCTGTAGCCCCGCCTTGGCCATGGTGATCGCCGCCGCCGTGCCGGCCGGGCCGGCGCCAACAACCACCGCATCGAACTTTTCGTCATCGGCCATTGATGCAACATCGTAAGTGGTGAAGCTCGTTGGACTCACGGGAGGCGTCGGTTCGGGCAAATCGACGGTGGCGGCGATCCTGCGCGAGCTCGGAGCCGAGGTCGTCGATGCTGATGAGGCCAGCCACGCTGTCTACGAGCCTGGAACGCCTGGATTCGCGGCAGTGGTTCGGGACTTCGGCCCGGAGTACGTACGCGACGCCCACATCGACAGGAAAGCGCTGGGCGAGCTCGTCTTCAAGGACCCTGACGCCCGCCGGCGCCTGAACGCGATCGTGCATCCACTCGTGCGCGAATGGATGGCCGAGCGCACGGCCGAGGCGCTAGCGCGCGGCGCCGACGTGGTCGTGCAGGATGTTCCGCTCCTGTTCGAGAACAAGCTCGAAGAACTGTTTCCAAGCACGGTGCTCGTATGGGTTCCGCCCGAGGTCCAGGTCGAGCGGCTGGTGAGCGGGCGCGGCTTCACGCCCGAGCGGGCCCGCGAGGTAATCGCCGCGCAGATGCCGATCGACGAGAAACGCAGCGTCGCGACCCACGTGATCGACAACACAGGCACCCGGGAATCGACTCGTGCGCAGGTTGAAAGGCTGTGGGAGGCGCTAAGGGGCGACTGACGTCAAACGGCTCCTTCTTGCCTGAGAGTCGCAAGGCGAGCCGCGTCCACACCGACCTCGGCCAGGATCTCGGCCGTGTGCCCGCCCAGGCTCGGCGCGGCGCGGCGACGCCAATCGGCCCGAAGGGGAATCGCAGGTCGCACCTCGACGCCCTCCGGTGTGGAGGCGATAAGTCCACGCGCGACGACTTGCGGATGCGTCGCCACCTCGCCGAGCTCGAGGACCGGCTCGCAGCAGACCTCGAGCCCGGCCAGCTTCTGCTCCCATTCCAGGCGAGTGCGCGAGAGGAACACCGACTCCATCTCTTCATGCGCGCCGCCGCCCTCGTCGCCCTCGGCGAATTGCGCGCCGAGCAGGTCAGGCCGCTCGATGGTGCCGCACAGGGTCGCCCAGAACTTCGGCTCGAGCGCGCCGACGCTGTAGAAGCCGCCGTCCTTGCACGCGTAAACGCGGTAGCACGGATAGCGGCCGCCGAGACGCTGGTCGCCACGACCCACCTGCTCGCCCCCACCCTGTGCGGCGAGCGCGAGGGCGAGCCAGCTCACGGCTCCGTCCATCATCGACGCGTCGATCCAGCGCCCTTGCTCTCCCCGCCCGACCGCCACGAGCGCCGCGAGGATGGCGACTGCGGGCTGGAGGCCACCGCCTCCGATATCAGCGACCTGGACCGACAGCGGTGCGGGTGGACCGTCGACGGAACCATTCAAACCAAGCGCGCCCGCTGTGGCCATGTAGTTCAGGTCGTGGCCGGCACGCGACGCGAAGGGACCGTCCTGCCCGTAACCGGTGATCGAGCACATGACCAGCATCTGATTGCGCGCATGGAGTACGTCCCATCCCAGGCCGAGCCGTGCCATGACGCCTGGGCGGTTGCCCTCCACGAGCACATCCGCGTTCTCGACCAGGCGGAGCAGGAGGTCGCGACCCGCGGGGGACTTGAGGTTCAGGGTGATGCTCCGCTTGTTGCGGTTGATCGCGTTGAAGAGGACGCTCTGGCCGCCGGCAAGGGGTGGGGTCCACCGCAGGTAGTCGCCACCGCCTGGCTCTTCGACCTTGACGACGTCCGCGCCCATGTCCGCCAGGAGCATGGTGCAGAAAGGACCAGGCAGGAGCCGGGTCAGGTCGAGCACGCGTATTCCTGTCAAAGGCATGAGGGATCAAGAGTATCGGGGACAAGAAAGGGGCCCTCGTGCGTTAATACGGCATGAAGGGTTCACCTTCGAGAATGCGATCCAGCAACCCCCATCTCAGTGAGGTGACGATCAAGGTCCCTGCGCCGTTTGCCGGGATCTCGGACCTTGGGTTCACCGCGCAGTACCGGGCGCAGAACCTCAACGAGCCGCTGCGCGACATCCCGCTCCTCTTCGAAGGGCCGCGGCCGCCGATGCGCCGCCTGGCAGAGCTCCTCCAACTGCTCAGGAACGCAGAAGCCGGCAGCTATGCCTGGAGTGACCCGGTGATGCTCAGCGACGAGGTCGTGGTGCTCGCGTTCCGCGACCGCAGCCTATCCGGACAAACCCTCCCCGATGGAGCGCGGGTGTCAGCGAATTACGTGCTGAACCTCGTGCGTCCAGTGGTGTTCGCCTTCCTCAAGGACTGCGCCGGCATCGCCCACCTGCGACTCTCCGATGTCATCGAGATGCGAGTGAGCGCCGAAGGCGCGCCCAACTGGGAGGTGTCGATGCCGCTGGCGGACATCGTCGAGCCCAACGGCGACAAGCTGCTGTGGCAGTTGGCCGGCTAAGTCATGAGGAAAAACCCGGATGGTTTTCCCTCATGACTCTCTTTCCGGTATATCGATGGGCTTTAACTAAGGATTAGTTTCTCCGCGCCATGCGTGGAGTCTGAAATACAAAGTCATGGCCGGGGAGACCCCGGCCAACCCTGCCGTGCTAGATCTTGACTAAGGAGTCTTTTTGGGGCTCGGTGAAGGCGAGGGTGAGGGTGAGGGCGTTGGGCTCGTGTGCACACCGCTGGCGCGCGGGCTGCTCGTAGTAGGCACGTTCGGAACGGCAAGTGCCTTCGGGCTCGCATTCGCGAAATAGAGCGCCACGGGCACGATGATCATGCCGACGATGACGGTCAAGACGAAGGTCACCGCCCCCCACTCGCGCCTAAAGAAAGCCCAGCTCACGAGCCGTGAATTCTAACGAGAGTCGAGAGCGACCATCAGGCGAGCCTCGGCCGCGCCTTTAGTAATCGTCCTCGTTCGCGCCCGCAGCGCCTTCCTCTTCCTTCTTCTTCCGCTGATTTAGAAGGCGAATGAAGTCCTGTGCCCGTGCGAGCGCCTTCCAGCGCTCCGGGAAGAAGTCCTGGACCAGGATCTGCTTGTCAGGCATCTGGTAGACCGTGACGCACCACTTTTGGAGGGTGCGCGAAACCTCAACCTCGAAGTCCTTCTCCGCGGTCTCGTACTTGACGACTTTGTCGTCGTCGAATCTTCTTCGTCCTGATACAGCCATAGGTAAATCACTCGGGTGGGCATTCGGCTCATAGAGCGTATTGCGATTATAGCCCCGTATTGGGCGATTCCCGAGCCGCCTCCGCCGCCAGCCACTCCTGGAGAAGCTCCCTGAGCAGGGGGCCCAGCTCCTCCCGAAGACCCTCCCGCTTCATGGCCAGGGTCAGGTTCGCCCGGAGGTAGCCGGGGACGGTTCCGGTGTCGTAGTAGTCCCCCTCGAATTCGATTGCCACGACCGGATGCGCCCCAAGGGTGCGCTTGATCGCGTCGGTGAGCTGAATCTCGGTGCCCGCGCCCGGCTCCGACCGATCGAGCTCGGCCATCACGGCGGGCGTCAGGACGTAGCGGCCGAGTATCGCCAGGTCGGAGGGCTCGGTTCCCGGCTTTGGCTTTTCGACCATGTCGGTCACCTTGTGGAGGGGCCCATCTCCGCCGTCGGTGACGACGACGCCGTAACGCCCCACCTGGCTTCGCGGGAACCTGCGGACTGCCAGGACCGTGGCGCCGGTCTTCTGATGCGCATCGATCAGCTGCTTCAGACAGGGCTCGCGACCGCCGAGGATCACGTCGTCTGCGAGCAGGACGGCACACGCCTCGCCCTCGACCAGCCGCCTCGCCGTCCACACGGCGTGTCCGAGGCCCAATGGTTCCTTCTGCTGGATATAAGTGATGTCGACCAGGTCGCTCAGGCGGTCGACCTCTGCGAGGATGCGCAGCAGGTCGTCCTTGCCCCGCTTGCGCAGGTAGTGCTCCAGCTCGAGCGACCGATCGAAGTGGTCCACGATGGCTCGCTTGCCGCCGCCGGTGACCATGATCACCTGCTCGATACCGCTCGCGATCGCCTCCTCGACCCCGTACTGGATCGTCGGCTTGTCGACGAGGGGCAGCATCTCCTTGGGCTGCGCCTTGGTGACCGGCAGGAATCGTGTCCCCAGACCCGCAGCGGGGAAGATCGCCTTGCGCACGAGGGACGCGGCCATTAGGGACAATCTAAGTGTTGGCGACTTCTGACGGTATTCGGCCTGGCCTCGAAGGGCGCGTGGAACGCGTGGTCGACGGCGACCTGATCACCAAGCACGTAGGCGGTCAGGGCACCTTCGCCACGCCGGCGATGATCGGCCTGATGGAATGGGCCAGCCACAAAGCACTCGATGGACTGCTTCCTGAAAACGAGACAACTGTCGGCTACGAGGTGCACGTCCGCCATCTCGCGCCGGCGCGGCCTGGCACGACGGTGGTCGCGACCAGCAAGTTGACCGAGGTCAAAGGCAACAAGCTGTATTTCGATGTGGAGTGCCACCAGGGCGAAAAGCTGCTGGGGTCAGGCACCCACAAGCGAGCAATCGTCCCCGCGGACTTCTAGTTGGAGGGGGGACGTCCCCCCTGAGGGCATCGGGCCTGGCCAAGCCAGATCCCGATGCACCCCCCTAGGTTTCCTTCTTCGCCTTCTTCTTTCGCTTGTCTGCAAGGTGCAGGGCGAGCTTCTTCAAGCCCGGGTTAACCGCGATCACCTTGGGCGGCTGCGATTTCTTGTCTCGCGCCTTGGTGCGGGCGCTCTCCCGGGGGGCTATTCGTTCGAGGTCGTCGGCCATGGCTCAGATGATGGTAGAGGCGCGCAATTTAGAATTGATCCCGCGTTGGGGGAAGTCGGGTCTGAGATCGCAAGCGTCACGCCCAGCTCGGTCGAACGGGCCGCTCGGGATCTCGCCCCGTATCTCTCACCCACCCCGCTCCAGTACTCGCGGGCGTTCACCGACAAGGCGCGCTGCCACGTCCATATAAAAGTGGAGTCGATCCAGCCGATACGGGCCTTCAAGGTCCGCGGCGCGCTCACCAAGGTGATGCGGCTCCATCCCGAGAAAGGCAGCGCGGGGGTGGTCACAGCTTCGGCCGGCAACCACGGCCAGGGCGTGGCCTACGCCGCCGCGGTGTTCAAGATCCCGGCCACCGTCTACGTTCCCGAGACCGCCAACCTGCTCAAGGTCGAGGCGATCAGGCGGCTGGGCGCGACCGTGGTGCTCGCCGGGCGCAACTACAACGACGCCTATCTCGAGGCGATGCGCCACCAGGAAGAAGGCGGAGCGACCTTCGTGCACGCTTTCGACGATCCCGACGTGATCGCCGGGCAGGGGTCGATCGCCGTCGAGCTCATCCATGATCTCGAGGACTTCGACACGGTGCTCGTGCCGATCGGCGGCGGCGGCTTGATCGGTGGCATCTCCCTGTATCTCAAGTCGCAGCGCCCGAAAGTGCGGGTCGTCGGCGTGGAGCCGGTCGGGGCGGACGGGATGTACAGGTCCCTGAAGGCCGGCCGCGTCGTGACTCTCGATCGGGTCAACACCATCGCCGACGGCCTGGCAGCGTCCGCGCCCGGGAAGCTAAACCTGGAGCTGGCCCAGCGCTACGTGGACGAGGTGATCCTTGTCGAAGACGCCGAGATGCTTCGCGCGATCCGCTTGATGTTCGAGTGGGAGCACCTGCTCGCAGAGCCGGCCGGAGCAGCAGCCCTCGCCGCCCTGCTCTATCACTACAGCCCGTCCCCCGGCGAGCGGGTGGTCGTGATCCTGTCGGGAGCGAACGTCACCGACGAGGTGATGATCCGCGCCCTGAAATCTCGGTGACGGCCCGCGGAGTCTGCGTTACTCTGGGGACCACGTTCCGGCAACCAATGAACTGGTGGGGGTAGACGAATGAAGGCCTATGTCCTGATCAACGCATCGCCCGGACGCGCGCTCGAGGTCGCCAAGAAGATGGAGGGGGTTGGCGGCATCACCGCTGCGGACGCGATCACCGGCGAGTACGACGTGATCGCCGTCTGCGAAGCCCCGGACGTGAACTCGATTGGATCGCTGATCGTCGACAAGATCCAGAAGATCGACGGGGTCTTTAAGACCGTGACCTGCTTGGCGGTGAAGTAACCCGAATTAATCAGGTCAGCAGGTGGCCAAAAGGCCGGATTCATTCCGGCCGTCACCTAATCGTGCTTTTCCAGGCGCCTCCCATCGTCGCTGGGAGCGGTGGGGGTCCCGCGGGGGAGGCCTGCTTCCCCCGCGCCGTGGTCGGCCACCCCAGCCAGATAAGAGGCCATCCTTGGCATTTCCTGCTCGAAGCTGCCGACCGACGGCGACCAGGTCAGCTCCCGGCGGGAGTGGGAGTCGTCGTAGTAATGAGGCTTGCCCAGCACGTCGACGGCGTAGATTCCCGGCCACACCACCGCCCCTCGAGCGGTCACCGCTTCAGTTGCCAGCGCCTTCAGGTACGCCAGGTCGTAAGGCATGGAGGAGATCTCGGGCTCGATGCCCACCGACTTCGCCGCCAATCCGGCCAGGTCGCGCCACGTGGCATCGAATCCGGCCACCAGGTAGCTGTGCCCGGGCCGGCCACGGTCGGCGGCGGCGAGACATGCGCGACCGACGTCGCCGGCCGAGACAAAAGTCTGGAGCGTGCGCCCGCCGCCCGGCAACCACAACCGTCCTCTGATGAGCGCGCCAAGCAGGCGCGGCAGAATCCACTCCTCCCCCGCGCCAAACACTCGCGCTGGTCGCAGGGTCACGACCTCGAGGTCCTGCGCCGCTTTGAGGAGCCACTGTTCCTCGAACAACTTCAGACGTTCGTACGCATGGACTGGGTGCACCTTGGTCTTCTCGGTGATGCGGACGGGATGGTCCGGGCCGAATACGTCGGCGGTCGACACGTGAACGATGCGCCGCACGCGAGCATTGCGCGCTGCTTCGAGCAGCCGCTTGTACAGCGGCGGGACGGCCTGGCGGTACCGGAGCTTATGAGCGGGCGACCAGGTCTCGGCACATATGTGAACCACGTCGATGCCGCTGATCGCGTCGTTTAGCGTCTCGTCATCCGCGTCGGCGTTCAGAGATATGACCGGCGCTTCGGCCGCCAGCGCGTGCGTGACGTGATCGCCCAGAAACTCGCCGGCACCGATGACCAGATGCAAAGCTTCCGGATACTAGCGTTTGCGTCTCCAGCCTTCAGCCGCGCGCTCGTCCCAGGCCTTTGGCGAGCGCGCGCCGGACGCTCTCGACCACCTGCCCGACCCTCTGGCTCAACGACCACCAAGCGGGTGGGGCGGGATGGATGGGCGGGCCGATGGACACGTCCACGCGGCTGAACGGCCGTAGTGCGTCTGTGCCTCGCACCGCCACGGGACATATGGGTACGCCGGCCTGGAGGGCGAAATGACCGATGCCGACCTTGAGTGGACGCAGGGCGCGGCCGCGCGAGTAGCGGCCCTCGGGGAACATCAGGACGACTCCGCCCCGCGCGAGGATCTGATACACGGTCCGGAGCCCGGCCTCGTCGAGCTGGCCCTGGCTTGGTGAGATCGGGAACACTCCGATCGACGGCAGGATTCGCCGCTTCCACCCGCGGTTGAAGACCGTCTCGCGCTTGGCCATCGTGTAGACGACCGGGGATCCTGGAAAGAAGGGGATGATGAACGCCGAGTCGAACCACGCCTGGTGGTTGGCGGCGATTATGTAAGGCGGCGTCGGAATGTTCTCGAGCCCGCTGACAGTGACTCGAAAAATTTTGGGCACGAGCCACCGCACGAACCGGCGGACCATCCGATAAAGGCGTGGCGGGTGCTGCGGGTCCGGATGGACGAGAGGGTCGAGCGGGGCGTCGACCAGCGCCCGGTATTCCGGCCCGGTGTACGACTTGTGCTGCGCCGGAG
>DATCAV010000111.1:0-4481 GCA_036512415.1 Candidatus Dormiibacterota bacterium | reverse complement strand
CCGAGGGTGGACTGTAAGCCGGGTTCTGTGTCCCTTGCGGGACGGTGACCATCTGTCTGGGATGCCGGTTGCCCGGCACCTCTAGCGACCGATACCCGAGGACTTGGCGAGCCGCCAGTAACGCCCTCCTATTTGGTCTTGCTCCGGACGGGGTTTGCCTGGCCGGCCGGTCACCCGGCCGCCGGTGGGCTCTTGCCCCACCTTTTCACCCTTACCTGCAGCTCGTCTCCGGCCGGGCGCGCGCAGGGCGCGCTCTTAAAGAAACGAACTGCCGGCGGTAATTTTCTGTGGCACTTTCCTTCAGGTCGCCCTGACTGGGTATTACCCAGCGCCCTGCTCTGTGGAGCCCGGACTTTCCTCCAACGCTATTTACTTCGCCGGCGGTCACCCGTCCGCCTCGGCCCGAGGTGATTCTACCCGCGAGGTGCTGCCTTCTTAACGTGGTCGTCCAGCGCCATGTTGGCGAGCGCGTCGGCGCCCCGGTTCTTCTCACGCTCGACGTGGGAGATCACGACCTCGTCAAAACCGCCAAGTAGCTCCTTCACTCGCGCGTATAGGGGCTGAAGTTCCGGTTTCCTGACCCGGTAGCTGCCGTTGATCTGCTCGACGACCAGCTTCGAGTCCAGGTAGACCTCCAGGCGATCAGGCTTCCATGTGGCAGCCTCCTTGAGCCCCTCGATCAACGCCTGGTATTCCGCCTCGTTGTTGGTGGCTCGTCCGATGTACTGCTTCAGTCCCCGCAATCGCGTTCCCTGGTCGTCCTCGATGACGATACCCAGACCCGCCGGGCCCGGATTGCCTCTCGCAGCCCCGTCGGTATACAGGCGCAAAACCTTGGTCAGGCCAGCACCAGGATGCGGCTGCAGTTCTCGCAGTGGACCAGCTCGTCCAGGCCCTTCCGCAGCGTCTGCATGCCCGACGACGTGACGGTCACGCGGCACACCGTGCACTGGTTGCCCACCACCCGCGAGACCGGGGGCTGGGCGCGGGTGCGCTTGTAGGCCGCCTGCGCCGCGGGAGGAACCTGGGACCAGATCTCGTCTCGCTCGGCCTCGACCTCTGCCAGCTCTGAGCGAGCGGCTTCGAGCTCTTCCTTCAGCGAGGGCTCCTCGGCCGCCGAACGGCTCTTGGCCTCCGCCAGGCTCGCCGCGGCGGATCGCATTGCCTCGTCGGCGGCTTCACCCTCCTCCATGAGATGGAGCTCGGCGTCCTCCTCCTCGGCGAACCGCGCCTTCATGTGGGCGACCTCGTCCGACATCTGCAGGAGCTCGGTGGGGTTGCGGATGCGGCCGCTCATCAGCTCCTTCTCCCGAGAACGGAGCTTCGAGCGGTGATCCTCGCGGGCATGGTCGGAATCGCGAAGCCGAGCAGCCATAGCGTCCTGGGCGCCTTTTGCCTCCTGCATCGCGTCTTCGAGCGTGACCACCTCCGGGTCGGACGCGAGCCTCGACTCCAACCGCTCGATCACGTCGCGCACGGCCCGTTCCCGCTCGACCTGTGCCTGATACCTGAGCAGGAGCTGGGCCGGATTCATCAGGGCAGCTTCGGTTTTGCCGTAGGAGGAACTGTGTCGAATCCGATGCGATGGGCTTCAGCTGCGCGGTCGGTCGCGACGGACATCTCACCGAACCTCTCCTCGTAAGCGCCGACGTTCTGTGCGAGCAGCTGCGACAGCAGCTTCATGTGGTTCGGGCTCATCCCCACCCGCGTGTAGATCCGCACCAGGCCCGGCTCCTCGGGCGCCCACTGGCCGAAGTTGAGGACGAAGCCCAGTGGATTGCCGTTGATGAGGACGGCATCCGTGTACACGACCTGGTTGGCGCTCTCCTGGACCTTGACCCTGATCGGGAGCTCACTCATTCCAGCACTACCAGCACCTGGCCCTCCTTGACCACGTCGGTTTCTTTGACCCGGATCTCCTTCACCTTGCCCGCCCGTGGAGCGGTCACGGAGATTTCCATCTTCATCGACTCGAGAATCATGAGCACATGGTCCTCGGCGACCTCGTCGCCGGGGTTGCTTGTAATCTTCCACACGCTTCCGACCAGCTCAGCTTTGACCTCGGTCATGCGGGCCTCCCTGAACGGCCGAGGTTCGGGGCCCGACGCGGCGTGGTGTCCAGTCCCAGCTGCGTCCTGGACTGCGATACCGAGGCCACGTCGCGGCCGAGATCCCGGCACAGGGCTGCCGCCTTCTCGACCAGGTCGCCGTTGCTTTTCGCCATCTTCCCCTCCTCCAGGTAGAAGTTGTCCTCCAGTCCGACGCGGACATTGCCTCCCAACGAGATCGCGGCAGCCGCCAGCGCCCACTGGTCGAGACCAATGCCGATCACCTGCCAGTGCGAGCCGGCGGGCAGCGAATCCACCTGATCGACGAGGTGCCGGGTGGTGCCGGGGATGCCACCCAGGACGCCCATGATGAGGCTGAACTGATACGGAGGTTCGAGCACGCCCATATCGATGAAGGGCCTGGTGTTGCCGATGTGGCCCGCGTCGAAGCACTCCATCTCCGGCCGCACGCCAGCCTTGTTCATGGCCTCGAGAAAGAACTGGATGTCCTTGAAAGGGTTGGCGAAGACATGGTCGTGAACGAAGGTCTTGCGCTTGGCCGAGTAGATCGCGTAGTTCATCGAGCCCATGTTCAGAGCCGCCATCTCGGGGCGCAACTCGCTGATGTGCTCGATGCGCTCTTCGCGCGGAACACCCACCGCCCCGGTCGAGAAATTGATGATCACGTCGGTTCGCGCCCGAACCTCGGAGAAGATCTCTGCGAACGTTTCGACCCGCCAGTCCGGGCCGCCTTCAGGCGTCCGGGCGTGGATGTGGACGATGGCGGCGCCCGCTTCCGCGGCGCGCTTGGCCTCCTCGCCGATCTCCTTAGGCGTGTACGGGATGGCGGGGCAATGGTCTCGAGTCGCGAGGACGCCGGTGAGCGCGGCGGTGATTATCGTCGCCGTCATACCGGGATGTTTCCGTGCTTGCGCCACGGCCGCTCGACTTTCTTGTTGCGCGCCTGCTCGATGCCGCGGATGATCACGCGGCGCGTTTCGGCGGGGTCGATGACGTCGTCGATCATCGCCCAGCCGGCGGCAAGGTACGGGTTGATCTGGGACCTGATCGTCTCGACCAGCTGGCCGCGCGTCTCCTCGGGGTTGGCCGAAGCCTCGATCTGCTTGTTGAAGATGATGTTGACGGCGCCCTCCGGTCCCATCACCGAGATCTCCGCCAGAGGCCACGCCACGATGAGGTCGGGCTGGTAGCCCTTGCCGCACATCACGTAGTAGCCGGCGCCGTATGCCTTGCGCATGATCACGGTGACCTTCGGCACCGTTGCCTCCGAGGTCGCGTAAAGCATCTTGGCGCCGTGGCGGATGATGCCGTCCTTCTCCACCTGCGAGCCGACGATGAAGCCCGGCACGTCCATCAGGTAGACCAGCGGGACGTTGAACGCGTCGCACATGCGAATGAAACGGGCGGCCTTGTCGGCGGAGTTGGAGTCGAGGATGCCGCCCTTCTGCATCGGCTGATTGGCCACTACGCCCACCGAGTGCCCGCCGGCCCGTGCGAACCCGACGACTATGTTCTTCGCCCAGGCCGGCTTGATCTCGAACCACGAGTCGCGATCGAACACGACCTTGATCACGCGTTTGACGTCGTAGGCGGCGCGAGGGTTGGTCGGCACGATCTTGTCGAGCCCCTCGACGAGTCGATCGGCGGCGTCGTCAGTGGCTCGGAAGGGCGGCTCGTCGGTGTTGCACGACGGCAGGTACGACAGGAATTGCCGCACCATTGCGATGCACTCGCGGTCGTCATCCACCTCGTTGTCGCCGACGCCCGACTGATAGCAATGGACCTGCGATCCACCCATGTCGTGGTCGGTGACGTCCTCGCCGGTAGCGGCCTTCACCAGCCGCGCCCCGCCCAGAGACATCGATGAGGTTTCTTTGACCATCGGCACGAAGTCGGCCAAGCCGGGGATGTAGGCGGTGCCCGCCGAGCACGGGCCCAGCATCGCTGCGACCTGGGGGATGACGCCCGACATCACCACCTGGTCGTAGAACAGGTAGCCGGTACCGGCAAACGTGGAGCCGGCAGCCTCCTGGATGCGCGCGCCCGCTGAGTCGAGCAGCCACACGATCGGCCGGCGGTATCGGAGCGCCAGCTCACGCACCCTGGCGGCCTTGAACTGCTCACCCACCGCGCCCATCGATCCCGCCATGACCGTGAAGTCGTACGCGATGACCCAGACCTCGCGGCCCTCGACCTCGCCGTGACCGGTGACCACTCCATCCGCCGGCGTGCCGTCGGCATCCGGCTCGCCGCCGCGCACCGCCTGCTGCTGGGCGAGCAGGCCGAACTCGATGAATGTGTCCTTGTCGAAGAGGAGGTCGATCCGCTCGCGCACGGTGAGCTTGCCGCGCTCGTGCTGCTTGGCGATCTTCTCCTTGCCGCCCATCGCCAGGTTCTTCTGGCGCCGCGCCT
>DATCAV010000110.1:0-9934 GCA_036512415.1 Candidatus Dormiibacterota bacterium | reverse complement strand
GTTCGTAGGTGTCCGTGGGCGGGGTGAGATCGTGCTTCCCGCCGATCTCCGGCGACGCCACCACCTCGATCGACCCGGTGCTCAGGTCGAAGTCGTAGAGCGTGACGATGGAGTGATCGAGCTGCGTCCGCAGGTCCCGGTGCCGGCCGACCAGGCCTGGTTCTGGACACGAGAGTGGCAACAGGGCGAGCGACGTGTGGACGAGCACGTCGCGTCAGGCGAGGTGGAGGTTTCCTCGGACATCGATCAATTCCTTCGGGACCTTGACGCTGCTCGCGCGCGACGCCGACCTGCGCGCCGTCGTTGAAGTTCGAGCGCACGCCGCAGTTCGATGCCGATGCGCGACGCCTGACCCAGAAGGAATTCGAGCTCTTCCGCCGGGTCGCGCGCGATGATTTTTCACCAGCTGCCGACCGATACGCCGCGAAACCTTCCAGCGGGTGGCCGGCACGCCTCCGAGTCAAATCGGTTCAAGGAACCCACGGAATCTTCGAGATGACGTGGTCATTTGCAGGTCCCGACGGACGCGCGACATTCGGGCTTGTCACCGTTGATGGCGAGTTACGTGTGCGATGGCGTCGAGTTGGCGGACATCAGATCTTTCGCCGGCCTTGAGCAGCCGTGCACCATATCCAGCGCGCCGGACCTTGGCGTGCTTGGCCGCCAGACTGATCTCGTCAGTCTTAACAACTGCTGAAAGGTTCTTATTGTGTAAACCCGGGAGCACCACTCAGCACTGAACCTGTCTGGTGCGACCTCACGCTCCGTCAAGGAACGGGATGACCGCTGCGGCCAGGGCCGGCGAGACGTTGATGTCGTAGTGAGTGGCGCCGGGCAGGACGGCGAGGCGATGGTGGGTCATCCCGGACCGGTCCCAGCTGGCGTCGCGCTGGCCGCCGCCAAGGAGACCGAAGAACTCGACCTCATGGGATGGCGGCATGCCATCTGCATCACCGACCACGAGCATTACGGGCATCGACAGCCTTGGGATCGCGGCCGACCAGTCGTAGTCGATCTTCATGGCCTCGGTGACCTGTCGCACAAGGACCGGCCAGTCCTCCACCCGCGGCGCAATCCGCTGATACGCCTGGTACATCGGGCTCTGCATCAGGAAGCCCGCCGTCTCGGGTCCCATCGCGTCCATCGCCGTGGTCATTTCCAAATACCAGCCGCTCCTCTTGAAGACAGTGGAAACAAGGACAAGGCGCTCGACCATGTCAGCGTGTTGGATCGCCAGCCGCAACGCGACGGCGCCTCCCAGAGAGAAGCCCATGATGGCCGAGCGTTCCAACCCGAGGCTGCGGGTCAAAGCCGCGATGTCGTCGGCCATCGCCTCGAATCGCATCGGGCGATCAGCGGCCGGGGACCGACCATGCGATTGGAGATCGACGCCGATGACCCGGCGGCCGGCTGCCAGGAGCTCCACGTTGGGGCCGAACATCTCGACAGAGCCGAAACCGCCATGGAGGAGGATCAGCGGCTCGCCCTCACCGAAGACCTGGTAGCCCAGCTCGATCCCGTTGACGCGGGCGACCTTGGCGACACTTGCCAGCATCAAACCCATTGTCCCAAATGTGGCTCAGCAGCCAGAGCCGGCACACAGTTAGACCGGGCAGACCTACTCACCCGCTCAACTCGGTCAGCGGACCCTTCAGGTACGGTGCATCCGGTCGGTCCAATCGCCGAGCGCCCCGCGCAGCCGCTCCCGTTCTTCTGGCGAGAACACGTCCGGCGATTCTAGCTTCGTGATTTGATGGCAGCATGAGCCGGGCTGTCGAGGAGACCAACATCCGGATGCTGCGCGCCCGCGGCGCGATGGACCGGGCCTATTCTGGGCCGCTTAATATTCCGGCCCACACCGCGCCAGGCGGATGACCTTGCGGCAGCGGCTGATGACCTACTTCAGGCTTGGGCGGGTTTCTCCCCGACGTAGAGGGTCTGCTTGCCCAGCACCAGCCAGGCGGGAGGAAAGTTGAGGTACGCGCGCACCAGCATCGGGTGCTGCGGGATCCGGCTCTTCGTCGTGTAGGGCAGAAAACGAGCGATCACCTCTTTGGTCCTGAACCCGGCCATGACAGCTGCCTCGGCCAGGCTCTTCTCGGTGAGTGCGGTCTGGTGGTCGATGAAGTCCCAGTAGGCGCCCCCGATGAGGCGGATGTTGGGCTGCAGGATCACTACGCTCCCGCCCGGTTTGAGGATCGCGTGGGTCACGCGAAGCTGCTGCAGCACGGCTTCGGTCGACGATAGGTGCTCCAGATAGTTGCTGAAAAACGCGATGTCGAAGTAGTCGTTGGGGAGCACGTCGGCGAGGTCGAGGCCGCTGGCCGGCACGAAGCGCACGTCTTTCGGAAGCGAGGCGCTCACGTCGCGTATGTCGGTCGCCCACCGTTCCTTGGCGCTGACGTTGCGGATGAAGTAGCCGAGGTCGCAGGCGATGTCCACGACTCGTGCGTCGGCCTTGATGTAGCGCTGCAGGAAGCGGCCGAGCTCACGCCAGATCGCTTCTTTGCCGGCCTGGTCCTCATGGCTGAAGCGCTGCTCATAGACCTCCTTGAGGACGATCGGAGGCAGCTTGCTTACGCCGGCTTGCGGGCCGTGCTCCGGCTCTTCCTTCAGTCGCATGATGGGGATCGCCATCTTAGGTAGATCAACGCGAGGCCTCGCCGAGATGGTCGTCTCATCGGTACACCAGGTTGGCGCCGAACCGCGAGAACCCAAGCCGTTCGTACACCCTCGCCGCCTCGTCGTTGGCGGCGTCGAGAAAGGCGAAGTCCCCGCCGTTCGCGAAATGCCGCCGCACCAGCTCTGAGGTGATGGCGGCCGCGACTCCGCGGCGCCGGCGGTCCTGCCGCGTGACGACTCCGACTATCTCGGCGGCGCCTTTCAGCGAGTGGGAGACGCCAGTGCCGACAGGCTCCCAATCGAGCCAAGCGAGCAGGAAAACGCTGTTGGGACGGGCGATATCTGCGCGCAATCTCTCGACCGGCGGCGCCGGGCGATCGATCTCGCCACCTTCGGTCCACCGGATGGTCTGAAACGCCTCGAGCTCAGCCGCTGCCGCAGCCGATGACAGCTGTGTCAGGTGCACCTCTTCAGGGGTGGCGAACCGCTTGAAGGCATCGGGCCTGCAGGACATGAGGGAGTTTCGCTCGACCATCTTTAGGCCCGCGCCCTCGAGCCACTCGCCGACCTTCGGGAAAAGCGTCTCGTTGTATTCGATCTCGAACGGGACCTTGTGCCGCTTGAAGGTCGAACGCAGCTTGGTCAGGGCCTTCAGCGTCTCGGCTTCGGCAGCGGTTCCGTCAATGATGGTGACCCAGCCGCTTTGTGTGGCCTCACCCGCCGCGGACAGCACTGCCCTGAACGGGCCTACGGAAAGAATCTCGGCGCCCTCTTCGCGATCGGCGAGCGCGTCGCGCTGCCAGGTCTGGAAGCGGTCGGTGTCGCTCATCCGGTTTTCGGAGGCCGGCCCGGTCCCCGGCGCATGCGCTCGAACTGTGCGAGATCGTGGGGAGGGGCCAATACAGGCCCGACGTTAATGCACTTTGTTCGCCTACGCTGAGGTCGAATGTTGCCGCCGCGAAAGATGTTGCACATCCTGGGATGGACTTGAGCACCGGGCCTTCGGCCGCGAGCGCCGAGAATGCGTTTGCGGCTGACCTGTTCAGCGGCCTGCCGAAGCGCTACGACCGGCTGGCCGAGATCCTCTCGTTCGGTCAGAACGGGAGGTGGCGCAACGAGCTGGTCACGCACATCGCAGCCTGTCAGCCGAAGGCGATCCTCGACGTGGCCACCGGGACCGCGGGTGTCGCCATCGCGCTCGCCAATCGCACGGGCGCCGACGTGACCGGAGTGGATCTCACCGAATCGATGCTTGCGCGAGGCCGTGAGCGGGTGAGTGCAGCCGGCCTCGAGCATCGCGTGAGGCTGCAGGCCGCGCGAGCCGAAGACCTTCCGTTCCCAGATGCCTCGTTCGACGCCGTGTCCTTCACCTATCTATTGCGATACGTGGAAGATCCCGCGTCCACGCTCAAGGAGCTCGCGCGCGTGCTCCGCCCTGGCGGCGTGCTCGCGAGCCTCGACTTCTATGTGCCACCGGCCCCGGCGTGGCGCGCCGCCTGGTGGTTCTACACGCGCACCGTGCTGCCTCCCGCCGGCCTGGTCCTCGGGGGATCCGATTGGTGGCGGGTCGGTCGGTTCTTGGGGCCCAACATCTCGTGCTTCTACAGGGCGTGGTCCCTGAAACGGATCGTCGAGGGATGGCAGGCCGCCGGTATCGCCGGCGTGGAATTCAAAGTGATGAGCGTCGGCGGCGGCGTGGTGATGTGGGGCCGCAAGGCGTCAGAGGAAAAGGCACATGCCTGAGACCCTGGCTCCCGCGTATTACACGGCGCGTTCCGGCGGCTGGCGCAGAGACCTCTGGGCTGTGCTCCATCCGCCCTATACCGCCTGGCATCTGTCTTATGTGGTGATCGGCGCGAGCCTCGCTCCGAAGCTGGATGCAGTGCGACTGATCGCGACGCTCCTGGCTTTCTTTCTGGCGGTCGGCATCTCAGCGCACGCGCTCGACGAGCTCAAAGGCCGGCCACTTGGCACCGAGCTCCCAGGTTCAGTGCTGAAGGTGGCTGTCGCGACCGGCCTGATCGGTGCTGTCGCGCTCGGCGTCGCCGGCGTGACGCAGCTGGGTCCTGGCCTGTTGCCCTTCATTGCCGTGGGCGTGCTGTTCGTCTTCGCCTACAACCTCGAGCTGCTTGGCGGCAAGCTGCATGGCGACTTCTGGTTCGCGCTGTCCTGGGGAGCGTTCCCTGTTCTCACCGCCTATTTCGCGCAGACCGGCCGTCTCTCGATTGGCGCGATCGGCGCCGCCATGGCGGCGTTCGCTCTCTCGTTCGGCCAGCGGAGCCTCAGCACGCCGGCCCGTCTTTTGCGCCGCCGCAGCAGATCCGTGACCGGAATCGTGACTTTGACCGACGGGTCGGCGGTCGAGCTCGACCAGCGGACGCTGCTGCGCCCGTTGGAGCAGGCGCTGCAGGCGTTCTCGTGGGGCGTTGTCGCCCTTGCCGCGGGCATGGTCGCATCGAAGGTTTTGTGACGCCGTATGCTGCATTGTGTCAATGAAGCCAACTGACGCCACCGCGCTCAAACCGCTCCTGCGGGGCTGGTCGCACGGGCTGGCAGCGCTGGTGTCGGTCGCCGGCCTCGTCGCTTTGATCGTGGTCACGCGACACGACCCGGCGAAGCTCGTGTCGATGATCGTCTACGGGACCGGGCTGATCCTGCTGTTCGGGATCAGCGGCACCTATCACATCGTCAACTGGCCGCCAAAGGTCAAGGACTGGCTGCGCCGGGCCGACCACGCGATGATCTTCGTTTTCATCGCGGCGACCTACACACCGCTGGCCTTCAACGTCCTCGACGGGTGGTGGCGCACGGCCGTGCTGGTGGCGATCTGGGTGTGCGCTGCCGCGGGAGTGGCCGGAGCGGCGCCTTTCCTGCGCATCCCTCGACGCTTGCTGGCGGCGCTTTACCTGGCAATGGGGTGGCTCGCGGTCATCGCCCTCCTTCCCCTTACAACTGCGCTCGGCTGGGTGGCCGCTCTCCTGATGGCGCTCGGTGGTCTGCAGTACTCGCTTGGCGCCGCCGCCTATGCGTTCAAGAAGCCGCGGTTATGGCCGCGGGTGTTCGGCTATCACGAGCTGTTCCACATCGCGGTGATCACCGCCAGCGTCACCTTCTACGTCGTCGTCATCCATTACGCGGTGCCATTCCACCGCGCGGGCTGACGCTCAGACATTGGCCAGCAGGATGACCATGAGGCTGCGTTCGGCAGCGAGGGTTGCCTTCGAGGTGATCAATATCCCGGTTGAGCTTTTCCGGGCGACCAGAGTCGAATAGTTGTTGCTAGCAGCCGGGCTGCGCCACGCCTGGCGGATCCGTTAAACAGGCGGGACCCCGTGTTTGCGGTTCAGGCGCGGCACGGTCCTTGTCGCGTATGCCTTGAACCTGGCGATCAGAGCTGCACGCAAGTCGTCGGGCTCGACCACGTCGTCGACGATCAGGTTGGCGGCAAGCTTGTACAGGTCGACGTCTTCGCGGTACTCGTCTTCCAGCTGCTTGCGGCGCGCTGCCCTTTCGTTCTCGGGCAGGTCAGCAAGCTTGTTGAAGAACACCGCATTGACTGCCGGCTCGGGGCCCATCACCGCGATCTGCGCGGAGGGTAGCGCGATGACGCAGTCGGAATCGAAGGCAGGTCCCGCCATCGCGTACAGGCCTGCGCCGTAGGCCTTGCGCACGATGACCGAGATCTTCGGCACCGTCGCCTCGGACACCGCGCTGATCATCTTGGCGCCGTGGCGGATGATGCCGCGCTTCTCGACGTCGGTGCCGATCATGAAGCCGGGGACGTCGGCCAGGAAGAGCAAAGGGATCTCGAACGCATCGCACAGCCAGATGAACCGCGCGGCCTTGTCGGCGGAGTCGCTGAACAAAACACCGCCCTTTTGCATCGGCTGATTCGCCAGGATGCCGACCGCCTGCCCGTCGAGTCGTGCCAATCCCGTCAGCAGCTCCTTGGCGAAGAGCTTCTTCACCTCCACCCAGCTGCCCTCGTCGATCAGGGCATCGACCACCTTGCGCATGTCGTACCCGCGGTTGGCCTCCGCGGGGATCAGGTCCGCGATGGGTTTTCCTGCGCGTGGCGCCTTGGCCGTTGCAGGCTGCGGTTTCTCGCCCGATCGCTGGGGCATGAACTGGAAGTAGGAGCGCGCAAAGTCGATCGCCTCTTTGTCGTCAGCGACCAGCGCGTCTCCGCATCCGCTTTCGGTGCAATGCATGCGCGCGCCGCCCAGCTCCTCGAGGCTCACCTTCTCGCCGACCACGACCTCGACCATGCGCGGCGACCCCAGGTACATCGAGGCGTTACCCTCGACCATGATCACGATGTCGCAGAAGGCCGGGATGTACGCGCCGCCGGCGGCCGACGGGCCGAACAGGATGCAGATCTGCGGCACCTGTCCCGAGAGCTGGACCTCGTTGAAGAAGATGCGGCCCGCGTGGCGGCGGCCGGGGAACATGTCGATCTGGTCGGTGATCCTTGCGCCGGCGGAGTCGACCAGATAGAAGAGGGGAACGCGGATTCGTGCCGCTGTCTCCTGGATCCGGATGATCTTCTCGACCGTGCGAGCTCCCCAGCTGCCGGCCTTCACTGTTGGGTCGTTGGCCATCACCGCCACCTGGCGGCCATCGATCATGCCGAGCCCGGTGACCACGCCATCCGCGGGCAGCTCGTCGGCGAGCACGTTGGCGAAGAGGCCGTCCTCGATGAAGGAAACCTTGTCAAGCAATAAATCGAGGCGCTCGCGCGCAGTGAGCTTGTTCTGCTCGCGGAGCTTGGGGAGGTAGCGGGTGCCACCCTTCAGCGCCTTCTCGCGGAGCTCGCGTTGCCGTGACAACTATTTGCCCTTGAAGTCCGGCTCGCGCTTCTCGAAAAACGCCTTGATGCCTTCCTTCGAGTCCTCGGTCAGCGTGATCAAGGTGAACTGGCTATGGAGGTATGCGAGGGCGGCGTTGAACTCCATGTCCTGCTGGCGGTAGAACGAGTCGCGGCCCAGCCGCATCGCCACTGGCGACTTCTTGGCGAGCTTGTCCACGATGTCCTTGACCGCGCCATCGAGCTGGTCGTGAGGCACCACCCGGTTGATCAACCCGAACGCCTCCATCTGGGTCGCCGTCCAGCGGTCGCCCAGCATCTCCATCTCGAGCAACACCTTGCGTGGAAGGTTGCGAGCAAGGATGGCCTGGATCATCATCGGCCAGATCCCCACGTTGATCTCAGGTGTGCCGAACGTGGCGGTGTCGGTCGACACGAGAAGGTCGCACGAGCAGGCCAGGCCCAGTCCGCCGGCGAGAGCGTGCCCGTTGATACGGCCGACGATCGGCTTTCCGAGGCTCGCCATCAAGGCAAACAGCTCGACGAATAGATCGCGGCTTCGGTGACGCTCGAGATCGGTCATGCCTCCGTCGAAGCTACTCAGGTCGGCGCCCGCGCAGAAGGCCCGGTCGCCGGCGCCGGTCAGCACAGTCACGCGGACCTCGGGTTCGTGCCGGCACCAGCGAAACGCAGTTGCCAGGTCCCGCAGCATCACCGCGGACAGTGGGTTGCGTTGCTCGGGCCGGTTGAGGGTGATCGTGGCGACGTGGCCTTCGAGCGCCAGCAACACCTGCTCCAGGGGCGGAAATTCAGTCAACTGCGTAATCGTAGGGCGCGGCGCAAGCACACCCCATGCGGGGTAACCAAATGGAAGTCGGCAACCCACTATTTGCCGCCTGCTTGGCCGCATTTCCTAGGCATTCCTTCACAAAAACCCTCGACCCACGAGCGTGTGGTCACCCAGGATGTAGCGAATCTACAACCGCCCCTGTAACCCAAAGTTAGGACAGCAATCGCTTAAACGGTATAATCCACCCGACCAAGATCCATATGAAGGCGAGGCATCGTGAAACTGGCGAGGCTCCGTCCGCGTCGACCAATGACTCTGGCATCGACCTGGACAAGCCAATTTTCACGCTCAGCGTGGCTTCCGAGATCCTCGAGACTCACCCCCGGACTCTGATGATGTACGAGCACCTGGACATGATTCGCCCGAAGCGGACCGTGACCAACCGCCGCCGCTACTCGCGACGGGACGTGATGAAGCTGCAGGCGATCCAGACGCTCACCAGGAAGCACGGCGTCAACCTCGCAGGCGTCCGCTACATCCTGGCGCTGCTCAAGCGGCTTCAAAATGCCGGAGTCGAAGCACCGGAGGGACTTAGGAACCTGGATGTGACCCTACTCGACGTCTAAGTACCAACCCGCAATCGCGGGCTGATTTATAGCAACGGATGGAGCATATGTCGAAGAAAAGAAGGCGTTTAGAGATCAAGGTCGAGCCACTGCCGGCGCCGTTCCAGGACGAGATGGCGTCCTGTCCTGTGTGCGGCCGCGACGCTGCAGCGATCGGGAGGCGCCACCTCCAGATCGTCTTTCGCTGCGAAGGCTGCAAGGTGGTCTTCAAGCGAAATCGCAGCTGGCCGTACGTCTACTAACTAACCGGCGCTGAGCGTTTTCGACCCGCGTCCTCAGGGTTTCGTACGCTGAGGACGTGAGAAGGCGCACAGCCGTGCTCGGCGTGATGGCCGGGCTGGCGACTGTTGCGATCGCCGAGGCGGTCAAACCTCGGGGCGGGACCTCGTTGCTTCTCGATTGGGACGAGGTGAGCCGGACTGCGCGGGCGCGACTCGCTGACCCGACTGTCTCACAGGCGGCTCTCGCCGCCGCCGCCAAGAGCTACCGCTCGTTGGGAGCCAAGCTCGAGAAGCCACTGCTCGATTTCGTCGGAGGGCTGCCCGCCGGCGCCAGGCTGCCCGAGTTCCAGGCCCTTGATCGCGGGAGGTGGCTCGATTTGAACCTGGGCATCATGCGCCGCGTGGTCGACCCAGTCCTCGAGACGGGCCGGTTGCCCAACTCGCTGATCGTCGAAATCGGCCGCACCGGGCTCGATCACTACATGGCGCTGATGCTTGCGTTCCTTGGGCGGCGTGTCCTGGGGCAATACGACCCGCAGCTCATGGGCGTTGAGCCCATCGACGATGCGGGCCTTTACCTAGTGGAGACCAACGTCGGGGAATGGGGGCGCACCGCCAAGCTGCCGGAACAGGACCTGCGGCGCTGGCTGATCCTGCACGAGATGACGCATGCGTGGCAGTTCGCCGCGCACCCATGGCTGCGCGAGCACATGGAGCAATCGATGCGTTTGCTTCTCGACACCGTCACCAAGAAGATTTCGCCGGCCGCACGGATTGCGGCGTTTGCCGGCGTCCTGCCCTCGCAGTGGAGGGTGATGCGCCAGATGCAGGGCACGATGTCGCTGATCGAGGGCTACAGCAATCTCGT
>DATCAV010000109.1:0-2189 GCA_036512415.1 Candidatus Dormiibacterota bacterium | reverse complement strand
AAACAGCGATTCCGACCGAGACGATCAAGACCAGTTCCGCGACGATGTGGAGTCGGGCAATCATTGGTGGTCCTCCTGGAGTGGGATGAATCCTTCGATGTGCGGGTCGGGCCAGCGGACCCTTCGCGTGCTGACCTGGCCCCAGCCGATGAAGTTCATTTCGCTGACCGTGTAGGTGCCGCGGCCGACCGCGATCACGACGGCGACGTGGCCGTAAAGAGCGCTGTAGCCGCCGCCAGGTCGGTAGACGGCGACAGCGCCGACGCTGGGTGTGGGTTGGGTGTGGAATCCCTGTGCAGAAGCGTTCGCAAGCCAGTCAGCCGCGTTGCCGTTCCAGGTGACGTGCCGGTTGTAGGCCGCCCACCAGGTGCACTGGCCATAAGGGAAGCGGTCCGGGAAGCCGTCAGCCGGCACCGACGAGAAGAGCCGGACAGCCGGCGCGGGGTGGGGCGCGGAGGCGACAGTCGCCGCCGCGGTGCCCACCACCGCCGGAAAGGTGACGAGGAGCAGGAGAGCAGAGAGCAGGATCTTCATGTGCGGCTCTCTTTGCCCTCGATAAGCCGTGCTTCCTCGTCGGTCGCTATCACCTGGAACGGCACTCGCTTGCCTCGCGCCACAAGCAGTCCCTCACCGCGCTGCGCGTTGAGCAGCCAGGATTGCTCGGCCGGGGTGAGGCGGAATAGTTCGGCCAGGCGCGGCATCGCCTGCGGCGCCTGCTTCATCAGGATCTGGAGCGCGGAGTTGGCGATCATTGGCTCGCCGTCGGGGCTGGCGAGCACGTCGCCGACGTCCTGCGTGATCAGGGTCAGTCCGGCCCGGCGCTTGCGCGAGGTCTTGACCAGCCGGTAGAGGAAGGCCGCGGTCTCGCGGTGGCGCATCAGCCACCAGGCCTCGTCGACCACCACCAGCGTCGGGATTGAGGAGTCGGCAAGCCTCGACCAGACGCGGTCGAGGACCAGGAACATTGCCGGCGTTCGCTCCTCCTCCGGCAGGCCGGCGAGGACGTATACCGCGCTTCCGGTGTTCGACGAGGCGGCGGCGGCAGTTTGGTTGAATAACCAGCGGCCTGGCCCGCCGACGTAACGCTCGAGCCGGACCGCGACGTCCTCGGTCGCACGATTGGCGCCGAGGCGCGCCGTCACATCGGCGAGGCGCGGCCACGTGAGGTCGTCGACTGACTCGCCGTCGGCGAACCCCGCCTTCGCGAAGGCGTGCGAGATCGCGTCCTCGACCTCCGCCCGCTGGCGCGGCCCCAACGGGCCGGCCAGCAGGTCCAAGAACGTGGTCAGAGTCGCGATCCGCGTGGTGAGCGCACCCGGGCTGGAGCTGGTGACCGCGAACGGGTCCAACCCCGCCTGCGAGCCCGGCCGGATCGCAATCACCTCGCCGCCGAGTGATGCCACCAGGCGGGCGTACTCGCCCTCGGGGTCAATGACGATGACCCGAGTCCCGGCGAGAATGGCGCGAGCCAGCTCGACCTTGACTAGGAACGACTTGCCGGCGCCGCTGGTCGCGAAGACGACTGCGTTGTGGTTCTCGAGCGCGAAGCGATCCACGATCACCGGGCTTCGCGTCGAGGTGTTGATGCCGTAGAGCAGACCCGAGCCGGTCGGCAGATCGCCGCCGGCGAATGGGAAGGTCGCCGACAGCGCGGTCGTCGAGAGCATCCGTCGCACCGCCACGGTGTCGATGCCGATCGGCAGCGTGGACACCAGGCCCGGACGCATCTGGAAGAGCAGGCGGCGCGTGTGGATGAGTCGGGTCCCGAACAGCGCCTCCAACCGGCGTGTCGCGGCGTCGAGGTCGTCGGCTCCGTCGGCCCAGACCGTGAGGTAGAGCGAGACGTCGAAGAGGCGCTCTGCACCCTGCGCGATGCGGTCCTGAAGCTCGACCGCGTCGTGCAGTGCTGCCCGGCGATAGGGATCGGCTCGACCACCGTGATCCTCGCTGAGGTGGACTGTCGAAGTCAGCTCGCTGATGCGGCGCTCGAGGAACGACATGACCGCAGGCCCGGTGTTGGGCTGGACGTGGAGGGCGAGATCGAGGTCTCCGTCGAACGCTTGCAGGTCGCCGAGCCAGCCCGGGCGCAACCGCGACGGATAACGAGTGACCGCCAGCGTTCGCGTCCACCGCTCGCTGACCGACAGCGACGAGGGCCGCTCGGCGAGGGCGGCCGGCGCGATGAGCCC
>DATCAV010000108.1:0-5572 GCA_036512415.1 Candidatus Dormiibacterota bacterium | reverse complement strand
GACCCCTGGATCAACTGGGGCTGGCTCTCGAGCCACGTCCCGCTGTTCGAGGACGCGCTCCAGCAGCACCTCACCCTCACCGCAATCGCGATCCTTGGTGGCCTTGTGCTTTCCCTACCGCTTGGCGTTGCCGCCCACCGCTGGGGCGCGTTGCGCAACCCAGTCCTCGCGGTGTCCGAAATCTTCTACACCATCCCGTCGATCGCCCTGTTCTCGCTTCTGATCCCTTACACAGGGCTGACTGAGGTCACGGCCGAGATCGGGCTCATCGGCTATACGGTGCTGATCCTGGTCCGCAACGTGATGGTCGGACTCGAGGCGGTGCCGCCCGATGTCATCGATGCGGCGAACGGGATGGGGTACCGGCCGCTCGCCAGGCTGATGCGAATCGAGCTGCCCCTTGCGCTGCCCGCCATCATCGCCGGCATCCGCATCGCCACAGTAACGACGATCGGTCTCGTGACTATCACTGCCCTCATCGGGCTCGGCGGCCTGGGACAGCTCATCCTGCGAGGTTTCATCGAGAACTTCCACACGCCGCTGGTGGTCGCAACTGTGCTCTCCATAGCCCTGGCGCTCGTCGCTGACCTGACGCTCGCCGGCGCGCAACGGCTCGCCGTTCCCTGGGCGCGCAACACCTAGCCATGGAATTCCTTGGCAGCATATGGCGGTGGTTTTCTGATCCGACTCACTGGAGCGGCGCCGACGGGATCCCTCAGCGCCTTGTCGAGCACGTCCAGCTCTCAGCCGAGTCAGTCGCGATCGGTGCGCTCATCGCGCTGCCGATCGGAATCGCGCTGGGACACTACGGCCGCTTCGGCGACCTCGCGATCAACATCTCCAACGTCGGCCGGGCCCTGCCATCTTTCGGAATCCTCGTCATTGCCTTCCAGGTCTTTGGCCTAGGCGACTTTCCTATCGTGCTTTCGCTCACCGCGCTGGCCATTCCTCCGATGCTCACCAACAGCTACGTCGCGCTGCGCGAGGTCGACCCAGACGTCAAGGATGCGGCGCGCGGAATGGGCTACCGCGAGCTCACCCAGGTTCTCAGGGTCGAGTTACCGCTGGCGGTACCGCTGTTAATGGCAGGAGTGCGTACTTCAGCTGTACAGGTGGTGGCGACTGCAACCTTGGCGGCTCTGATCTCAGGCGGAGGGTTCGGGCGGTACATCATCGACGGCCTTGCGCAGCAGGATCCTATAAAGGGGTTTGCGGGGGCACTCCTTGTCGGGCTGCTCGCGGTGGCCACCGAGCTGTCCCTCGCTCGGCTGGAGAGGGTGCTGGTGCCGCGGGGAATCCGCCTGCTCAAGGCCCCGGCCATGCAAAGGACAGCCACATTCAAGACCGCATAAATGGAAGAATCAAGGCTCGGCTCAGGTTGGATCGGCATATCGGCCCGCTGGAAGGAGAGACTCAGATGAACCTGAAACTCAACTCGTGGCGCCTGCTTGTGGCGCTGACTGCGCTCACCGTCCTGGCGGCTTGCGGGGGTACGACGACCCCGAGCACCTCCAAGGGCACCCTCACAGTCGCCGGCTTCAACTTCCCGGAGAGCAGCGTCCTTGCCGACATCTACGGCCAGGCGCTTGCGCACGACGGTTACACCATCAACTACAAGCTGCTTCTCGGCACACGCCCCATCGTTGTGACCGCGATCAAGGCGGGCCAGGTCGACGTCTACCCGGGCTATGCCGCGAGCGAGCTCGAGTATTTCAACAAAGGCGCCGGTGAGGCTACAAGCGACCCAGCTGCCACCACTGCCAAGCTCAACACCTACCTGCAGCCGGTAGGGCTGGTCGCGCTGACCCCGGCGGCGGCAGTCGACGCGAACGCATTCGCCGTGCCGCAGGCGATCGCCGCCAAGTACCACCTGACGAAGCTGTCTGACATAACCCCGGCAATCGCGGGCCAGCTCACGTTTGGGGCCGGGCCCGAGTGCCCGACCTATAAGTTCTGCCTCCCCGGCCTCACGTCGGTCTATGGCCTCCACTTCAAGGCTGTCAAGACGCTCGACACTGACGGATCGCTCACCCGTGCCGCTTTCAAGAACGGCAGCATCCAGATCGGCCTCGTGTTCACGACCGACGCGGACCTCAAGGCGTTGGGATTGGTCGTCCTCGACGATGACAAGCACATGACCGCCGCCGACAACGTGCTCCCCATCATTCGCAGCGCGGCGGCCTCCGACGAAGTCAAGACAGTGCTCAACAACATCGACGCGAAGCTGACGACCGCGGATCTGATTTCAATGGTCGACCAGGTCGCGAACCAGCACATGGACGCCAGCGCCGTCGCCACGGCGTGGCTGCAGAAGAACAACTACTCGAGCTAGCCGCCGGACCCCTTCTGTCGCTCGAGCCCGACGGCATTCGCCGCCGCGCCTGCCACTAGCAGGCCGGCGGCGATCAACATTCCTGTCCGGAACGCGTCCCCGGACGCATTCCGCGCCTGTGCCGCCACCTCGCTTGGAGCTGAGGCGACGGGCGGGTTGAGCGGGCTTACCTCGGCCCTCAGCGCCGTCGATGAGGAATCCGTGCCAGGGATCCGCGACGCCAGCGAGGCATAGAAGACCGCGGACACCGCGACGAAGATCACGGCGCCCGCGAGCTGTGGGCCGATGCGCGAGATGGCGTTGTTGATCGATGACGCCAGGCCGGCGTTGGCGACAGGAACCGAGGACATGAGGGCGGCTGTCAGAGGCGCCACCAGGATGCCGAGGCCGATGCCGAAGACAATCGATGCCGGCAGAAAGTCGATCAGGAATGCGCCAGGAGGCAGGAACGTGCTCGGATCATCGGGGCGCAGCGTCCACGCAGTGCTGGTCGGTGGAATTCGGGCGTAGAGCAAGACGCCGGCGGCCATGATCAGCGGGCCGACGATCAGGAAGAGGCGGGGCCCGTAGCGGCCGGCCAGCGTGCCAAATCGCGGCGACATCACCGCGAGCAGAACGGTGCCGGGAATTCCGACAAGGCCCGCCGCGGTCGCTGTGTACCCGAGCGTGCCCTGGATGTAGAGCGCCGAGACATACCCCACGGTGTAGAGAGCGCCGTAGATCAGCAGCGTCGAGATGTTGATGGTCGAGAACGCGCGGGACTCGAAAAGACTCAGTGGTATCAATGGGTTTCGCCTGCGGGCCATCAGGAATGGCAGCCCGATGGTCGCGACCGCGCCGATCGCGAGCACCACATACGCAACGGGGTCGCGCCACTCGCGCTGCTGGCCATAGACAGTTCCGAATGCGAGGCCACCGACCGCGAGGCCGACTGCTATGGCTCCGAGCCAATCGAAACCAGCAGGTGGAGCGTCGGACTTGCTCTCCGGCACATGACGCCAGGTCGCGTAAAGGGCGACGGCGATGATCGGGATGTTGAGCAGAAATGCCGCCCTCCAGGAGATGGTGTCGACGAGGATGCCGCCGATGGCGGGACCGAGCAGCGTCGTGCCGGAGGACGCGCCCGACCAGATCCCGAACGCTCGTCCGCGCAGGGGGCCGTCGAAGCCGGCGGTGATCAAAGCCAGCGAGCCGGGCACCAGGAATGCACCCGCGGCGCCCTGCAGGACGCGCAGTACGACGAGCGTCTCGAGGTTCGGGGCCAGCCCGCAGAGGGCGGACGTGAGGCCGAAACCGGCCAGGCCGAGCATGAACATGCGGCGCCTGCCGTACGCATCGGTGAGTGCGCCGGCAAGGATGAGCAATGTGCTGAGCGAGAGCAGGTAGCCCGTGTAGACGTAGGTCTGGCCCTCCAGCACGCCAACGAGCGAATGCGGGAGGTCGCGGCCGATTCTCGGCAGAGCGACGTTGACGATGGTCGAGTCGAGAAATACTGTCGCAGAGGCGAGCACGGTGGCGACCAGGGTCCACCGCTGCGAGCGGTTCATTTCGATGTACGTTAGCGCCGTGGTCAAGGACGCAGCGCTCAGCGATTTGGAAGTGGCGCGCAAGGAGTGGGATGCGGCGTTCGGGCAGGTGCCGGACGAGGCGCTCCTTTATCTCAAGCCTGGCGACGACTACGCGCTTGGCGGGCTGCAGGTGCACGTCAACTGGGTCCTGGTCCATTACCGCCGCGTGCTGGACGGCCTTGTCGACCGCGGGTTCGAGCAGCTCCCGCCCCTCGATCCTGCTGGCGAGAACGCCGAGTTCAACCGGCGGGCCAAGGCCGGCCTCACGCCTCTAGGAAGGCGTGAAGCCCTTGCCGACGAGGCCTCCGTGCACAGGGCGGTCGTCGAAACCGCGACTCAGCTCCCAGCCGATAACTGGTCGCGCAAAGCCCCTGTTGTCTATGGGGCGGGCCAGGATGCGTTTCCAACCAGCGCCGAAGACGTGATCGGCTGGCTTGCCGACCACTACCGGGAGCACGTGCAGCAGTGCCCTGAGCTGGTGGCTGACTGGCGGAAGACCCTCTAACACGGGCGGTTTGACCCTGCTACACCCGGCAATTTAATTCGTTATTGAAACCATCGTTGCAGCGTTGGCCGGGGTCCCCTCGGCCATGACTTTGTTTATTAACGCTCCCAATCGTTGCGTCAAGAGACTAATTCGTCATGAATCCAATCCCGGGGGAGAGAGCAGAGCCTGCGGCGAAGCCGCACGCTCGATGAGAGAGGACCGACTGGTCCTTTCTCATTCTGCTAGGGCAGGCGGTTCAACCAGGCCGGGGTCGCGTACTTCTCGGCCACCAACACACGTGCTGCCACGAGTTCATCATCGGAGAGCTCGCTTGCGCGCGTCGTGAATTCCGAGGCGAAGAAACGCTCTAGATGGCGCGTGGTCTCTTCGCAGCTCAGCGGCGTGAACCAAGAGAGAGGCGAAACAGGTTTTTCAGCGCTTCGCACTCCGCGTTCTGACACACGGTCGCGGCCGATTCGAATCAGTCGCGGCAGGAGCTCGACGTCCATCGAGTGGGCGATGGTCGTGTGGTGGAGGACAAATCCCCTGCGCCTTGCCTGCGCAGCCCCTGCGATCTTTCCCCGTGGCGAGATGATGTCGTTGATCTCCCGGTAGCTCGCCGGCACTCCAAGCGCGTTGAACGCGCGCACCGCCCATGCGTCGAGCGCTGCATATGACTGGCGAAAGCTCAGGCCTTCAACGGCCTCCCCCGGTAGGTACATGGAGTAGGTGATGGTCCGTCCCGGCTCGCAGAGCATCGTGCCGCCGCCGCTCATGCGCCGAGTCACCGAGAAACCCAGAGGTCGTGCAGCCGGCAGGTCCACCTCGTTCGACACCGATTGATGAGAGCCGATCACGAGCGCGGGCTCGGTCCATTCCCAAAAGCGGATCGCGGGGCGGCGCGCTCCGTCGATGACGCGCCCCAGAAGCACCTCGTCCAGCGCCATGTGCATGTGGGCCGTGTGCGCCGAGGCGGGAACCAGATCCCAGTCCAGGTTGGTCAGGTGGTCGTTTCGCACTGCTCTGCCAGTATTCCCGATGCGCGTGGCTCGACGAACACTGTGGACGCTCTACCTCGGCAACCTTTTCACGTCGATCGGGTTGTGGTTCTTCCTTCCTCTGCTGCCGATCTTCATCGGCCGCAAGGGGGGGTCGGCCGCGCTCGTGGGCGCTGTCTTCGCCGCC
>DATCAV010000107.1:0-16366 GCA_036512415.1 Candidatus Dormiibacterota bacterium | reverse complement strand
GACGATCAGCAGGCGCGCGACAGAAGAACGCTCAAAGCTTGACTGGACGAACTTGGTGATTCCGCGGCGCAGACGCTCGTGATGGTCGTGGCCGCTGGCAGCCTCGGCGAGCACATCGTGGATGAGCGCGCCGCCCTCCTGGAGGAGCAGCTCGCGAAAGCAATCCTCCTTCGACTTGAAGAACTCGTAAAAGGCCGACTTCGACGTCTTCGACCGAGCCGCGATGTCGTCGACCGACGTGACGTTGTAGCCCTGCACGGCAAACAGATGGAGCGCAGCGTCGGCGACACGCTGGCGCCGCCGGTCGACCCTGGCCGCGCGACGCTGCTGAGCCCCGGCTGGCGCGGCGACCGCCACGCTAGGCGTGCGCGAGGGCGCGCGAGATGACGAGGCGCTGAATCTCGGACGTGCCCTCGAAGAGCGTGTAGATCTTTGCGTCGCGGTGCCACTTCTCGACCGGAAAGTCGCGAATGTATCCGTAGCCGCCGCAGATCTGGATCGCCTGCTCGGTGACCTTGACCGCGACCTCGCCAGCCTTCAGCTTGGCCATCGAGCCCTCGGCCTTCTTGAACTCTCCGCCGTTGCGGCCCTCCCACAGTGCCCGCCAGATGAGGGCGCGCGTCGCCTCGATCTCGGTCGCCATGTCGGCCAGCATGAACGCGATCGCCTGGTTCTCGATCAAGGCGCGACCGAACTGCTTGCGCTCCTTGGCGTACTGCAGCGCGAACTCGAACGCCGCTCGCGCAATGCCGAGCGCCTGCGCGCCGACGATCGGCCGCGACAGCTCGAATGTCTTGAGAGCGCCCGACGAGCGCGAGTGTGTGCCTTCGCGGGCGCGCGCCAGCCTGGCTTCCAGCTTCTCCATCCCACCGAGAACGTTCTCGAGTGGGATCGTGCAGTCCTCGAGGATCACCTCGGCGGTGTGCGAGGCCCTGATCCCCATCTTCCTTTCCTTCTTACCCTGCCTGATGCCCTTGGTGCCAGGCGGGACGACGAAGCTGGCCTGCCCGCGCGTGCCGAGCTCCGGCTCGACCGCGGCCACCACCACGTGAACTCCGGCGATGCCGCCGTTGGTGATGAAGATCTTCTGGCCGTTGAGCACCCAGTCGCCGTTCTTCCTGACCGCGCGGGTTTTCATCGATGAGACATCCGAGCCCGCGTCGGCCTCGGTGACAGCGAAGGCGCCCACCTCCGGCTTCTCCACGGTGCCGAAGCACGCGGGTATCCAAGTCGCGATCTGCTCGGGCGTGCCCTGCGAGAAGATCGCGGCGATCGGCAGTCCCGTGCCCTGGATGGCCAGCGCGATGCCGGCGCAGCCCCAGGTCAGCTCTTCCGCGACCAGCGCCGGCATGATGCCGGTCGGGTCGCCGTATGTCTGCTGGAGGAATTCGACCCCGTAAAGGCCAACCTCAGCGGCCTTCTTGACGACCGGCCAGGGGAACTCCTCCGCCTCGTCGTATTGCACTGCTACGGGCCGGATCTCCTTCTCCGCGAAGGCGTGGACCCAGTCCCTGATCTCCCGCTGCTCATCACTCAGCTCGAACGAAACCATGTGGCTCTTGGCTCCTGTGCTTCAACGTTTCAGTACTGGTACGTACCGTTATTGGCCACGACGTTACGCCGCACTGCGTCATCGTGTCAAGTGCGTACCCTCTTCCGCCGTGGGCTTGCTGGAAGTTCTTGCGATCCTGGCGGCCGGCTTCGTGGCGGGCACGGTGAACGCCGTGGTCGGCACGGGCAGCCTCCTCACCTTCCCCACCCTCCTGGCCGTCGGCTTTCCCCCGGTGGTGGCGAACATGAGCAACACGGTCGGCCTGGTCCTGGGCAACGTCAGCGGCGTGGTGGGCTACCGCCGCGAGCTCGCCGGCCAGCGCAGCCGCTTGCTCGAGCTCGCCATACCGACAGCGATCGGCGCCGTGGTCGGCGCCACGCTCCTGCTGGCGCTGCCCGAAGGGGTCTTCCGTCGCGTCGTGCCCCTCCTGGTACTTTTCGCGGTCGCGCTTGTGATCGCGCAGCCCCGTCTGTCGGCCCTGTTGGCTCGCTATCGCGACCACGCGGGCAGCGCCTGGGCTCTGCGCGCAGCCATCTTGATGGCCGCCATCTATGCCGGCTACTTCGGCGCGGGCGTTGGCGTGATCTTCATCGGCATCCTGTCTGTCTTCATCAAAGACGACCTCCAGCGCCTCAATGGCGTGAGGAATGTGCTTGCGGCCATATCCAACGCGGTGGCCTCGCTGGTGTTCATCGTCTTCGGGCACGTCGCGTGGGAGGCTGCGGGCCTGCTCGCCGTTGCCAGCATCGCGGGCGGGCAGCTCGGGGCGTCCGTCGGCCGCCGCCTCCCGTCGAACATTCTGCGGACGCTGATCGTCGTTGGCGGGCTGGCCGCCGTGGTCAAGCTGCTGGTGTCGTGACCCCTACTCGCCCTTCCAGTGCGGCTCGCGCTTCGTCAGGAACGCTTCGATCCCTTCTTTGAAATCCTGAGACATGTAGCAGGCCAAGATCAGGTCCGAGTCGCCATCCACCAGGCTCATCTTCTCGCGCACACGCCGCAGCGCTTCTTTGGTCGCCCAAAGCGTCAGCGGGGCCAGCGACGCGACCTCCTCGGCGAGCGACTGCGCGCGGGTGGGCAACGATTGCTCGTCAGGCGTCACCTCGGACAGCAGACCGCTTGCCAGCATCTCTTGAGCATCCATGAGCCGCGCACGCATGATCAGGTCCTTCAGGCGCGGAATTCCCATCAGGGCCGCGATGCGGCTGTAGTTCGCCATCGACAGGCAGTTGCCGAGGGTGCGCGCAATTGGAAACCCGTACCGCGAGGACGGCGATCCTATACGGAGGTCGCAACACGCCGCGATCGCTGCTCCCGCTCCGGTGCACGCGCCGGTTATCGCGGCTATCGTCGGCACGCGCACCGACTCGAGGGTGTTCATGACCACGTTTCCTCGCGCCTCGTAGTCGAGCGCATCCTGCTCGGTCTTGAACGCTCGAAACTGCGCGATATCGGTGCCTGCGACAAATGCCTTCCCCCCGGCGCCCGTCAGCACGACTGCGCGAACGCTGCGGTCGGCGTTCACGTCCTCGCACGCCTTGACCAGCCGGTCGTACATGTTCCAGGTCAACGCGTTGCGCGCATGAGGCCGGTTGAAAGTGATCCACCTGACCGGACCCCGCTGCTCGACGATCAGCTCCTCGGCCGGCGCGGCCGCGCGCGTATCACTCATGGCGGGATTGCGTGGGAACACCCACGACCTTCTGCTCGAGCATGCTTCTCACCGCAGCGGCGTCGTATCCAAGCTCCGCCAGCACAGCGGTCGAGTCTTCACCAAGAAGAGGGGCCGCCCGGTCGCGCCGCGTGGGAGTGCCTGAGAACCGCATAGGCGAACCCAGCTGGCGGACTGTTCCGGCGGTCGTGTGCGGCGCGTCCCAGAAGTAATCGCGCGCGAGCAGGTGCGGGTCCGTGAATGCCTGGCCGAAGTCCTGTAGCGGCGCGCACGGGACTCCGGCCTGATCGAGAAGGTCGAGCCAATGTGCCGCGGGTTTGGTCATGGTTACCTCCTCGATGGTGGCGGCGAGTGCCTCGCGGTGCTCATGCCGGAGGTTAGCGTCCGTATAACGGCCATCCTGCAGCAGACTCGCAAGCCCAAGTACCTCGCACATCGCCGTCCAGTTGGGTTTGGTGGTGGCGCCGATCGTCAACCATGCGTCCTGCGCACGAAATGCCTGATAAGGCGCGGCGTTCTGGTGCGCAGATCCCGACGCCTTGGGAATCTCGCCGGTGGCGAAGAACAGGCCGGCCTCCCAGATTGCAAAAGACACGCCGGCCTCGAGCAACGAGACATCGATGAACTGGCCGACGCCTGATTCGCGCCTCGCGTGCAGCGCCGACACCGCGGCCAGCGCTCCGTAGAGGGCGCAGACGAGGTCGCAGATCGGCACGCCGACCTTCACCGGATCGCCATCGGGCGTGCCGGTGATACTCATGAGCCCCGATCGAGCTTGGGCCATGATGTCCATCCCGGGCCGATCCCTGAGCGGCCCGTCCTGGCCCCAACCGGACGCTGCGACGTAGATGAGGCGCGGGTTCAGCCGTTGCAGCCTCTCGTAGTCGAGACCGAGGTCGGCCATGGTGCCGGGGCGGAGATTCTCGACCACGACGTCCGCTGTGGCGGCGAGCTTGCGAAACACCTCTTTGCCGGACGTGCTCTTCAGGTCGAGGGCGACCGAGCGCTTGTTGCGGTTCAGGCGCATGAACGCCGAACCCTCCCCCTCGATCAGGGGCGCCGACGAACGTACCTGGTCGCCACCGACCGGCTGCTCCACCTTGATCACCTCCGCGCCCAGGTCGGCAAGCTGCATCCCGCAAAAAGGCCCAGCCATGTAGTTGCCGACCTCGATGACCCGGATGCCCGAGAGCGGCGCGCTTGCACGGCCTTCGGTCGATCCATCGAGCCGATCAGCCAACCAGGTCTCCGGCGTTGCGGTGTAGCAGCTCGCTCAGCACCTCGGCGGTGTGCTGCCCCAAGAGGGGTGGCGGCATTCGGATCGCGCTGGACCGACCGTCGATCTTCCACGGCGCGCCGACCTGGTTGATCTCGCCGGCCTTTGGGTGTTGGATCTTCACGCGCATTTCGCGCTCGATCGCGAGCGGGCTGGCAAAAGCCTCTTCGATGTCGAGGATCGGCCCGGCGGGAATTCCAAACTGCTCGAACCTCGCCAACCATTCAGCGCGCGTGCCTTCACGAAGGTGGCCCTCGATCGCGCCCGCCAGCTGAGACCTTGCAGCTTGCCGCATCGCATTGGTCGCGAACCTGGTATCAGCAGCGAGCTCGGGCGCGTGGATCGCCTCACAGAATCGGACAAATTGAACATCGGTCGCAACCGCCACGTTGATGAACCCATCGCTGACCGCGAACGTGCCATATGGGGCGATCGTGGCGTGATGGTTGCCCTCTTGAACCGGGACCTCACCGGAGGCGAAGAACCGGCCCGCCTGATATGTGAACAGCGCGAGCAACGAGTCATTGAGAGCGACATCGATATAGCGGCCCTTGCCTGTGGTGCTTCGCTCGACGAGCGCCGCCAGGATCGCCTCGGACGCAAACATCCCGGCCGTGATGTCCCCGATCGGAACGCCAACTTTGGTCGGAGGGCTGTCGGGAGTCGCATTCACACTCATCATCCCCGACGTACCTTGCGCGATCTGGTCGTAACCTGCCAGCGTCGGCTGGCTCTGGCCGAACCCGCTGATCGACGCGTAAACCAGCGCGCGCTTCATGCCCTGCAACTTCTCCGCATCGAGTCCGAGTCGCGCCATCGTTCCGGGCTTGAAATTCTCCACGACGACATCGGACATCATGGCCAGCTCTTCCGCCACGCCGCGTGCGGCAGGACTCTTCAGATCCAGCACCACGCTTCGCTTGTTGCGATTCACTGATAGAAAGTAGGAGGACTCGCCATTGATGAAAGGCGGGCCCCATTGCCGCGAGTGGTCGCCCGCCGGTGGCTCGACCTTGATGACGTCTGCGCCAAGGTCGCCGAGGAGCATCGTGCAGTAGGGGCCCGCGAGCGCATGGCTGAAGTCAAGGACGCGGATGCCAGACAGCGGCATTGGAGCCAAGGCGTCCAATGATCGGGCCTACTGGGCCTGCGCGGCATTCGCGTCCGACGATGACCGCATGAACAGCTGAAGCCGGCCGCGGAGTCCGTGCGTGTGTCTGAACTTGGCTTCTCGCCGCGACAGGAGGGTCTTGATCGGCACCTGCTCCAGGACGGCCAGCTCTTCGACCAGCGCCTGGCGAACCATCGTTCCCATCATCTCGGGTGACTCATGCGCCACGGGCTGCTCGGCGACCACGCGATCGACGAGACGAAGTCCAAACAGGTCGCGAGCTGTGAGCTTCAACTGGCGCGCGACCTCCTGGGCGTGAGCTGAGTCGCGATACAGAATCGTCGATGCGGCCTCGGGTCCGATCACTGAGAAAATCGCGTTCTCCAGCATCAGCAGGCGATCGCCAACGGACAACGCCAGCGCCCCGCCGCTGCCGCCCTCGCCGACGACGACGTTCACAACCACTGTCCGCAGGCGTCCCAGTCGCGCCAGCGACTCGGCCACCGCCCCGGTTATGCCCGCCCCCTCTGCCTCGGCATCGGTGGCCGCGCCGGGGGTGTCAACGAGGGTGATCAGCGGCAAGGAGAAGCGTTCGGCGAGAGCGAATGCACGCATCGCCATGCGGTAGCCGCTGGCTCTCGTGCGACCGCCGTTCGCGGAGTTCCGGTTCTGGGCCACTATCACGACGGCGCGGCCGGCGAGCGTCCCGATGCCGGCCATGATGGAATCGTCGTCCTCCCCACTTCGATCGCCGTGCAGCTCGAAAACATCGTGAAACACACGGTTGGCGAGGTCGCTCCCGGTCGGACGTGCGGGATGCCTCGCGAGCTCAACCGTCTCCCACACCGGCCGGCCGGACCCGGCCAGCGGAAACGGCTTCGGCACGGCAGGCACCTTGGCCCGGGTCGGCTCCTTCGGACGGAGCATTGCCGCAAGATGGCCGAGGATCGCACGCAGATGCTCGCGCTCGACTATCGCATCGATGGTTCCGTGAAGCAGTGCGAACTCCGCAGTTCCAGGCGGCACGGGATCACCGATCGCCTTCTCGTGAACGCGTGGTCCGACGAACGATATGCGGGCATTGGGTTCGGCCAGGATCACGTCGCCCATGCTGGCAAACGATGCAAGCACTCCGCCCATCGTCGGGTCCGTCAGGACTGTCAGCAGCGGAACACCTTCCTCCCGCAACCTCGCGGCGCACAGCGTGGTCTTCGCCATCTGGAACAGCGCCACCATCCCTTCCTGGATGCGCGCTCCGCCGGACGAGCAGATTGCGATCACAGGCAGATGCTCGCGCCGACCCGAGCCGAACGCGCGCGCCACCTTCTCGCCGACGACACTGCCCATGCTGCCGCCGAGAAACCTGAAGTCAAACACGACCAGAACCACGCGAACGCCCATCACGTGCGCATTACCGGTCACCACCGCATCAAGGAGACCGGTCGCTGCTTGCGCCTGTGCCAGCTGCTTCTCGTAGGTGGTGACGCCCGAGGAGAAATGGATCGGGTTGCCGGCCCATATGTGGCGATCGTGCTCTTGAAACGAGCCGCGGTCGGCGATCTGGTCGATCCTCTGCGCCGCAGTCAGCGATGCGTAGTGTCCGCAGCCGGTGCAGACGCGAAATTGGTTCAGTGGCGCCCCGCATTTCGCGCACGCATCGGCGGTGCGCCCCGACGAACCCTCCGGAACGCTAGTCCCCGGCGTCGACATCGTCGGAAGGTTCCGGTTGCCACCGGAGCAGCGAGACGTCTGCAACAACCCGGAGGTGCTGGCGCATCGCCTCGGCAGCGCCCTCGCGATTTCGCGATTCGATGGCGGCGAGAATGCGCCGGTGCGCTTCGAGCGAGCGCAGCGGCCGCCCGGGTTCGCTGAGCGATTCGATGCGGGACTCCTGAATCACCTCGGCCATCGCCTCGATGAGATGCAGCAGGATCTCATTGCGCGCGGCCAGCGCGATGGCGTGATGAAAAGCAGCGTCGCCTTCGGTGCCCACCCCGCCCGCGCTGATCTCCGCCCCCATCCGAGCGACCGCTGAGTTCATGGCGCTGAGATCGTCCGTACCCCGGTTAGCCGCTGCCAGCTCTGCCAGCTTGACCTCGAGTGCCTCCCGCGCTTCGAGCACGTCCGGCAGTCGTCGCCGGCGTTCGAGCAGCTTCGTGAGCGAGTCGCCAAAGCCGCGTGTGCGGCGCAGGAACACGCCTTCCCCGTGGCGGACGTCGACAAAGCCCAGCGCCTGGAGGACGACAAAGGACTGGCGGACCGACGTGCGGCTGACGTGCAGCTGGCGCGCCAGGTCACGCTCCGTCGGGAACTGGGCACCCGGTGCCATGTCCGACTCCCTGACGAACTCGGCCAGCCTCTCGCCCACGTCTTCGTAAAGACGGCTGCGCTCGAGCGGGCGAAGCGAGGCGGCGGGTGGCGCGCCCATCGGGGCGGAGTTTAACAGGCACACAGGTCCAGTGGTCCAACCATTGACAATGCCGCAGGGCTGGACTAATCTCGCCCGGAACGCGGCTGCACTGGGACGGTTGGAGGTACCACACACGATGAACCTCGTCAACGCAAACACGAAGCGAAACTCAGGCCCAGGGCGCCTGATGGCGAGCCTCGCCACAACAGCTTTCGTTCTTGCAGCGTGCGGCAGCACCAGCACCTCCACCTCACATCTACCCACCGGCCCGGTGACCATGGGCGTGCTTTCCTGCTTCACCGGCAGCCTATCGAGCCTCGGCGCAGCCATGCTTCAGGGCTCCCAGGTCGCTCAGAAGGCGATCAACGCCGGTGGCGGCATCCTGGGCCAGCAGCTCGTGCTCCAGCACGCCGACACCCAGTGCGATGAGGCCGACGGCGCGGTCGCGGCCCGAGCGTTGCTCGCGAACAGCAACGTGGTGGGGATCATCGGCCCCGAGACGCAGGAGATCGCCGCCGTGACCCCGATCGTGACTTCGGCCAAGATCACCACCCAGTTCCAGGGCGGCAGCACTCTGTTCGACAAGAACGCCAACGCGTATCTGTGGAGGGACAGCCCTTCGGACTCGCAGCTCAGCGTTGCCATGGCGCTGTACGCCTACAACAAGGGGTACAAGAAGGCAGACCTCATCTTCTACTCGGACATCGCGGCGCAGACGTTCCCGCCGCCGATCACGGCCACGTTCACCAAGCTCGGCGGCACTGTGGTCAAGGCCTACACCATCGCCCCCGCCCAGACTTCCTACCTGACCACCGTCCAGCAGGTGATAGCCGACGCCCCTGATGTGATCTTCACGCAGACCGACGCCCCAACGGCCGCGGTGCTGTTCCGAAACTTCAAGTCCCTCGACAACCTTGCGATCCCGTTCGTCGGGACCGACGTCACGGGTGGCAGCGACTATTTGAAGGCCATCGGCAACCAGGTGGCGCACGACCACCTCATCTCCGTCTACGGAGTGTCGGTCTCAGGCGCGGCGACCGATGAGTTCCTCAAGCAATTTGCGCTGGTGGTCCCCGGAGCCAATCAGCAGCCACTTGGAAACGCCAACTACGCCTACGACGCGGTCATCAGCCAGGCGCTGGCGATCGACAAGGCCAACAGCATCCTGGGCCCGGACATCAACGCGGCCATGACGAGCGTGACCAATCCGCCTGGCACGCAGTGCTACACGTACCCGTCGTGCCTGGCGCTCATCAAGGCCGGCACAGAGATCAACTTCGACGGCGCCAGCGGTCCGCTTGACTACAACAGCTTCCACAACGTGTTCGGACCCTATGCCGCGTTCCAGCAGAGCGTCGTCGGCGCGCAGGTGCAGGTGCAGGTGTTGGATGCTGCGGCGCTGGCCGCGGCGACGCCATAAGCCAGAGACGGAGAATCGACTGACCGAGCTGTCTCGCTGAGACCGTTGCACCACGCCAAAATGGAGGTTGGGCCGTGCACGCAGCTCTACTGACGCTTGGGTTCGGGATCGTCACCGCGTCGATCCTCGCGCTCTCGGCGGTCGCGTTCACCCTCCAGTACGGGGTGACGAACGTCGCGAACGTGTCCCACGGCGAGATCCTGACGATAGGTGCGTATGCGGCGTACCTGGTGCACCAGAGGACCGGAAGCGCACCGGCCGCCGCGCTCGCGGCCGCGCTCGCGGGCGGGTTGACTGCGCTGGCGATGTACTCGAGCGTTATCGGCCCCTTCATCCATTTCGGCGCGAGCCCGACCGTCATCTTCATCGCCACGCTCGGGTTGTCTTTCGTCATCCAGAACGTGCTGGTCATCATCTTCGGCGCATCGAACGTCGCCTACAACCTCGATCCGGGTGCCCCTCAGCAGATCGGCCCTTTCCTGCTGAACCCTCTCGACCAGCAGATCGTCATTTCGGCGATCGCGATAACCGTCGTGCTCTTCTTCATCATCTCGCGGACGAAATTCGGCAAGGCGCTGCGGGCGGTGTCGCAGAACCGCGAGCTCGCGCGCGTCACAGGCATCAACGCCACGAGGGTGGCGGCCGCAACTTTTTTTCTTGCCGGCCTGATCGCCGGATATGCGGGGTTCGTCCTGGCTGAGACTGTTGGGTCTTTCACCCCGTACTTCGGCTTCGGGTTCTTTCTCATCACGCTGACCGCCGCGGTCGCGGGAGGTCTCGGCCGGGCTTTCGGCACCATGGCCGGCGCTGTGATCGTGGGCATCGTCCTCGAGGTGGTGCCCGCGCTTCCGGTGCCATTTGTCGGCGGCTACATCAGCGCGAGCTACAACCTCGCGATCGCGTTCGGAATCCTGGCGCTGGTCATCCTGTTTCGACCGCGCGGCCTGTTCACCAACGCCCGCAGAACGGTCTTCGAATGAGCGCGTACCTGGTCTCCGTCCTCACCGAGGGCGCGATCTTCGGAATCATGGCTCTCGGGCTCAATGTCATCTGGGGCTGGTCAGGCGACTTCGACCTTGCCTATTACGGCTACATCGCAGTCGGCGCCTATATGACCCTCGTCCTCACCATCGGAGCGCCCATTGCGCCGGCCCAATACATCCTCGGAGCGACGCTGCCGTATCCGCTCGCTGTGGTTATCGCGGTGATCTCGGCAATGGCCGTCGCGCTGGTCGTCGGATCAATCGCGCTGGGCCACCTTCGCGGCATCTATTTCTCGATCGTGACGCTGGGGGCCGTTTACGTCATGTACGTCTTCGCCGGGCAGTTCGTCCCGCTATTCGACGGATACAACGGACTGTCGGGTCTCTTCGACCCGATGGGTGATTGGTTCGGTCTCGATTACTTCTCCTACCAGTATTTCTTGATGGGGCTGTGCCTGGTGATGTTCGCCCTCGTCTACTTTTTGATGTCCCGGGTCTCGAGCAGCCGATTCGGCATGGCTTTACGGACGCTGCGCGAGGACGAGCGTGCCGCAGCGGCGTTCGGACGGGACATCTACCGGCTGAAGTTGAAGGGCTACCTGCTCGGCGCGGCCCTGGGCGGCTTCGCCGGAGCGCTTTTCGCCGCGTACCTGACAGCGTTCAATACTTCAGCCTGGTCGCCGATCGAGGTCATCGTTCTCTACTCAGCGGTGCTCGTGGGCGGCCGCGGCAACATCAGGGGCGTGGCCCTGGGCGTGGTGATCATGGGCCTCATCGTGAATGAGTCGACGCGCTTCCTGCCGTCGCTGCCAGGGGTTGGCGCGTTCAACACCGACCATCCACAGGTGCTGCTTGCAGCGCGCGGAGCGATCATCGGCCTGGTCCTGGTGCTCTTCCTCCGCTTCAGGCCGCAGGGCTTGCTTCCGGAGCGCCGCTTCGTCGACCGGCAACCTGCACAACCGGCCACCGACGTAGCGCCCCTGACCGCGTGACAACGCCGACTGCAGGCCCGGCTCTCGAGGTCCGCGGGCTGACGAAACGGTTCGGAGGCGTCATCGCGGTCGACGCCTGCTCGTTCGAAGCTCCATTGGGACAGGTGACAGGCCTCATCGGTCCCAACGGCGCAGGCAAGAGCACGGCGATCGACCTCATCTCCGGCTTCAAGCTGCCCGACAGCGGGACCGTGCTCTTCAAGGGTAGGGAGATCCAGGGTCTTCCTCCCCATCAGATCTCACGCCTCGGGCTGATCCGCACGTTCCAGTCCCCTCGCGAGTGGCCTGGGCTCACCGTGCTCGAAAACGTCGTGATGGCGCGTTGGGACCCAGGGCGCGAAGGTTTTTTCAGCGGCCTGGTCGGGCTCGGACGAGCGCACCGCGTCAAGGCCGAGGACGAGCTGATTCGAGCCCGCGAGATCCTCGACGAGTTCGGCCTGAGCGCACTTCGCAACGAGCGAGCCGGAAATTTGAGCGGCGGGCAGAAGCGGCTCGTGGAGTTCGCCCGCATCCGGATGGCCGCTCCCGAGCTCGTGATCCTCGACGAACCGATGGGCGGCGTGAATCCGGTGCTCGGCGAGCGAATGGCCCTCGCCATCGAGGGCTTCGTAGCGAGCGGAACATCGGTGATCGTCGTCGAGCACAATCTGCCATTCATTGAGCGCGTCACCCATCACGTCATCGTGATGGCCCAGGGCACCGTGATCGCCGAAGGTCCGTTCGAGTCGCTGCGGTCCAACGCGGACGTTGTCGACGCCTATCTCGGCGAGCAGGTCAGACAGTGAGCACTGCTGACGCCCTTGTCCTCGAGGTCGATGCCTTGACAGCCGGCTATGGCGGAGCTCCGGTCATCGACAGCGTCAGCATCAATGCCAGGCGAGGCGCGATCACCGCCATCGTCGGGCCCAACGGGGCCGGCAAATCAACGCTGCTGAAAGCGATCGCCGGACTCATCCGACCGACGTCGGGCACAGTGAAGGTCATGGGAGTGGATGTGACAGGCCAGCCGGCCGAGAAGTTCGTTTCCAAGGGGCTCGCGTACGTGCCACAGGTGGCGAACGTCTTCCCAGACCTCACCGTCCGAGAGAACCTCGACATGGGCGGCTACAGCCGCAAGGGTGGAGTGCGCGAGAGGATCGAGCAGCTTTTCAAGCTCTTTCCGGACCTCGCGGCCTCATCGCACAGGAAAGCCAGCACGCTGAGCGGAGGCCAACGAACGATGCTCGCGCTCGCTCGAGGATTGATGGTCGATCCCGTTGTGCTCATCCTCGACGAGCCCAGCGCCGGCCTGGCGCCGAAATTCCAGGGACTCATCTGGGAGCGCATCGAGCAGATACGCTCTACCGGTGTTGCAGTGCTCGTCATCGAGCAGAACACGCGCGAGACGCTCAAGCACGCCCAGTGGGCATACGTCCTCGTGCTCGGAAAGAATCGCCTCGAGGGACCCGGCAAGGAACTGCTGGATGATGAGGAGGTGGTGAACCTCTACGTCGGCCGGCTCTCGTGAGTCGCTGATCGGCGACCAACCTTCGAATCCTCGCCGCGATGCGGCGATCGGCGGCATCGCAGGGCTTGCCGGCGGCCTGCTGGGTGTCGGAGGCGGCTTCGTGCTCGTGCCGCTTCAGGTCATCTGGGCAAAGCGAGACCAGCATCGGGCGATCGGCACCTCGCTGGCAGCCATCCTGCCCATCGCCATCGTCGCCGGGGCGACTTACTACTTCGGCTCGAGCGCACCCCAGGCCGACCTCAACGTGGCTTTCTTCCTGGCGGCCGGCGGCGTCGTCGGGGCTCTTCTGGGCTCGCTTGCAGCGCAGAGGATTCCCGACCGCGCTCTGAAGGTGATAGTTGCGATCCTGCTATTCGGTGCCGGTCTCAAGGAGCTTTACGACGTTCTGCTCGGTACCGCACCACATCTGATCGGGACGGCCGCGGCGACATTCGGGCCACAGGATTACGCGCTCATGACTGCGGGCGGCCTGGCGATCGGGGTGGTCAGTGGCCTGACCGGAGTGGGCGGCGGAGTCATGGTGGTGCCGCTGCTGGCGCTCGGATTCGGAATCGGGCAAAGGATTGCCCAGGGCACATCCCTGATCGCCATGCTCCCCACCGCCGCGATCGGGGCACTGACCCATAACAGGAACGGCAATGTAGACGTCCGCGCGGCCTCCTGGATGGCCGTCGCCGGGGTGCCTGCCGCAATCGTCGGCTCCGCGCTCGCCCTGTGGCTGCCGGCGAGGGCTCTGGGCGCGCTCTTCGGTGTCTTCCTGCTCATCGCGGCGACGCGGATGTGGCCCGGCCGAGCACAAGCACGCGCCAGTGCTCAGCCTCCGGAGACGCCCACCGCCTGAGGCGCCAGGATCGACCTTGCCGGTTTACTCGCCGATTACTGGATGTATGCCGTGATGTCGATCACGATGTGGGTCGCATGGCCGGCGACCTTCACCTGCACGCTGCCTCCACTCAACCCCACTATGAAGCTGTTGGCAATGGCCGTCTGGCCGGTGATGAAGTTGACGCTGGAGGTGCCGACCGCCACACCCGCCGGCGAAAGGGCCAGGAAACCACCTCCCGTGTAGCCGGTCGCAGTCAGGTTGCCCATGACGGCTACCGCGTCGAGGGGTATGTTCGATGCTCCTGCGCCCTGATTTGCGATCGGAATTACCGTCGTCGTGCCCGCTGCCTTCCTGGCGCCACCCGCGAGGAGGCGAGTATCGAAGACGCGGAATGGGGCGAAGGGCACGCCCGAGCCGTCGGCGGCGTCGACACGAACGGTGTTAACACGGCGCCACGCTCCGCTCACGTCGGAAATCCACAACACACCGTTCAGGTCGCGGACCTGCTCGAATGGGTTGGGGAGGTACCCAGGCAACCCGGCAGCGAGAAGGCCGTCCTGGCGAATGCGGCCTGAAGTTTGCGCGTAGAGGCCGACGCCCTGGTTGCTCTCGCCAATGACTCCATAGCCTGTGTCTGACAGGCCATAAACCCCAGCGCCCTTGGTTCCGCCGGCCCAGCCATCGACACCGTCGACCAAAGTTGTGCTAGCGCCCTGACCGGCACCCAGGCCCTGGAGTGGGGCCGTGAAGGTCCCGGTGGTTCCCTCGACCCAGGTGGTGCCAGCCGCCGCGACGCCGAGGACCTCAACCGGCGGGGTGCCGCCGTCGGCCGTCAGCGTGGTCGCGTTCTCGGCCAGGTTGGCCTCGCCCAAGAGCATGTTTCCGGTGGTGGCCGCCGAGGCCGGGACCGCTCTCACCGCGGCCCAACCAAGGGCTCCGAGGACCGCGCCCGCACCGAGCCTTAGGAAGCCGCGACGGTCGCTCTGCTTCTTGACCGCCGAGCCCGGGTCGCGCCCTTCCAGCCGGGCCATGCGGTTCCGCATCTCATCGATGGTCTGGCTTAGGTTCCGGACCCGTTCCTCCAGCTCCTGGGTGCGATCCATGTGTCTCACTCTCCTTATTACTTGGCGGTGTGGCGCGATTGGCTCTGGTGCGCGGCCTCTCGGCCGGCGCGGGTGTTGCTCTTCAATCCGTTGGGGTGGGCGGGCGATAGCCTCGGTGCCGAGCGCTCGGTCTTGCGCGCTGGGCCGGACGGCTTCACTGGTTCACGCCTAGTTGTGGCCACTTAACTCCTCCACGCTCCGGCGCCGGCGAAGCGCCAATACGGCGAACACTATAAGCCCGAGTGAAATCGCTACCCCGACGCCCGGTGTCGAATGGGTCCCGGGCGGGGCCGCAAAATGGTTGATACCGAAGCCCGTGCTCTGAAAGGTCAGCTCAGCCAGTCCTCGCCACTGCCGACCCCAACAGGTCGCCAATGGCGCAGATTGCACCGTTCCCGGGTTAGGATGGCTGTCCCAATGCCGACAAGGGCCATACCGGGACTTCTAGCGGCGCTGCTACTACTCACCACCGGCGCTGCGCCGTCGGGGACCATCTCCCCTTCATCGGGGACGCGGTCCGTCGCTTCTGCCGCCGCATCGGCGAAGTTCAGAAAACCTCGCCTGCCAATTCGCGGCAACGTGGCCCGTAGCCCCAAACTTGCAATCGGTCCATCGCTGGTCCTGCCATCGACCAGGACTGCCAACGCCGTTTTCAATGGCCTCAACAAACCGGGTCTGAGTTTCGTGGACAACGGCAGTTTCCAGACTGCACCCCCCGACAGCACCGGGGCGATCGGGCCGAACTACTACGTCGAAATCGTCAACTCAGTCATCGGCGTGTACAGCCGGAGCGATCTAAGCCTGGTGGGCGAAGCATCGTTCAACCCATGGCTCGGCGTCGGCGGAACTCCCTCCACCGTGCCCCTTTGCGATCCTCAAATCCAGTGGGATCAGTCATCGCAACGGTGGCTCTATGTGGTTCTCGGATGCGCCTTCGGCCTAGACAAGTTCCTCTACGGCTGGTCGAAGACGCCAGATCCGTCCGATCTCGTCAACGGCTGGTGCAGGTTCAGCGTGAGCACGCCAGGTGTGCTGTCCGACTACCCCAAACTGGGCCACAGCAGCAATTACATGCTGGTCGGAACCAACAACTTCAGCGACACCGGCATCAATCCATTCATCACCGCGCAGATCACCTGGATGCAGACCCCCGCGCCCGGCGCTACGACCTGTGCTGCGCCGGCGGTGAACTTCGTCGGTACCGCACTATCGCCGCTCAAGAACGGCGACGGAACGACGCTGACCTCCACGCCGGTGCCTGTCAACACCAGCACCAACGCCAGCAACGGCTACGTGGTCTCAGCCTACGATCCGTCCGGCCCGCCAGCGACGCCACAGACCAGGCTGACGGTGTTTCACGTCGATGGCAGCGGAATCTTCTTCCGTGATGGCGACCTCACTGTCAACAGCTACTCGGTACCGGCGCCCGCACCCAACCTCAACGGGTCCCCCTTCGGGATCGACACTCTCGATGGCCGCTTGACCCAAGCCGTCGGTGACCCCACAACAGGGATCTA
>DATCAV010000106.1:0-3146 GCA_036512415.1 Candidatus Dormiibacterota bacterium | reverse complement strand
GAGATCGGCCTACGCAGCTTCGGCGCCGACTTTCCGCTGGTGCTCGTCGACCCTGTTGACGGTAGCCTCAACGCCAAGCAGGGCCTTCCATTCTTCGGGCTCATGCTCACGTTGCTCGACGGGCCGACCGTGGCCGACACCGTCGCCGGCTTTGTCCTGAATCTCGTCAACGGCGAGGAATGGAAGGCCATCCGCAAGCAGGGAGCGTGGCGGGACGGTGAACCAATCGATGTGCAACCTCCGGAGGACCCAGGGCGCATTGGCCTGATCGCGCTGGAGAGCAACCCGCGCTCTCTCGCGGCCGCGCAAGGGCTGGTCGCGAGCTCGAGCAGGGTTCGCATCCTCGGATCGATGGCGCTTTCGGTTGCGCATACGGCCGCCGGCGCCTTCGACGCGTTCTGCGCGCCGGTTCCGATGCGAGTCTTCGACATGAGCGCGAGCCTGCTCATCCTCGCCGAGGCCGGTGGCACTGCCACCGATGCGAAGGGCGGTGCGTTGGGCGGGCTCACGTGCAACCTCGAGACCAGAACGACATTGTTGTGCTCGCCCAACGCGGAGCTGCACGCGGCGGCGCTCAAGGCGCTGGCGGCAGGCAGGTGAACTTCACACCGCAGACGACGGTCTTCGTGATCCTCAGCTTCGAAGGCCCTGATGAATACAGCCAGACCGGAGGGCTTGGGGTCCGCGTGAAAGGTCTCTCGCGGACGCTGGCGCAGCTGGGTTACGAGACTCATCTCTTCTTCTGCGGCGATCCCGACCTGCCCGGCGAAGAGACTCACGAAGGTGGACGCCTCCATTACCGCCGCTGGTGCCAATGGATATCAGCGCGCCATCGCGGCGGCGTGTACGACGGCGAGGACGAGAAGGTCCGCGATTGGAACTCGAGCCTTCCGCTGAGCCTGATCAACCAGGTGATCGCACCGGCTGTCGCCTCCGGTCGCAACGTCGTCGTCCTGGGAGAGGAGTGGCAGACGGCGGCATCGATGAACCTCATATCCGACTCGCTGTACTACCGAGGCCTTCGCGACCGTGTGGTCATTTTGTGGAACGCCAACAACACGTTTGGATTCGATCGCGTCAACTGGGGCGCCCTTGCCTTCGCGACCACGATGACCACGGTCAGCCGGTACATGAAATTCAAGATGTGGGAAGCGGGCCAGAACCCGATGATCATCCCGAACGGCATCCCGCGTTCTTCGATCCACGATTCGGATCCGGGAGTCATCGCCGAGATAAGATCCGCCGCCGCCGCCGACCACCTCTGCTTCAAGATCGGCCGCTTCGACCCCGACAAGAGATGGCTGATGGCAGTTTCGGCGGCCGGCTATCTGAAGCGTCATGGCGCGCGAGTAAAACTCGTGATTCGGGGCGGGAGTGAGGCGCATGGGGGCCAGGTCCTGTCGCACGCGGAGCACCAGGGCTTGACGATCGTCGGCGTCAAAGCGCCAGGCGACGCGTCGGGCCTGGTCACGATCCTTCGCGACAACCCCGACGCCGACCTGATCAACCTGATGAGCTTCGTCTCCGACAACGTCCTCGGGGTCATCTACGCCGCGAGCGACGCGGTGCTCGCAAACTCCGGCCACGAGCCGTTCGGCCTGGTCGGCCTCGAGGTGATGGCGGCCGGCGGGCTCGCGGTGACCGGCTCGACGGGCGAGGACTACGCCCAGGCCTTCCGAAATGCGCTGGTGATGGAGACCGACGACCCCATCGAGCTGGTGACGGATCTGAACCTGCTTAAGCAGCGGCCGCAGCTGGCAGCGGCGATTCGTAGGCGCGGGAGGGTCACAGCGCGCCAGTACACATGGGAGAAGGTCATCGACCAACTGCTCTTGCGGACCGAGTTTGCGGCGGCGCAGCAGGCGGTCAGGGCGCCGGCGGTGCAGCCGGAGGCAGCGAAGACGCCAAGGCGAACGCCGCGCAAGACGGCCTCACCGCATGGCTGAGAACCTCGTCGTCTACACGGTCGTACATCAGCCGCGGCGGCTCAAGCTGCCGGCCCAGGTCATCCCGCCGAAGACTTCCGCGGAATCGATGCCGGACTTCGTGTTCGACGAGCCCATGAATCGCCGCTATTTCGAAAAGGTGGCGACGTTCTCGTACATCCCGGCCAGCAAGATGTTTCGCGACCTGGCCAAGCGTGGCTGGAAGATGTCGATCGGCTTCAGCAACTCGTTTCTGCTGCAGGCCGAGGCGTGGGGGCCGAAGGTGCTCGATTCGTTCAAGCAGCTGTGCGCCAGCCCGAACGTCGAGGTGGTTTGCGTTGAGCCCTACCACTCATGGCTGTTCTATGTCGACATCGTTGCCTTCAAGGAGGCGATGGTCCAGGCGCGCGAGCGTCTCGAGGCGCTGTTTCAGAAACCGGTGACGGTCACCGACACCACCGAGATGTTCATGTCGAATGACGTCTATTTCGCCCTGCAGCAGTGTGGTTTCACGGGCGCGTTAATGGAGGGCCGTCCGTGGCAGATGGGGTGGCGCGAGCCGACCCACGTCTATCACTATCCGCTGCAGCGCATGGCCCTGCTCTGCCGCCATCGCGACCTCTCCGACGACGTCGGTTACCGGTTCTCCAACCGCGCCTGGTCCGAGTATCCGCTCACGCCGGCGCGCTACGCCGGCTGGATTCGCGAGACGTGGGGCGACGTCGTCACGCTGGGTTGGGACTTCGAGACTTTCGGCGAGCACCACCACGCGAACACCGGGATCTTCACGTTCATGCCCGCGCTGGCCGCAGAGCTCAAGAGTCGCAAGGTGAGGACGATCCTGCCGTCGGAGGCGATCGCCAAGCTGGGCGATCGCGGTTTCGAGGTGCCGATCAACGAGTACGGGACGACGTGGGCCGGCGAGGGTGGCATGGAGTTCTTCCTCGGCAACAATGCGCAGCAGGGCATCTTCCGTCTGATGCACCACGCGTACAACAAGGCCAGGCTCACCGGCGACCCGCGGTTCGTCGAGATGGCGAAGTGGCTGCTGCAATCCGACAATCTCCACCTCATACAGTGGTTCAGCAAGCAGGGTCCCGAGGCGGAGGTCAGCGCCTACTTCACCCCCGATGAGTGGTGGGAGCTGGGCGCGCTGGGCATTCTGCGAGAGCAGCAGCGTGTCTACGTGAACTTCATCCGTGCCCTCGACGAATGGGCGAA
>DATCAV010000105.1:0-7070 GCA_036512415.1 Candidatus Dormiibacterota bacterium | reverse complement strand
CCCTCCGCCCGGGCGTCGGAGCCACCATGCCGGCTTGCCGACAGCGTCTTCAACGTGCCGGTCCGACCGAGGGAGGCCGGCCATATCTAGTAAGGAGACCCGCCGCTTCGAGACATCACTGGCCCACACAGCTCCGAGCGGTCCGGCGGCAGCGATGAAGGCGGTCGTGGTCGTCCAGAACCGGCAGCTCTCACGTTCGGCGTCGGAATGGTCTGGCAGCAAGTAGGAGATCTGTCGCTCCCGCTGCTCGGTCGGAGCAACGAACAGGACTTGGTTGGCGGAGGCGCCGGCGCGGTCGGCGAAGTACGCCGTGTACGCGTAGAGCTTGGCTCGAAGGCGACGCGGCTGCTCGGTACCGCGATCCCACTCGAGGTGGATCAGCACCTCGCGGTCGGGCGTGAGCAACCGACCCCATCCGTCCGGGATTGGTCCGTGTTCGTCGCCTTCCGCGTACGCGTCCTGAACACCGTGCTCGCCCACCCAGTGGTAAAGGCCGTGGCCCGCCAGCTCGCGGACCGCGAAGGCAAGGTCGACGAAGAACTGATTGGCCTCGAGCTGGTGGACCAGGTGAAAGCGACGCTCGAGTGCGTGCTCCGCTCGTCGCAGGTAGGGTCGCGGCTCGCCGTCAAGCCACTCGGCCAGTGCCGCCGCCCCCCGCCGCGAGAGCAGATAGATCGAGGATAGGCACACGCGTCCGGGCCGCATGACCACGCGCCACGTGCGCACGAGTCCGTGGTCGACGAGCCAGCGGAGTCGGTACTGGCAGCTCCGCGAACCTGAGAAGAAGAGCGCCTGGAGTTGGCCGCGGTCGAGGTAGCGGTAGGAATCGAGAGCCATCAGCATGGCCATGTCGCGCGGTGTCGGCGTGTAGTCGGCAGTCGACCTCGATGGAGCGTCAGCAAGTTGCAGCTCGACGGTTCGAATGGTTCTGACAGATGGTGCAGATAGAGAAGACAGTCCCGGGGACGAAATCGGCCAGCTGGAACTTGGCAGGGGGTTCGCGCCACGGCGCGAATGGCCGCGCGAAGCCGGCTGGAGTTCGGGGCGCGAAGGGTTGCGCGCAGGGACTACGGACAAGGTCATGCGATCTCCTTGAAGCCGCCGGCGGCTCCGAATCGGCCGAGGCGCCCAATGATCTCGGCCTCAACCTCAGCCACCGGCCGTCCATAGCGATCCAAGCTGGCAGCCGCGACCCTGGCCGCGTGTTCCTCACCCAAACCCGCCGGCGCCGGCAGCGTCGTACCGGTGAATGGCGGCAGGGTATGGCCGTCGACGCTGAGCCAGACGGCGATCTGGAAGCGGTCGAGGGATTGGAGTTGGTGGACAGTCAGCGGCTCGAAGTCGCGCGCCACATGGCGCGCGTCATCTGGCCCGCACTGGAAAACGATGCGCGTTCGCGCGTTGGAGGCAACCGCCTGTCGGGTGGACTCGTTCAGCTGAGCCAGGTGCTGGTTGGCTAGGGTCAGGTTGAGCCGGTAAGCCCGCGCCTCGGCGAGCACGTCGTCTATGGACTGGGGCAAGTGAAGGTAGTTGTGGAACTCGTCGAGGTAAAGGTTGAAGTCCGGTCGCCAAGCCTCGGGACGGCTTGCGCGCGCGAGCGCTGCCTGCCAGAGGCGCGACATCACGAAAGAGCCCACGAGGCGGCTCGTCTCCTCGCCGATCGCGCCTTTGGCGAGGTTGACGAGCAAGATGCCGCCGCCGTCGATCACCTCGCGAAGGTCGATGGTCGACCGGCTCTGGCCGAGGACGTTGCGCACGGTAGGCCGCATCAGGAAGGTCCGTAGCTTGTTTAGAACCGGTCCGACCATCTGCAGTCGTTGCCCCTCCGTTTGTGCCTCGTACTCCTGCCAGAACGGCTTGAGCCCGACCGGGTCGCCGAGGTTCTTGGTCAGGCGAGCCCGGACGCGTTGGTTAAGCAGCAGAAGCGGCACCTCCGTCAGAGTCGCGCCCGGATGGCGAAGGAGGGTAAGGAGTGCCGCACGCAGCACGTCGTCAGTCCGCGGCCCCCAGAAGCGCTCGAAGTTCTTGCGAAAGATCGTGACCACACCGTCGGTGACCAGCTCGCGCTGACTCGGATCGTCGCACTCGAGAACGTTGAGCCCGACCGGGCGCTCGCGCGTCGAAGGATCAAGCAGGATGACGCGATTCGCGTGCTGGGTCGGGATGCGCTCGAGCAGGTCGCGGATGAGGTCGCCCTTGGGATCGATGACACCGACTCCGATACCGGCCTCGATGTCCTGTAGTGCGAGATTGAGGAGCAGCGTGCTTTTGCCCGCACCGGTCGGTCCGACAACGTGCAGGTGGTGGCGCCGGTCGGCCTGGCGGATATTCACCGCCGCCCGACGATCGTCGTCCAGCCGGCACAGCACGCTGCCCTCGCCCGCGACTGAGGACGGGCGCCGCGGCATCATGCGGACGCGCGCCGAGTCCATCGGGACGCCGGCCAGCGGGAGGTGGAAGAGCTGCGCCGCTTCGGCAGGTGACAGCACCATCGAGGTGTGCCCGGGTCCGAGGCGCTTTGTTAGCGCGCTATCGAAACCGAGCGGCCACCACACTTTCGCGACGCGAAGCCGGTTCTCGCCGTCGAGCGCCTGGAAGGCCGACACGATCGGGCGCAATGAGCCGATCGCGGACGACCTTCGCGGCGCCCAGCAGCAGAGACGTACCTCGACCTGCCAGCACGCCTGGCCGGCTTTGTCCGTCGGCGGGAGAGGAGCCGCGGCGCGCCGCTGCGACGGTGGCTTCGAGGCGGGCTCGGGATAGGAGAACCAGAACTCGAAGAGAAAATCCATCGGAAGGCGCAGGACCTTTAGGAAGATGCTCTCGTGCGAGTCGAAGCCGGACAGTTGATCAAGCCGCTTGCCGGCGCGGGCTTCCCATCCGGTGTCCGGCGACATGGCGAGCTGGATCAATCCATCGCCAGCCTCGGCGAGTGCCTCAGCGGCAGTCGCAATGGCATCGGTGTGGGAAGCACCAAGCGAGTAGAGATCTTCGCGCCACAGGCGGAGCCGAGCCCTTGCGGCCTGGGGTCGAGCTAGCGCCGTGCCATCTTCGGTCGGCACGATGTTGGCGCCCGGGAGTGCGCTGCGAATCGCGGCCGCCACGAGCTTTTCGGCCTCGGTCGGGAACCAGCAGCGGGCGATGACGCGTCCCTCACGGGCCTCGAGTTCAAACACAAGCCAGGCCTGGCCGAATAGGGCGCGCTTCCACGATGGCGCCGCGATCGCATGGAGCATCCGGAAGAAAGCCACCCAGTTCGCCGAGTCGTAGGTGCCGTCGATGGGTGGCACGATTCGCACCCCGGAGACGCCAGACCGACCGAGCCGGCGATGGAGCAGAGGTACGACGGTCTTGCCTACCAGCCAAACGACGGCGGTCGGAATGGCAGCGGCTACGGCAACGTGCGCTACCACCACAACAGCGTGTCCAAGGACGAATACCAGGCCGTCAAGCGCGGTGTGGATTGCGCTGACGAGCCTCATGAGCTGGTCCACCCGCCGATCAACGCTCTGCTGCGAGTTCCCGCCAGCGTCGAGTCGTGGCGGGGCGAACGCCAAGAAGGTGACGGCCGCCAGTAGGTTCCAGCGTGTCTGCGCGAAAGTCTTCATACCTAATCAATCCCCCCTGACGGAGCTGAAAGTGACGGTCGGGTCCTCCCGCTGTTCACCCGCTGACAACCCGCTGAGCACCCGCTGGGCACCCGCTCCTTCCGGGGACGGTGGCATCGGGACGAACGAATCTGAGAAGAAAGTCTCGGAGAGGTTTTGAGCTAGGCTGCGCGAGAGTCTTCATGCGAGCAGCCTAGAAACGAGGCGCACGCTGACCGCACGCTGAGTGCCCGCTAAGCCACCCTAAAGGGCCAAACCTACGTTCCGTCTCGATCTCAGGGTGTCCGCTGACCGCACGCTGACCGCACGCTGTGCGCACGCTGTGCGACTTTTGACTGCCCGCCGGGTGGCTCACACGCTCACAACGGCCGAGCGACACCGAGGTGAGGGGTGCGAGGAGGTTCCAGCTTGTCTGCGCGAAAGTCTTCATACCTAATCAATCCCCCGCGGCGGAGGCAAAAGTAACGGTCGGGTGCGCCCGCTGTGCACCCGCTGAAAACCCGCTGAAAACCCGCTGAAAACCCGCTGAGATCAGGCTGCCCGCATCAGGGGGTCTGCACAAGGGCCGGACGCGGTTAGAGTCCGGCCCCTTTACCGGTCAGGGAAGGAACCGGGTCGGTACGGGGTTCGGCGGGCTACCCTAGGCCAGAATGGGTGACCACGGAGGGGGAGCCTCCGGTTCGATGAGTACGGTGGTCCGACGTCCAGCTCAGAGTAGGACACGTTCAGCTTGTCTCAAGCGCAGCGGCACCTGAAGCTTGGTCCGGACGTGGCAGTGAGCGCTCTCAGAGACAGACCACCTGTTTACAAAACAGCTGCTCTGCCAATTGAGCTACGCCGGCGTCCATCCGGAAAGGGTAGCCGGACGAGTTTCATTGGACCGCTTCTAGCTGTCCGTAGAGCGTGGCTTCACGGCGTGGTTGGGCTGTTCACATCGTGGAGGTACGTGAGAACGGCTGCCACCCGGCGACTCACCGACCGCTCTTCGGACAGACCGAGCTTCGAGAAGATCGTGTTGATGTACTTCTCGACTGAGGATTCGGACAGGTGGAGAGCCTCTGCGATTGTGGGGTTCGATTTGCCTTCTGCCATTTCACGCAGCACGTCGACTTCGCGCTCGCTGAGCATGCGCAGGGGGGACTCGGTTTGCCGCGCCCGGTAGTCCACCAGGCGCTCCACGACGCCGGGATCGATGACCGAGCGGCCGGCCGCGACTTCTCGGAGGGCGTGGAGAAGCTCGTCCAGCTCACCGACCCTGCTCTTGAGCAAGTAGCCCAGTCCCTCGGTTCCACTCTTGAACAGCTGTAGCGCGTAGGTCGCATCGGAGTGCTGCGAGAGGACAACGACTCCGATCCGCGGGTGGCGCTGGCGGATGGAATGAGCGGCCTGGATTCCCTCAAGATGGTGCGCGGGCGGCATGCGAATGTCGGTCAGCACAACATCCGGCCGCAGGCCGTCAACGACTTCGAGCAGCTCTTCGGCGGTGCTCACTGACGCCAGCACGTCGACCTCGCCCGAGTCTTCGAGCAAACGCCGGGTCCCCTCACGGACGAGGTAGTTGTCCTCCGCTATCACGATGCGAAGACGTTCACGCACTGGTACGAGCCTGCGTTCGCAGATCATTCGCAGCTTTGTTCCGCTCCCGAGACCGCTCATGATTTCCAGTCGGCCGCCAAGCGTCTCGATACGATCTTGCAGGCCGCGCAATCCAGAGCGCTTCGCGCGACCGGCGTCGAATCCCCGACCGTCGTCCTCCACCTCGACCACGAGTCCAGCGTCCCCACCCACGAAACGGACCTCAACCCGGTTCGCGTTGGAGTGCTTCAAGACATTCGCCAGTGCTTCCGACACGAAGAAATATGCGGCTCCTTCCAGGTCCGAGGCGAAACGGGCACCAGGTGGTAGGCCGTCAGTACGGACTTCTACCGGGACAGTCATCCTTGTTGCTCGCTCTCGAACTGCTTCTATCAACCCACGGTCGGTGAGGACCGCCGGGTGTATGCCCCTCGCAAGTTCCTGCACGTTCTCAAGTGCCCTCTGAGCATCGAGTGAGACGTCGCGCAATGTCGAGCCGGCCAACTCTGGATCACGTCGAAGTTGGTTCCGTGCCAGGCCTAATCGCGCGAGCAGGCCGACGAGCTGCTGCTGGACGCCGTCGTGCAGGTCGCGCTCGAGCCGGCGCCGAGCAACGTCGTCCGCCTGCACGAGTCGCATCCTCGACGCCGCCAGCTCCTCGAGACGGTCGGACAGTTCAGCCGTGAGCTGAGAGTTGCGAATCGAAAGGGCCGCTTGCCGCCCCAGCGTGTTCAGCAATCCCTGGTCGGCGTGAACGTAGTCGCCTTTCAGTTTCGGCCCGCACTCGATTCGGCCCACGACCTGGTTTGCGTGCACGAGTGGCGCCGAAAGTGCAGCCACCGCGTTCTCGCTTGCTCCGGCGCCCGCCAACGCAACCGCAGTGGGTTGAGGCCGGTTGAGGTCGACCCGGACCCAGCGGGCACCCAGTCCAGTCTGCACGACTGCGGCTACCGTCCCCGCCACGTCCTTGGGCGCCGTCGACGATTCGAGCTCCGCGCCGAGTTGGCTGATGAGCTGATAGCCGCCGAGCCGCCGGCCAAAAACTAGCCGGTCGCCCAGCTGCTCCAACCAGTGCCGCGCTGGCTGAAAGACGAGCGTCGCGGCGATCGTCAACAGGATCGCCAGCTGCAGCGGCACCCGCTGTCCGAGTGCAATGCCAACTGTTGTGCCGATGCCTACATAGGCCGCCGCGATCAACAGCCAGAGGACGCCGTAGATGAGCGAACGCCGAATCACTAGATCGACGTCCAGCCATCGGGGGTTCACGATGCCAATTGCCAGCGGTACAGGCAGGAGTGCATAGAGCCCAAAAAACACGATGCCGTCGATCAGGGGGCTCGGCGTGTGCAAGCTGGGCACGAGGATCAAGAGGTTCACCGCCCCGAACGTGACCGCGACCCCAACAACAGCCCCTCGAATCTGGCGTCGCAGCTGCGGTCCAAAACGCCGGTACCTCAAGATCAGCAGGGCCATGGCGACCGCGATCGAGAATTGAAAGTTGTTCAGGAGGCTTGCCGCCGAAGGACCAAGCGACCGAAACTGCTTCACGAAAAACGGATCTGGCGCGCCCAGTGTCGTCCCGATGAATTGTTGAGTGGTGATGACTTCAGATCCGGCCATCTGGATGACCTGCAGTGTCACTGCGACCGCGACCGCCCCGACCACGATGCCGAGTTCGTACTTCCGCTGGTAAATGCCGTCGGGAAAGACCGCGAAGAGGCCAAGCATGAAGCAGGGAATCGTCCAGCTGAACGTCTGCAGGAGTACGACCCCTGCCCAACTCGCGCCTTGAGTGGTCACACCATAGGCGACCGTAAAGCCGAGGACTGAGATTGACATGACCGCCAGCAGACGCCTTGCCGCGCGGTTGCCCGGGACCAACAGGAA
>DATCAV010000104.1:0-2029 GCA_036512415.1 Candidatus Dormiibacterota bacterium | reverse complement strand
CGGTCTCGAGAAATGGAAGCTCGAGCTTTCGGGCCTCGAGCGCCCGTCGAACTTTCATAGCGTCGCGCGAATCACCCATACGACTCCTCCTCCTGCATCGTTAAGACCAGGACGTCACCTGCGGCCTTCTTCCCGGATTCGAGTTCGCCCGGGGCGAGAGTGCGCCGGCAGCAGGTCTTACTCAGTAGCCCTCCGTAGCCTCCGACGTTCTGTTGTAGAGCACCGCGGCCAGAGTCATTCTCCGGCCACGCCTTACCGGAAAGATACAGATTCGGTCAGTTTTGTCAATTAGTAGTTTTGGTTCTGCTCACTATTGATTGGAAATGATCGATACGGTACGATCCCTCGAATGCTTGCGGTCGAGCGGCGAAGGCTCATCGCGGAGAGCGTCAGGTCCCGCGGCGTCGTCTCCGTGGCCGAGATGGCCGAAACACTGGGCACGACAGAGATCACGCTGCGCCGCGACCTGCGTGCCATGGCCAAGGACGGTTTGCTCGTGCGCACCCACGGGGGAGCCGTGCAGCCGGCGAGCCTCGGGCACGAGCCCAGCTACTACGAGAAGTCGGGGCTGGCGGCGACTGAGAAGGCGGCAATAGCGCGTCTCGCTTTCGGGATGATCCGGCCCGGCGACTCGATCCTGCTCGGCCCGGGGACGACAACACTGGCCCTCGCCCGGTTGCTGGTCGCCTCCCCCGAGCTGACGGTGGTCACCAACTCCCTGCTGGTGGCGCAGGCCTTGATGGAGGCTCCGAGGGTGGAGGTGATCCTGACGGGAGGCACGTTGCGCCGGTCGATCCACGCGCTCGTCGGGCCGGCCACCGAGGAATCGGTGCGCGCGCTGCGCGCATCGCAGGTCTTCATCTCAGGCAACGGCTTTTCGGCCGAGCGAGGCTTGAGCACACCGAGCCCGCTGGTGGCGGCGACAGATCGCGCGCTCGCAGGCGCGGCGCAGCAGGTGGTGGTGCTCGCCGACCACACCAAGATCGGCCAGGAAACCATGTGCCAGACGGTTCCCACCACGCGCATTCACACACTCATCACCGACTCGAAAGCTCAACCGGCCGCGCTCCAGGCGATTCGCGAAGCCGGCGTCGACGTCCGCGTTGCAGAAGTGGGAAAGCGTGAGCAGATCGCCGGCGCGACTGACTGACCGCAAACCTCGAGCGACTGCAGCGCGCTCGACTGCAGCGCGCCAGGACCGGCGTGCAGGCCTGGCCAAGGTTGAGCTGGAGCTGCGCGACGGCCGCTACCTCCTGGCATACAGCCGCGCCACCCCCGGCGACCATGCCTGACCTACGCTTCGACCCTCTGCGAAAGGAATGGGTCGCTTACGCGACGGAGCGCAACGACCGAACGTTCCTGCCGACCGACTTCTGTCCTCTCTGCCCGAGCGGCGTCGGGGGCGCATCCGAGGTTCCGCTCGACACGTTCGAGGTCGTCGTTTTCGAAAACCGATTTCCTGCATTCGGCCCCGACCGCGACCACGGCCGCGTGGTCCGGCCTCCAACCACAGGCTGCGAGGTCGTCGTTTACACGCCTGAGCACACGGCGACGCTGGCCGAGCTGCCGGTCGAAAGGGTGCGCCTGCTAATCGACGTGTGGGCTGACCGATACAAGGCACTGGGGGCGCGCGCGGACGTCTCGTACGTCTTTATCTTCGAGAACAAAGGCGAGGAGATCGGGGTCACGCTGCACCACCCGCACGGCCAGATCTACGCGCTCCCTTTCGTGCCCCCGTTTGCGGCGGCCGAGCTGCACGCCGCGGGTGATCACCATCGGAGCACGGGCCGGTGCCTGCACTGTGACCAGCTCGAAACGGAGATCGCGGGCCCTCGCCTGTTGTTCGCCGGCGATTTGATGGCCGCATTCGTGCCGAACGCCGCGCGCTGGCCGTACGAGGTGCACGTCTATCCGCGCCGGCACGTCAGCACGATCGCCGACCTGGATGAGGCAGAGCGAGCCGAGCTCGCCGCCGCACTGCTGCGCGTCGCTGGTACGTACGACAAGTTTTTCGGCTTCTCCACGCCGT
>DATCAV010000103.1:0-8607 GCA_036512415.1 Candidatus Dormiibacterota bacterium | reverse complement strand
AAGCCCACCGTGGGCTGTAGGCGCACGAGGCGTTGTATGCATAGTTGAAATCGATCACGACCTCCGGCGAGCCCGGTGTGATCTCCAACACGAGACCGTCCGTGTCCTTCGCGGTGTCGAACAGGTAGCGCCCGCCACCGTACGTTTCATGGCCGGACGTGGCGTCGCGGAAAGGCACGAACAGCCCGCCCGCGTACTGGACGAGGCTCAGGACGGTCAGGTGGCACTCGGTTCCACCCAGCTCGAACACCAACCTGGCCGAGCGCCTGTAGGTCACAGCGCCGTCCTCTCCGCCCGTGTTGATGACGAGCTCGGTTCCGTCGCCATCCTCGACCTGCGCCCGCACCCGAGATGAGTCGTCTGCGGCGAAGTAGCTCAGGCCTCTGAAGGCCGCGCGCTCTTCCGGCTCGATCGGTGACTGGGGGTGAGTCTTGAAAAGGTCATCGCGCCCACGCCTGAATAGCTCCAGCGCCTTCCGCTGGGGCCCCCGCGCCTCCGGCGCGGGAGTCGCTCCGCGGATTCGGTACAGGTCGCCGACCCGGCGCCGCCAGTCGACCAGGTCGAGGAGCGCCTGGGCTACCACTTCTCCCAATGGACGATGCCATCAAGCGGAATTCGGTGCGCCGGCTTGAACTCACCGCCGGTGCTGAACCCCATCGCCAGCAGCGCAGCCTGCGTGTACCGCTCGTACGGAATGCCCAGCAGCTCCGCCACCTCGCGCTCATACCTGAGGTGGAGCGTCGTCCAGGAACCGACAACGCCGCGATCGCGAGCCGCGAGCATGAAGCTCCAGGCCGCCGGAATGATGGAACCGTAGAGTCCGGCCATCTCGAGGTTCGAGGCACCTGGACGATCCACGCGGCCCTCGATGCAGGGGATGACCATGACAGGCACTTCGCCCATGCGGTCGGCGAGGTACTGCGCCGACGAGGCCACGCGCGGGAGCTGTTCGCGTCGAGAGTCGTCCTTCGCGTACCGCTGGCCGCCGCTCGCCGCGTACGCGTACCACGACTTTCGATAGAGCTCGCCGATGACCTGTTTCTTGTCGGCGTCGGTGACGAAGACAAACTGCCAACCCTGGCTGTTGGAGCCGGTTGGCGCCTGGACCGCGACCTCGAGACATTCGAGGAGCAGCTCGCGAGGCACTGGCCGGTCGAAGTCGAGCCGCTTGCGAACCGAGCGGGTGGTGGTGAGAACTGTCTGGGCGTCCAATGGTCAGGACTCCGATTCCGGTATCAGCCGATAGCTGGCTGCGGGGGGCAGGTTGGACAGCGCCTGGTGCACATCGTCCTCGCTGGCATCCATCACGGACAGCACATAGCGCCTGCTATGTGGAGTTGAAGACTCTGAGGTCGAGGTCGCCGGCTTCGCCGCGACCGTCGAATCGATCGCCGGCGTCTCCGTTGCGATCACGGGCGCCGGCCCGACCTCGTGCTTCGCAGGGCGCGACGCGGCATCCGCCCTCAACACGCGCCAGTGATAGACACCGATAAACGCCGCGACCACCAGCACTGCCAGGTAGTGGCCGAAATCGAGATTGTCCGTGCTGCTGAGTCGAGGAGTCGTGCTGAACACCTGTTGGAGCACGACGTTCAACAGTGCGATGCCGGACCCCAGGACGGCGAGCACGCTGACGAGGAGAGCCGCCCAGACGTACAGGCGCCGGCTCAGCGATTGGCGGTCACCAGGCCATGGGGCGTGGCGCCAATGCGCCAACCACACCGCCACGCCGACGACGAACAGCGTGGCCCAGAAGCTGATCGGGTCCCTCCAATCGGATGCCTTCACGCCGATGAGCGGGGCCTCGATCTGCTCGGCCAGGTTCCAAAGGACGCCGGCTGCCCCAGTTCCGAGCGCCGCCATCGAGACCAGTGCGGCCAGGTCTGTGTACAGACGCCGCACGCCGGCCTGGCGTTCGACCTCGTGTGAACCGGTGTCTTGCGCCAGGCGCCGGCGCACCAGGAACCACGCCGCTCCGTACATGACGAGTACCGAAACCGGTGCCGCCATAGCGGCGACGATGTCGTTCCCCACGTTGCCCGGGTTGTTGAGCCCGAGCAGTCGCGCGAGGGCGTAGTACAGGATCTGGGCGGCTCCGATCAGCGCGAACACCATGCAAACGGCCACAGCGATGAAGCCCTCGAGGGCGCGCAGCGTCGATTTGCGATCGTCCTCGAGGTAGCTCTGCGCCAGGACGCGGGCGTGGAATCCCCAGAGGACGAGGCCTCCCACCAGCAGTCCGGCTGCGTCGCCGATGTAGCGGAACTGGTCTGAGCCCAGCGTGCTGTTGAGCAGGCGCAGCCAGATGAGGATGATCAGGCTGGCAGCGCCAGACAGCATCATCAGCAAGCCGACCAGGAGCGCCGGGTACATGTACCAGCGGCGCAGCGAGGCGGAGCGGCCCTGCTCGCCGACAGCGGCCCGGTCGCGCACCGCGATTCGATAGTGGAGCGCCCAGAAAGCGCCGAGGACGAGGGTGATCCAGGCTGCCTGGGCCGTCGTCTGCAGGTTGTTCGCCGTGCAGTCGAATGGCCTGTACACGGTCGGGTCGCTGACTGCGGGGCAATCGAGAATGGGCCGCAGATAGTTCGCGATCGCGTTGTCGAGCGCGATCGCCGCGCCAATGGACATCACCAGGCAAGCCCAGTAGACGTACAGGCGACGAATGTCCGAGGCTCGTTCCGCGGGGTCGCGGTGCGCATAGCGGCGCGCGAACCAGAAGTGCACGCCCCAAACCACGAGCGCGACCAGCGTCGCGGCGGTGGCACCGGCAAGTGCGCCCCTGCTGGCTTCTGCATTGGGATCGTTGAAAACGAACATCAGGACGGTGAAGCCGAGCGCGGACAGGCCGGCTGCGAGTGTGGCCAGGGCGGCCCCGCTGACCAGGTACAGATAGAGCCGGCGCAGGATCATGGCGCCAACCGTACTACCATGCGCCAGTGATCTCCAAGGAACTGCTCGAAGTCCTCGCCTGCCCGAAATGCCACACGAAAGTGGAGTTCAAGGAGCCAGACCATCTGCGCTGCCCGCAGTGCAAAGTCCTCTACCCGATAGTGGATGGGATCCCGGTAATGCTCATCGAGGAAGCCAAGCCGGAGTAGTCCGTCAGGCGAGCGCGGCAGGGTTGGCCGGGGTCCCCCCGGAAGCCGGAGTAGTCGCTAGGCCGCACATTGGTATCGGCTGGTGTCGATCGTGTGGCGGCCTTTGACGTCGTTCAGGTCAGAGTTGATCTCGTCGTCGGTCAGCGCATAAGCCTGGTTCGGGTCGCTGGCCGAGGTCGCGAACACGATGCCCAGCACCTTGCCTTGGAGGTCGACCAGCGGGCCGCCCGAGTTGCCGGGCCGGACCCTGCCCTGGATGACGTAGACCTGCCGCGTGACGGCGTTGTTGCTGTAGATGTCGCGGCCCACCGCTTCGACGGCGCCGTCGACGACTGCAGGCTCGATCCGCTCCGGCCCTCCGCCGGGATAGCCGATCACGGCGCCATCGGTGCCGCGCGACGCGGGCGCGAAGCCCAGGCCCGGGCTCGTCAAGTTCGGCACGCTCAGCAGGGCGAAGTCGCGAGCGGGATCGAAGTAGACGACGGTGGCCGGCAGGTCATCGCCGCTGGGCATTTGCAAGCGGTGCGCATGCGTGCCGGACACCACGTGCGCATTGGTGACCACATAGCCGCCTCCGATGGCGAATCCGCTGCCCGTGATGAGGCCTCCGCAACCGAGGCTGTTCACCTTGAAAACCGACTGGGCGGCGTTGTTCACGCCGGGCGTGTCGACGGTGGCGGGCGGCGGAACCGGGAGGGATGACGGCAGCGCGGGCTCGAGCCCGGCGAACACGGCTGGAAACTGGACCCCGGAGAGGATGTCTTCGACGCGTGCGAGAAAGGCCGGGCGCTCCGGCGCGATCGAGTCGAGCTGGTGCAGCACGACCGACCCCTGGATCTGCTGCGCGACCTCCTGGCTGGGCCCGCGCGAAAAGCTAAGGCCGAGGAACCACATCATCACCAGCACTGCCAGCGTCGAGAACGCAGCGCCGCCCAACGAATCGCTGGTGCTGTGCCTGCCGCCGCGCAGGATGCGTTTGCGGATCGGCTCACCTGTCGCGTATCCGATGCTGGATCCGAGGCTGCCTCCGATGATCAGCACCAGGACCGCGCCAATCGGACGCGCGACCGGGCTCGTCACGTGGATGTAATCGAGCACCGGCTGCGCCGCGGTGGCGCCCAGCAGGACGCCCGCCAGCAGACCGAGGTACTGCATGATCGAGAGCCAGAACCCGCGGCGAAAGCCGTTGGCGAGGCCGATCAAAGTCGCGGCCGCGATCACCAGATCGACGAAGTTTGGGATGCCTTAAGCGTAGAGGGGGCCTCCCGATCGCCGCTCCGGCTGGCTGTTAGTGCCTGGGCGGACCTTCCGGCGTGGTGTTCTCCAGCTCCGCCTCAGCCGCACGGTTGCGGGCATCGCCGCGCAGAACCCACCAACCCAATCCCACGACTCCCAGCGAGGCGACCAGGAAGGTGATGCTCATGTAGAGCCACGCGGGCACCCATTCGCCGGCGAGGAGGATCACGTTGTTAGCTCGACAACGCAGGAATGGGCACGGCCGGCTCCTCGCTCGCTATACGCAGGTCGCGAAGCGGCATGTAGCTGTGAACCGGCGGGACCTTCTCGAAGTTGTAGGGCGGCGGAGGTGACGTCGTGGCCCACTCCAGGGTGTTGCCCTGCCATGGGTCGTCGCCTGCGATCTCGCCTCCGTTCCAGCTGCGGATGACGTTGATCAGGAAGAGCAGAACCGAGAAGGCGATCAGGAACGAGAAGACGGTGCTGATCATGTTGGTCGTGCCCCAGGCGGGGTTGGCGTAGGTGGCGATGCGCCGCGGCATGCCTGCGAGGCCGAGCGTATGCATGATCAGGAACGTCCCGTTGAACCCGATGAACAGAGTCCAGAAGTTCCACTCGCCTAGCGTCTTGTTGAGCAGGCGGCCCGTGATCTTCGGAAACCAGTAGTAGATGCCGGCGAAGATGGTGAACACACTGCCTCCGAACAGCACGTAGTGGAGATGGGCCACGACGTAGTAGGACTGGTGCAGCTGGGTGTCGACCGGCACTGAGCCGAGGTACACCCCCGTAATTCCGCCGATCAAGAAGGTGGCGAGAAATCCCCATGCGAACTTCATGGGCACGGTGAACTCAACCGAGCCCCACCACGCCGTCGCGATCCAGTTGAAGAACTTGATGCCCGTCGGCACCGCGATGAGCATGGTCATGACCATGAAGAAACTTTCGACGTATGTGTTCATGCCGACAGTGAACATGTGGTGCGCCCACACGGTCATCGACAGGAACACGATGCCGAACATCGCCCCGACCATCGTCATGTAGCCGAAGATCACCTTGCGCGCAAAGACGGGGATGATCTCCGAGATCATTCCGAAGCCGGGCAGGATCATGATGTAGACCTCGGGGTGCCCGAAGAACCAGAACAGATGCTGGTACAGCACGGGGCGACCCTGGGTCGTAAAGAAATTCGTGCCGAGCTGGCGGTCGAACTCGACGAGGATCATGGCCGCGGCGAGGGGAGCGCCCACAACCAGCAGCAGGATCGAGGTCGATATCTGCGCCCACACGAACAGGGGCAACCGCGTGAGCTTCATGCCCGGCGCGCGCAGGGCGACGATCGTGGTGAGGAAGTTCGTCGAGGCCATGATTCCCGAGATCGCCCAGACGATGATGCTCATCGCCCAGAAGTCGACACCGAGGCTGCCGTTCTGGTAAGCCTTCTCGGTCAGCGGCGCGTAGCCCGTCCATCCCGCGTCGAGCGCACCCTTGCCGAAGAGAAATCCGCCGTAGTACAGGAGGATCGAGACGGGGATCAGCCAGAAGCCCAGCAGGTTGACACGAGGGAAGGCCATATCGCGGGCGCCGATCATGATCGGCACCAGGTAGTTGGCGATTCCCGTCAGGAAGATCGTGACGAAGAAGAAGATCATCGTCACGCCGTGCGCTGAGATGAGCTGGTTGTAGGTCTCCGCGTCGACCACCGACAGGTTTGGCTGCGACAGCTGCACGCGGATGACCAGCGCGAAAATGCCGGCCAGCACAAAGCTCAAGATGCCGGTGACCATGTACATGATGCCGATCAGCTTGTGATCGGTTGTCGTCAGCCAGATGCTGATCGGCTTGAAGAAGGTGTCGTCGTACTGCTTCGGACGGGGCAGTGTTTGAGTAGCCGCCATCTGTTCCTTATCCTACCGCCGGGCCGCTCATGCGCTGGGGGAGGGAGTGGGGTGGGCCGCCGCCATCTGCTGCTTCACCCAATTGTCGTACTGGGGTTGATCCATCGCCTGGACGATGATCTGCATCGTGCTGTGGCCGGCGCCGCACAGCTCGGCGCATTCGCCGCGCCAGGAGCCGGCTTGGTCGATCTTCAGCCACGAGTAGTTGGTGTACCCGGGGACGGCGTCGGTCTTGCCCGAGATCGCGGGCACCCACCATGAGTGGATCACGTCAGTGCTTTCGAACTGGAGCCTCACCAGCTTGTGGGTGGGCACGACGAACGGCACAACATTGCCGGCGAGCGTGCCCTCCTGGTGGACCGAAAAGCCATCTGAGTACACGTATTCCCAGCCGAACTGGTGGCCGCGGATCGTGATGTCCATGTCGGCGTTGGTGATCGGCTGAAAGTCCTTTTGCAGGGTCATGAAGCTGTATCCCGCGATCACGAGGACGATGATCAGCGGGACGACCGTCCAGACGATCTCGAGGCCGTTGTGTCCATGGATCTGTGGCGGCACGTATCCCACTGGTTGCCTGGAGCGCCGGTAGCGGAGCACCACCCACAGGAGGGCGGCCTCGACCCCGATGAAGATGATGACCGCGGGGATCGAGATGCCGATGTAGGTGTTGTAGATGTCCTGCCCGTTGGGCGAGACGGGTGTCGGAAAGATGGGGGAGACGCCGCCCAACTCCTCGCAGGAGCTGAGCAGGAAGGCTCCTGCGACAAGGCCTAGGAGTGTGAGCGGCAATCGGCCGCGCTGTTTCACGGCGCAAAGTCTATCCGAGCAAGAAGAAGCACTGGCTCCCTCTCCCCCTGGTGGGAGAGGGTCCGGGTGCGCGGCGTGTACTTGCACGGCTGTCGGTCACGGCTGCCGGGCCACGGGCCACGGCTGCCAGGCGACGGCCGCCGTACGGAAACCCGATAGAATCCCAAACCGACAGTGGCGGCAGCTAAGAAGCCTAGATATGTCGATGTGTCCAACCCGAGCCTTGCCGTCGACTGCCCGCGCTGCGGGCTGAGAACCGCTCGCTTCGTCGACCTCTGCCGAAACTGCAGTTACAAGCTCTGGCCTTCCAGCCACGTCGCATCTGCCGCTTTCCTGGCCTGGCGCGCCGCCGACCCGGCGCGGGCCTCAGCCTCCAGGTTCGACCTCGAGATCCCGCAGCACATCGACAATACGGTCGACTTTGCCGCTCGCGCTCGCGAGCTTGGCATCCACCTGTTCCCGAACAGCAACTGGCCGTTCATCATCTGCCTCGGCGTCCTGTTCCTCGGGCTGGCGGCGATCCCGTTCACCTCAACGACGCGCATCACGCTCGCTGTGATCGGCGGCGTGATCTTCCTGTGGGGAGTCGCGGGATGGGTGCTCGTCGAGGACGTGAAGATGTATCCGGGTGACACCGTTGAACATGACGGGGAGGTGCATCACTGATGGCTGTGGCCACGATGCAGCACCAGCCGGCGCACGAGCCGACTCCTGAGTACCCGGCGATCAAGCCGGGCATGATGGGCATGTACATCTTCCTGGCGTCCGAGGTGATGTTCTTCGGAAGCCTCTTCGCGGTGTACTTCTACCTGTTCGGCTCCCACACCACGTGGCCGCCGACGCCGCCGGCCGGCGCCAAAGAGTTCTACGTCGCCGTCGTGCCGATTCCGATCATCAACACGGTGGTCCTCTTCTCGAGCGCTTTCACCTGCCACTTCGCGGCCGACGCCATCGCGCGCGACAACCGGCGCAGGTTCTTCATGCTGTGGACGGCCACGATCATCCTGGGGTTTGCTTTCGAGCTTGGCCAGCTGTACGAGTTCATCTCAGCGATCTCGCGAGGCCTGGACTTGCAGGTGAACCAATTCGCCAGCGCCTTTTTCATCATGACCGGCTTCCATGGAGCCCACGTGCTCGGCGGGCTGATCTTGCTCGTCCTGATCCTTTATCGAGGCGCCAAAGGCCAATTCAATTCGCAGCACCACGTGGGCGTTGCCGCAGTCACCCTCTACTGGCACTTCGTGGACGTCGTGTGGTTCTTCCTGTTCCTCATCCTTTATGTGGCGGTTGCCTACCAGCTATGAAATTGAAAGCTGCAGTTGTCGCGCTGGTGACATTGGCTCTTCTTTCAGGATGCGGCGGGGGCAACTCGACTGTTCAACCCGCCGGCTCGACCAAGGTGTCGATGACCGAGTTCAAGTTCACTCCCGGCGACATCCAGGTGAACGCCGGCAAGGTCGTGTTCTTCCTCGTCAACGACGGGAACGGCACCTCGCATGACCTGGTCATTCGCGACAGCACTGGCAAAACGATTGCCAAGAGCGAGCTCGTGTCGGCGGGTGACAGCA
>DATCAV010000102.1:0-15302 GCA_036512415.1 Candidatus Dormiibacterota bacterium | reverse complement strand
CGCGCCCCCTGGACGTTTCGCGCATCGATGCCCCGTTTCCGGTACCATCCATCAACTGAAGCAGGGGACCTACCCTCACCCACAGAGCACCGCTCGAATGGGTACGGAAAGGCGGATGGCCTCGGCTATCCGTTTTATTTTGTTTGGAGGACGAAGACAACACTGAATTTGGCCGAGGTAACGTCTCATCGCGTTTAAGGAGCTAAGGATCAACGATCAAATCCGCACCTCCGAAGTGCGGCTGATCGATGACCAGAACAACCAGCTCGGGGTGCTCTCCCTCGATGCCGCTCTGCGCATCGCAAGCGAGAAGGGACTCGACCTCGTAGAGGTGGCGCCACAGGCTCAGCCGCCGGTCTGCCGGTTGATGGATTACGGACGCTTCAAGTTCGAGACCATCAAGAAGGAGAAGGACCAGCGGCGCAAGCAGAACGTCACCAAGCTCAAGGAGATGAAGCTCCGCCCCAAGGTGGCGGAACACGATTTCCAGACCAAGTTCAAAGGTTTGAAGCAGTTCCTCGAAGCAGGCGAAAAGGTGAAAGTGACGATCATGTTCAGAGGTCGGGAGATGGTCCACCAGGACATCGGGAGAAGGATCCTCGATCGGGTGGCCGATGACGCGAAGCATTTCGCGGTCGTCGAGCGCGCCCCGCTGCTCGAGGGCAAGAACCTCTTCATGATCCTCTCCCCGAGCCGCCAGTCGGCTCCTCAGGCTGCCACCCCGGCGGCAGCGCAGGCCGCACCCCAAAACGCTACCCAGATCGCCACCAAGGAGACCGCCACCAGTGCCTAAGATCAAAACCCGCAAGGCGTTCGCGAAGAGAATCCGGGTCACCAAGACCGGCAAGCTGATGCGCGGGGCCGCCTGGAAGAGCCATATGCTCGAGCACAAGTCGAAGAAGCGCAAGCGCAATTACGAGAACGAGCAGCCGGTATCTCCGTCCGACCGCAAAGAAGTGCGCCGGGCGCTGGGCATCTGACGTGGCAAGAGTCAAGCGAGGAGTCCCCGCACACCGGCGTCATAAAGCGATCCTTGATCGCGCCAAGGGCTTCCGGCTTTCCAAAAAGCTTCTCTTCCGCCCCGCGAACGAGGCCGTCCTTCACGCTCTGGCTTACGCGTTCCGCGACCGGCGGCGCCGGAAGCGCGAGATGCGGGCGCTCTGGATCGCGCGTATCAACGCCGCCTCGCGCCAATCGGGGCTGCCCTACAGCAAGCTAATGCACGGCCTTCGCCAGGCCGGAGTGGAGATCGACCGCAAAGTGCTGGCTGACCTGGCCGTGCGCGACAGCGGTTCCTTTGCTCGGCTGGTGGAGGTTGCAAAGAAAAGCCTCTGACCCTGACCGGATGCGCCGGATCGGCGCAGCCGGTCAGATGATAACCAGCCCGGAGAACGAGGTCGTTCGCAGGTTGCAGCGCCTCGCCCGCCGGCGCGAGCCAGGTTTCGCCCTCCTGGAAGGTCCGCGCGTGGTCGCGGAAGCAGTGGCGGCAGGCGTCGAGCTCGAGCTCATCGCGGTGCGGGAGGGCGACGATTCCCCGGTGGACGCCCCTCGCCGCATTACCCTGTCGCGCGGCGTGTTCCGCTCGATCAGCCAGGCTGTCACGCCGCAAGGAGTGATCGCAATCGCCAGGGTGCGCGAATGGACGGCCGGTGAGGCGATCGAGGTGGCGCGCCAGCATCGCTGGCCTCTCGTGGTGCTCGACCGGGTGCAGGATCCGGGCAACGTCGGCGCCATCTGCCGCACCGCAGCGGCGGCCGGCGCGCCCGCGCTCGCGCTGCTCGAGGGCTGCGCTGACCCGTATGGGCCCAAGTCGGTTCGCGCCTCGGCGGGCAACGTGTTCCGCCTGGTGGTCGCGCGTGCTGTGTGGGATGACCTCGACGGGCTCGACGGCTATGGAGCGGCGGCGAGCGGCGGGGCACCTCTCGCTGGGGCTTCCATCGAGAAGGCCGGCATGATCGTCCTCGGCAGCGAGGCGCACGGCCTTTCGAACGGCAACCTCAAGCTGGTGACGGTACCGCTCGGTGGCGGGGTCGAGTCGCTGAACGTGGCTGCCGCCGCGGCGCTGTTGCTGTTCGAAGTCCGCCGGAGGCTGGCAGCGTGAGCGATCTGTCAGGCCTGACCAAGGAAGCGCTAACTGCGATCGCGAAGGCGCGCACCCAAGGCGAGCTCGAGACCATCGCCCTCGACTACTTGGGACGCAAGAGCGGGCAAATTACGAAACTGCTGACCGGCATCGGCCAGCTGGCGCCCGCGGAGCGAGCCGCGCTGGGCCAGTCCGCCAACGAGGCGAAGCGCGCGATCGAAGCTACGCTAACGAACCGGCGTGCCGAGCTGGAAGGCGCTCGCCTGGCGGACATCGCCGAGACCGAGGCGATCGACGTCACGTTTCCTGGCCCGCCCCTGGGGCGAGGCCACCTTCACGTTCTCACACAGGTCCAGCGGCAGATCGAGACGGTCCTGGAAAGCCTGGGTTACAAGGTCGAGCTGGGTCCTGAGGTCGAGACCGAGTGGTACAACTTCGAGGCGCTCAATATCTCAGCCGGCCATCCGGCTCGCGAGAATTGGGACTCTTTCTATTTCACGCCGCAGCTGCTGTTGCGCGCACACACGTCGCCCGTGCAGATCCGCGCGATGCAGCGATTGAAGGAACCGCCGATCTACATCATCACGCCGGGCCGCTGCTACCGGCGCGACGCGCCTGAGGCCACCCGGCTGCCTTACTTCAGCCAGGTCGAGGGCCTCGCCGTGGACCGTGGGCTGACCGTCGGTGACATGAAGGGCACGCTGCTCTACATGATCCAGTCGCTGTACGGCAGCGAGAGAAAGGTGCGCGTGAGGCCGAGCTACTTTCCCTTCACCGAGCCGAGCTTCGAGTTCGACGTGTCATGCGGCATATGTGGCGGCGCCGGCTGCAAGAGCTGCCGGTACAAAGGTTGGCTCGAGGCCGGTGGCTGCGGAATGGTGCATCCCCAGGTGTTGCGGAATGGCGGCATCGACCCCGAAAAGTGGAGCGGCTACGCGTGGGGCTTTGGCATCGAACGGATGGCGATGCTCAAGCACGACGTCGACGACATCCGCCTCTTCTATGAATCAGACCTGCGTTTCCTGGAGCAGTTCTAAGTGTCCGGCTCCGGGGGCTCAACCGAAATGCCAGGGGCAGCGCTGCGCGGTGCCCGAGGCACCCTTCGGGTTCATCCGGCTAGGCGCCCGATCTCTGCGTTGACGGCTCCGCTACTCGCTTACAGGTCTATAGACATGCGCGCTCCGTTGCTCGCCGTCGCCTTGACCTCGGGCGCCGATCCGGCGACTTTCGGCCGATCCCCCGGAGCCGGACACTAATGAAGGTCAGTTACGAATGGCTGGCGGATTTTGTCGACCTCGATGGAGTCACGCCCAAAGACGCGGCTGCGGTGCTGACGCGCCTTGGACTCGAGGTCGAGACGCTGACTGTCGTCGACCTGTCTCAGATCTTGGTGGGCAAGGTCCTCGAGCAGATCCCGCACCCGAAGTCACGCAGCCCGCTGTGGGTCCACCAGGTCGACCTTGGCGACCACGTCGAGCAGATCATCGCCGGGGCCCCGAACGCAGTCCCGGGTTCGCTGGTGCCGGTGGCAATGCCCGGCACCACGGTGCCCAACGGCAAGCTGGTCAAGGACATGAACATCGCGGGCTACAGGGCCAGAGGCATGCTGTGCTCGGCCGAGGAGCTGCTGCTCGGTGACGACCACTCAGGCATCCTCATCCTCAACTCGGGGAAGCCAGGAGATTCGCTGGAGTCGGTGATTCCAAGCCAGGTCACGATGGACATCGAGGTCACCTCCAACCGCCCCGACTGCATGGGCCACCTTGGCGTCGCGCGCGAGCTGGCCGCGGGACTCGACAGGCCCATGAAGGTTGACTTCATGCCGGCGTTCACCGGAACGGCCAACCCGCCGGGCCGCGACCTCGTGAAGGTCGCGATCGACGAGCCCGGCCTCTGCGCCCGTTACATCGGCGGGGTGATCAAGGGCGTGAAAGTCGGCCCCAGTCCCGAGTGGCTCCAGCGGCGTTTGCGCGCTTGCGGCGTGCGGCCGATCAACAACGTCGTCGACATCACCAACTACGTGCTGCTCGAGTACGCACAGCCGCTCCACGCATTCGACCTCGCAAAGCTGATCCCGCCCGAGATCCACGTGCGCCGGGCCCGCGGGGACGAGAAGCTGTTGTGCCTCGATGGGATCGAGCGGCAGCTGACTGCCGATATGCTCGTGATCGCCGACAGCCGGCAGCCTGTCGCGATCGCCGGAGTCATGGGAGGCGAGGACACCGCGGTCACCGACGCCACCACCGACATCCTGCTCGAGGCGGCAACCTTCAGCGGTTCGAGCGTGCGCCAGACAGCGCGAGAGCTCGGGCTGCGCACCGAGGCGTCCTCACGTTTCGAGAAAGGCCTGCCGGCCGAGCTGGCGCTGGCGGGCGCGAGGCGCGCTGCATCCCTGATCGCCGGGCTGGCCGGCGGCAGCGTGCATCGCGAATGGGCCGACGTCTATCCCCGTCCCCAGGAGCCTGTGCGGGTAAGGCTTCGACCCGCATTGGTGGACGAGGTCCTCGGGCTGCACGTGCCGCTGGAGGAGTCGGAGTCGATTCTCAAGCGCCTCAACTTCCACGTGAGGCCGCTCGAGGATGGGGATTGGGACGTGCTGCCGCCTGTCTTCAGGCTCGACGTCACGATCCCCCAAGACCTGGTCGAGGAGATTGGGCGCGTTTACGGATACGACCGCGTTCAGCCGACTTTGCCGGGGCACCGCCGGGACCGGTGGATTCCTGCCGGCCCGAGCATCGGCCGGCGCCTGGATGAGACACGCGAGGTCCTGGCCGGCGCGGGGTTCTCCGAGACATGGAATCCAGCTCTTGTTTCCGGCCGCGTGCTCGAAGGCCTGCGTGTCGACGCGCATGCGATGCGCGTCTCGAACGCGTTGAGCGACGACATGGACACGCTGCGGACTTCCCTGCTGCCCTCGCTCGTCGGCGTCGTCGCGCTCAATCGCGACCGCGGGCGTCAGGATGTCCGCGTCTATGAGATCGCGAGCGCCTTCCTGGCCCCGGTGGGCGACAAGTCCGAGCAGCCCGACGAGCCGATGCGCCTTGGGGTCGTGGCCACCGCGGGCCCGACCGCGGAGGCAGGACGCGCCGCCTTCTACGCCATGAAGTCGGTGCTTGACGCCTCTCTGGCGGCGGTTGGCGCTCCCGCGTGCACATACCAGCGCGGCGCTCAAGGGCTGTTCCATCCCGGCCGATGCGCGGCAGTCGTTCTAGATGGGCGGCTACTCGGCTACATAGGCGAGCTGCACCCGACGGTGGCCTCCACTTTCAAGATCGAAGGAAGGCTGGTGGCGATCGAGATCGATCTTGAACCGGTGCTTGCCGCGTCGCGAACCCCTCGGGCGCAGCCTTTGCCGAGGTTCCCTGCGATCGAGCGCGATCTCGCGCTTGTCGTTGAGGACCACGTGGCCGCCGGTACGTTGCTGACCACGATCAAAGAGGTCGGAGGGGACTACCTGGAGCAAGCGCACGCATTCGATGAATACCACGGTCCGCAAGTTCCCGAAGGACACAAAAGCATTGCGTTCACCTTGACTTTCCGCAGCCCCGAGCGCACCCTGACGGACGCTGAAGTGGACAAAGTGATGACAGAGATCAAGCTCGGGCTGCAGAAAAGGCACAAGGCGAGGTTCCGCGAGTGACCTGGCTCGATGCTCTCCCGATCGTGCTCGTCATCGTGTATGCCGCGCTTGGGTTTTTCGGCGGCCTGCTGCGCCGGGTGATCGGCCTGATCGCTCTGTACCTCGCGTTCGTCGGCGCCACGAACATGGGCCTGCAAGCGGGAGTCATCCTCCAGCAGTCGTCCAACCTCGAAACCCCTGACGCGCGCATCTACGGGTTCTTCGGGATCGTGATCGTGGTCATCATCATCGTCGAGGCGGCGGCACAGCTCGCGAGCAGCCAGATCCAGGTCGGCGCGCTGGTCTTCAACCGGGTCCTGGGCGTCATCATCGGGGTGCTTACCGCGATCATCCTGTCGGTCCTCGTCACCAACGAGTTGATCGCTGCCGGCACACCGTTCGGCGGGGGAGCGCTGGACCCGTTGCAGCAGTCGATCCGCGATGCCGTCCAGGGCTCGCACATCGGAGTTCCATTGACCAACGCGATCGGCAAGCCGATCGTGACCATCTTCGGTCTCGCGCTGCCCGCCGACCCTCAGATCTACTTCAGCCAAAGCCCAGTCAGCTAGGCGCCCGAGTGTCCCGCTCCGGAAGTTTCGACCGAAATGCCAGGGGCAGCGCGGCGCGGTGCCCGTGGCACCCTTCGGGTTCATCCGGCTAGGCGCCCGATCTCATCGTTGCCGGCTCCGCTACTCGCTCACAGGTTTAGCAACATGCTCCCTCCGTTGCTCGCCGGCGCCTTGACCTCGGGCGCCGATCCGGCGACTTTCGGCCGAACCTCCGGAGCAGGACACCAGTGAGCTCGGACTTCTTCAAGCGCCTGCACGAGCGGGCGGTGGAGATCCACGTCGAAGATCACCTGCTCTCGCGACTGGACCGAGGCGACAAGCTGCGAGTGAAGCTGGGGCTCGATCCAACAGCGCCCGACCTGCACGTCGGTCACCTGGTCGTGCTCGACGTGCTGCGTGCCTTCCAGGACGACGGCCACGTCGTCGTGCTGATCGTGGGCGACTACACGGCGCTCATCGGCGATCCAAGCGGACGCTCGGAGACGCGACCGGTGCTCAGCCGCGAGCAGATCGACGCGAACGCCAAAACCTATTTCGACCAGATCCATCTCGTGCTCGACCGAAAACGCACCGAGGTCCACAGCAACTCCGAGTGGCTCGGGGCGATGGGCGCCGCTGACGTGTTGAGGCTCATGGGCAAAGCCACGCTGCAGCAGGTTCTCCAGCGTGAGGACTTCGCTGAGCGACTGAAGGCGGGGACGCCCATCGGCGCCCACGAGATCCTGTATCCGTTCAACCAGGCGTACGACTCGGTGGCGATCAAAGCGGACGTCGAGATCGGTGGGACCGACCAGCTCTTCAACCTGCTGTTCGGACGCGAGATCCAGAAGGCTTACGGACAGGAACCGCAGGACATCGCCGTGTTTCCGCTGCTCGAGGGTCTGGACGGCTCGCAGAAGATGAGCAAGTCACTGAACAACTACATCGGCCTGACTGAGCCGCCCGCCGAGATCTACGGCAAGACGATGTCGATCCCCGATTCGCTGACCGAGAAGTACCTCCGGCTTGTCTCAGGTTTAAGCGGATCCGAGCTGGACCGCGTGCTGGCGCTCAAGCCTCGAGACGCCAAGGCTGCACTCGCGAGGCAGCTGGTCAAGCGCATGTACGGGGATCAGGCAGCCGAGGTTGCTGAAGCCGACTTCGACTCGAGATTCCGCAAGCGTGAGCTTCCCGAGGAGATCGACGAGCTGGCCGCCGAGAACCCGGAGGACCTCGTGTCCACGATCGTCCAGGCGGGTTTTGCCAAGAGCCGGGGCGACGCCCGGCGCTTGATCGACCAGGGCGGCATCCGCATCAACGGCGACAAGGCGAACGCCGACTCGAAGCTGAAAGACGGCGATGTGCTGCAGGCCGGCAAAAGAAATTTCGTTCGAATTCGCGTGAGATAGAATCATCGAAAGCATGTTCGGAGCACCCAACGGAGCGCATAACTAGGTGTCCGGCCACTCGAAATGGGCGGGTATCAAGCACAAGAAGGCGATCGTCGATGCCAAGCGCGGCCAGGCTTTCACCAGGGCCAGCCGCGAGATCCTGATCGCCGCCAAAGAGGGCGGAGGCAACGTCGACGGCAACTTCCGGCTCCGCCTCGCTATGCAGAAAGCGCGTGAGATCAACATGCCGACCGACAAGATCCAGAACGCTATCAAGCGCGGCACCGGAGAGCTGGCAGGCGAGAAGCTGGAAGAGATTCGGTACGAGGGCTACGGACCCGCGGGCGTCGCCGTCATGGTTGACGCGTTCACTGATAACCGCAACCGCACCTCCGCGTCGATCCGGCACCGTCTGTCCAAGTTCGGCGGCAACCTTGGCGAGTCCAACTCGGTGGGGTGGATGTTCGAGCGCAAGGGCGTAATCTCGGCCGACGCGGGCAAGAACGACCCCGACGACGTAGGCCTTGCGGCGATCGAAGCGGGGGCCGATGACGTGCAGGTTGAAGGCAAGTCAGTCGAGGTCACCACTCCGCCCGCCGCTTTTGAGAAGGTCAAGGCGGCGATGGAGGGCATGGGGGTCACCATCGACAACGCCGAGATCACCATGCAACCAAAGCAGACAGTTGCGGTGGGGGAGGACAAGGCTGCAGCTGTTCTCAGGATGATGGAGTCACTGGAAGAGGACGACGACGTCCAGCAGGTCTACGCCAATTTCGACATTCCAACCAACGTTCTTGAACGCGTCTCAGCACAGGTGTAGAAGTGTTGGATAAATGCCAGGCGCCACCAACGGATTAATCCTGGGAATCGATCCAGGCCTCGCCGGCACTGGGTTCGCGCTGCTGTCAGGTTCTAATCTCGTGCTGTCGTGCAGCACGCTCGTCACCAGCCCCGGACGCGATGGCGTAAGGCTGCTGGCCATCACCAAGCACCTTCGCGACCTGCTCGCTGCGAATCCGCCCTCGGAGGCCTCGCTCGAGGAGCTGTTCATAGGCCGCAACACGTCGAGCGCGATTGGGGTTGCGCAAGCGCGTGGCGCCATCCTCGCGGTGCTCGAAGAGTGCGGCGTGCCCGTCTTCGAGTACAAGCCGAGCCAGGTCAAGATGGTCCTCACCGGCTATGGCAATGCGGACAAGGCGCAGATCGCTCGCATGCTGGGCGCCCAGGTGAAGGTGCCCGAAGGTCGGGTGGACGCGCACGCGATGGATGCCATCGCGATCGCCGTGTGTCATGCGCGCAGCCGAAAGCTCTCACAGGTCGCGCGTTGATCGCACATCTCAGCGGCGTCGTTCGCCGCGCAGGACCTGACTTCGTCGTCCTCGACGTCGGAGGCGTCGGCTACCTGGTCAGCGTCAGCGGCACGACGCGGCAGAAGATTCCCGCGCCCGGCGGCGAGTACGAGCTTCACATCCACACGGTGGTCCGCGAGGACCAGCTCGCACTCTATGGCTTTGCATTAGTGGAAGAGCTGGAGCTTTTCGAGATGCTGATCCAGGTGGATGGAGTCGGCCCGAAGGTCGGTCTGAACATCCTGAGCGCGGCCAGCCTCGAGATCCTCAAGAGCGCCATCGTGAGCGAGGACCCCGCTCCGATACGCAGAGCGAACGGCGTGGGCGCACGAACCGCGGCAAAAGTCATCATCGAGCTGAAGCCAAGGCTTGACGCGCTTGCGGAGGTTGAGGTGATCCCGCGCGCCACCGCCCTCGCCGGGGACGGCGTGGTGCCCAAGGCCGTGGAGTCAGCGCTGCGCAATCTCGGCTTCTCGTCGCAAGAGGCGCGGACCGGCCTGGAATCGGTTGATTGGAGTTCGACCCCTTCCACGCAAGAGGCGCTGGCGACTGCCCTGAAGGCATTGGGTAGGAAATGACGGGCAAAGCCGGCGTGCCACCACGCGACGAGCCCGTCCTCGACCCGCGCGTCGATGACGACCAGTACGACCTCACTCTGCGCCCGCGACTTCTGTCCGAGTACGTCGGCCAGGAGCAGGTCCGGCAGAACCTGAGCATCCTGCTGGAGGCGGCGCGGCGCCGAGGCGAGCCCGTGGAGCACGTTCTTCTTAGCGGGCCGCCGGGGCTCGGCAAGACCACGCTCGCGCACATCATCGCCAACGAGCTCGGGGTCGCGATCAAGGTCAGCTCCGGGCCGGCCATCGATCACCAGGGCGCTTTAGGGTCGATCCTCCTGAACCTCAACAGTCGCGACGTCTTCTTCATCGATGAGATCCACCGGCTCAGCAGCGTGGTGGAGGAATCGCTGTACCCCGCGCTGGAGGATTTCAGGTTCGATGCGGTGCTGGGCAAGGGCGTGGGGGCCAGTGCGGCGTCACTGCCACTGCCGCATTTCACGTGTGTTGGCGCCACCACTCGACAGGGATTGCTCAGCGGGCCGCTGCGCGACCGTTTCGGCGCCGTCTACCGGCTCGATTTCTACACGAAACCCGAGCTCGAGAGCATCGTGCGGAGGTCCGCGCGCATCCTCGACATCGAGATTCACGACGACGCCGTGTCCGAGATTGCCCGGCGTGCGCGAGGAACACCCCGAATCGCCAACCGCCTGCTCCGCCGCGTTCGCGACTACGCGCAGGTGCGGGGCGATGGTCGGGCGACGGTTGACACGACCAGGACGGCGCTGGGCATGCTCGAGATCGATGAGCTGGGTCTCGAGCCGCTCGACCGCCAGCTGCTGGAGACCCTGATCCTCAAGTTCAAGGGCGGGCCGGTCGGCCTCGACACCATCGCCACGTCGCTCTCGGAGGAGCCCGAGACGATCGAGGACGTACACGAGCCCTACCTGATCCAGATCGGTTTCCTGGCGCGAACCTCCCGGGGCCGTGTCGCCACCGAGCTCGCCTACAGGCACCTGGGCCTGGTCCCACCAGACCCTGGACCGCAGCAAACGCGCCTACTCTAGCGAGCGCCCGGGAGCATCAACAACTAGCCGGAACGTAAACTTCTCGGGCTGTGCAATTGGTTCTCAGCTGGCCCGTCCGACTACTGGTCGTCGCGATCCTGATGTTCTCAGTGTTCGTCGACGGGGCCGGCTACATCTACAGGATCGTCAACCACTACCCTCTCACCGGCAACGTCGCGGGCCTGCCGCCCAACTTCGGCGGCTGGCAGGTTTACATCCACAAGGGCCTCGACCTGTCGGGCGGGACCCATATCGATTACTCGCTTCACAACTTTCCCGCGGGTCAATCCCGCTCGGACGTGCAGCAGAGGACCATCGCGGTCATCCTCAAGCGAGTCAATGCGCTCGGTGTGAGCGAGCCCGAAGTGCGCGGCGCTGGTAACAACAACGACAGGATCACTGTCGACCTCGCCGGCGTCACCGCCCAACAGGCGCAGAAGACAATCGGTTCGGTGACCAAGCTCGTTTACACGAAATGGGTCAAGGACGACAAGGTGACCGGGGGTATTGTGCCCGGCTATAAACCCCAACTCACAGGGCTCACAGGCGACGACATCTCGAGCGCCAACGCAAGCATTGACCCATCCAGCGGAATCGGCTGGGGGGTCAACGTGAACTTCACCTCAAACGGCTCAAACCTCTTCGGCAAGCTCACCACCGCCAACGTGGCCGCGTGTCCTGGCGACCCCAACACGACCGCAGGCAGCTGCCCCGAGCGCCACCTCACGATCTGGCTGGACCTGACGCAGGCAGACATCGACCACTGGGAGGACGCCACCATCGCGAACCAGGTGTCCACCAACTACGATCCGAACTGTCTGGCGACACAGGGGGCCACCGCGACCTGCCCCAAATACCTGGTCGACGCGAACACGCAACAGCCGATCCTTGGAGGTTCCGCGGTCATCAGCGGCAGCTTCACGCAGCAGAGCGCTGTCGACCTCGCCACCGGCATCAATTCCGGTTCGCTCCCGGTCGACCTCCACGTGGAGGGGGTGACCCAGATTGGTTCCACACTCGGCGAGGAGTCGGTCAAGCTCAGCCTTGCCGCCGGCCTCCTCGGGCTCTCGATCGTCGTGATCTTCATGATCGTGTACTACCGCATCCCGGGCCTTCTGGCGAGCATCGCGTTGCTGTTCTACGCCGCGGCCGTCCTGGCCGTCTTCAAGTGGGTGCCGGTGACGCTGACCCTGGCAGGCATCACCGGATTCATCCTGTCCGTGGGCATGGCCGTCGACGCGAACGTGCTGATCTTCGAACGCTTCAAAGAAGAGGTGAGGTCCGGACGCACGATCCCGGCCGCGGTCGACGCGGCGGTAAGGCGCGCGTGGCCGGCCATCAGGGATTCCAACACGTCGACCTTCATGACCTGCGTGATCCTTGGCTTCATCGGGCCGCCGCAAGTGCAGGGATTCGCCATCACTCTCGGCGTCGGCGTGGTGGCCAGCCTCGTGTCCTCGATCGTGGTCACGCACAACCTGCTGGCAATAGTTCTCAGCTCCGGCGCGTTTCGCCGGCCTGGCTTGTTAGGGGTGGATCGTGCTCGAGCCGTCTGAGGAGATCGAAGAGGAAGTGGTCGCCGCAGAGCCTGTCAAGGCTGAGCCGCCGCCGCGCGAGCCTCGCGTCAGAAAGCTCGACATCGTCAGCCGTCGAAACCTGTTCTTCCTGCTGACTCTGATCATCATCATCCCGGGCATCATCTCGATGGCGCGGCCGGGAGGAGGCTTCCTGCTCGGGATCGACTTTGCGGGCGGCACCGAGTTCTCGCTCCAGTTCACGAACAAGCCGAGCCTGGCCCAGGTCGAGGGCGCCGTCACAGCCGAGAACATTCACGGCACGGTCATCCCGGCCGGAAATCCAGGGAGCTACATCATCCGCGGCGTCCCTTTGAGCCCGGCGGCGCAGCAGGCCGTGGTGGATCACCTGACGAGCAAGCTCGGCCCGATCAACTTAAAAACGGAATCGGTGATCGAGGTGGGAGGGACAATAGCCGGCGAGACGATCACGCGAGCCCTCGGGGCTGTGGTGGCTGCATCTGTGGGCATCCTGTTGCTGCTGGCGTGGCGCTTCCACAACGTGCCGGGCGGCTGGCGCGCCGGATTCCAGTTCGGCGGCGCAGCTCTCGCCGCCCTCCTGCATGACGTGTTCGTGCTGACAGGAATCTTCTCGATCATCGGCACCTTCTTCCACAATCGCATCGGCGAGATCGACGCCCTGTTTGTGACTGCGGTGCTCACGGTCGTGGGCTTCTCGGTCCACGACACCATCGTCGTGTTCGACCGGATTCGCGAAAACCTGCGCGTGAGCCAGCGGCTCTCCTTCGAGCAGGTCGTGAACCTCAGCATCATGCAAACCGCGGCCCGATCGATCATCACGAGCTTTACCGTCGTCCTGGTTCTGGCCGCGATCCTGATCTCTGGTGGCGACACGCTCAAGGGCTTTGCGCTGGCCCTCATGATCGGCATCGTGTCCGGTACGTACAGCTCGATCTTCAACGCCTCGCCCCTGCTGGTCGTCTGGAGAAAGATTCAGCCGGTCCGCTAGTCAACTCGAAGGTGCGCCCTGCGCGCGCCCGGCCGGCACGAAGGCTCGCAATCCAGCTATCGTTGGATTCAGAAGCCTCACATGCCAACCTGGCCAATATCGTCAATCAAAGAGCTGATCGAGCCCACCCTGAAGCACATGGGTTACGAGCTGTACTCGCTCGAGCAGTCGGGGCAGGCGGGTCGCACCCTTCGCATCTCGATCGACCACGCCGAGCCGATCACCGTCGAGGATTGCGAACGGGTCAGCCGCGTTGCCGGTCCGCTCATCGAGCACGCGGAGCTCATCGAGGGGCCTTACAACCTCGAGGTCTCCTCCCCAGGCGCAGAGCGCCCGCTGCGCGCCCAGTCCGATTACGAGCGGTTCAACGGGCGGCGCGTCAACATCCGCTATCGGAGCGGCGACGCGGACACCGTGGTCGAGGGTCAGCTGGTGGCCGTGGACGGCGCCGGCATAGCAGTGCAAGCGCAGGGTGCGCGAGGCCGCGCACCTGTCGTGATGCACATCTCATGGAGTGACGTTGTCGCGGGCAGGCTCGCGGTCTCAATCTGAACCGTCCACGGAAAGCCTCGCCGAAGCGCTGACCGCGCTTTGCGCCGAGGTGGGCATTCCTTTTGAGGAGATGCTGCACACCGTGGAAGGTGCGCTGGCGGTCGCGTACGCGCGAGCGTTCAGCCCGGCGGGCGAGATCACTGTGAAGCTGGACACCCAGACCGGTGGGCTCGAGGTGCGCAGCCGCATCGTGCGAAGTGACGGCAGCGAGATGATCGTGATGCTCCCTTCCGAAGACTTCAAGCGCCTCGCCGCCCAGACGGCAAAGCATGCGGTACTCCGTCACATTCACGACCTGGAGCGCGACAAGGTGCTGCGCGACGTCGCGGAGCACAAGGGCGAGCTGGCCAGCGGCGTGGTGGACCGAATGGAGATGGGCACCGTCTACGTCGACCTGGGTCGAGCCGAGGGCGTGATGCCTCCCGAGGAGCAGATTCCGGGCGAACAGCTGCACCCGGGACGGCCGGTGCTGGTGGTGATCATGGAGGCGCAGCGCAACGCGCGCCAGGCCCAGGTCCGCGTGTCGCGAGGCTCGCGGATGTTTGTGCATCGATTGCTGGAAGCCGAGGTCCCGGAGATCAAGGCGGGGACAGTGCAGATACGCGCCATCGCCAGGGAGCCTGGCCTGCGGACGAAGGTCGCGGTCTCCTCCACCCAGGCGGGGCTTGACCCGGTTGGCGCCTGCGTCGGACCCAAGGGCGTGCGCCATCGCGCGATCCTGAGCGAGCTCGCCAGCGAGCACGTGGACATCGTCCCCTGGTCCGACGATGCAGAGGCGTTTGTCGCCGCTGCGCTCGGCCCGGCGAAACCGGAGCGGGTGACCATCAATCGCATGACGCGCACCGCGACGGTCCTGGTTCCGCGCGCACAGCTGTCGCTGGCGATCGGTCGCGACGGGCAGAACGCGCGTCTTGCGGCGAAGCTCACCGGCCTTCGCATCGACATCAAGCCCAGCGACCCTGATGGCGAGGTCATTGCCGAACCTGCCAGGTGAGCCGGTCCGCACCTGCGTCGCATGTCGCGAGGAAGCAGGCAAGGGCGCCTTTGTGCGCGTAGTTCGCCGGCCCGACGGCACTGCTGCGGTCGACAGGACCGGCCGCGCACCGGGCCGTGGCGCGTACCTCCACTCGGACGGTGCATGCATCGAAACTGCGCGCAAGCGACGGGCTTTGGAGCGATCGCTGAAGGCCTCGATAGGACCCGAGGTTTGGGCCGAATTAGTTACGCCAAATACCCAGGTGGAGCGGTAGGCCGGATTCATTCCGGCCGTCATCTATGCCCCATCAAAGCGCCTCCAGAACGCGGCGCCACACCGGTGGGGGTCCCGCGGGGGAGGCCTGCTTCCCCCACGCCGTCCCGGCATAATCAGTAGTTCCGCATGAAAGCACACGAACTCGCACGCGAACTTGGGATCAGCCAAAAGGAGCTGGTGAACTTCCTCCAGCAGAGGCGGTTGACGCGAAACGCTGCCGCGCCGCTGGCGCCTCCAGCGATCGAGGCTGCCCGATCCGCGTTCAAATCCGCGGCGGTGGCGGTCAAGATCGCCCCCAACGGGGATCGCAGGGTCGCGCTGCCGCCATCGCTGTCGGTGAAAG
>DATCAV010000101.1:0-43167 GCA_036512415.1 Candidatus Dormiibacterota bacterium | reverse complement strand
AGTCGCGATCGCGCGAGCCCTCGTCACCGACCCTGACCTCATCCTCGCCGACGAGCCGACAGGCAACCTCGACTCGGTCGCCAGCCGCGACGTGCTCGCGATACTTAGCGACCTCAACCGGCAGGGCCGCACCATCGTCATCATCACGCACGACCCGGAGGTCGCGCCGGTGGCGCAGCGCACGGTAGTCATGCGGGACGGACGGATGGTCCAGGGAGTCGCAGCGTGAGCCTGCTCCACACGATCGAAACCGGGTTGCGGAGCCTGCTCGGCCATCGACTGCGATCGGTGCTGACGACGTTGGGGATTCTCTTCGGCGTAGCCGCAGTGATCTCTACAGTCGGCATCGGCCAGGCGTCGTCCGACAGTGTCACGGCGCGAATCTCCTCACTCGGTACCAACCTGCTCACCATCACGCCGGGCAGCACAGTCTCGGGTGGCGTCTTCGGAGGTGGCGGCAGCGCCAACACGTTGACGATGTCCGATGTCGCGGGCCTGCTCGATCACCAGAACGCGCCGGACGTGGAGGCCGTCGCGCCGGTTAGCCAGGGTCGCGAATCGCTGGTTAGCACGTCCAGCAACTGGAGCACCACGGTCTCCGGCAGCACCGTCGACTGGCTAGTCGCAAATTCGCGCAATATCGCCGCCGGCTCGTTCATCACCGCATCCGACGTGAGCTCGCAGACGCACGTGATCGTGCTCGGGGCGACCACCGCTTCCAACCTAGGCGCCTCCGTAGGCGATCTCATCACGGTGAAACAGATCCCGTACCAGGTGATCGGAATCCTGGCCAGCGCGGGCAGCCAGGGATTTGGCAACCAGGACGACCTCGCGGTGGTACCCATCACGACGGCCCAGGGCGAGCTGTTCGGTGGCGTCGGCTCGGTGCAGCGGATCCTGCTCAGCTCGACGAGCCAGGCCACGCTTGGGTCGGCGTACATCGAGGCGAACCAGGTGCTCCTTCAGACGCATCACATCACCGACGCGACGCAGGCCGACTACTCGATCACTTCGTCGACGCAGGTGCTCAGCACAGCCCAGGCCGTGACCCAAACGCTGACGATCCTGTTGGCCAGCGTAGCTGCCATCTCGCTGCTGGTCGGTGGAATCGGCGTGATGAACATCATGCTGGTGTCGGTCACCGAGCGGACAGGTGAGATCGGTTTGCGCAAAGCGCTCGGCGCGACACCAGGCGACCTATTCAGGCAGTTCGTGATCGAGGCCGGAGTGCTCACCGCGGTAGGAGGCCTGCTCGGGGTCGCCACGGGACTGGCGGCCGGCTACATCGTCCCTCGCGCCGCCAACATCGCAGTGACCATCACTCCGCTTCCAGTGGTGATCGCGGTGGCGGTCGCCGTCGCCGTCGGACTCGTCTTCGGGGTTTATCCGGCGCTCAGGGCCGCGAGGCTCGCGCCAATCGAGGCGCTTCGCGCGCAATGAAGGAGACACGTTCATGAACCGCTTCCTCCCGCTTATCGCCGTGGCTGCGTTCGTGCTTGCCGCTTGTGGCAGCCCAGCATCGGCGGCTAAGACCTCGCCCAGCCCGTCGGGCGCAAACGCACTCCGCAACGGCGCGTCCGGCCAGCTGGTCCAGGTCAACGGACAGACCCTCATCCTGACCGGACCGAACGGCGACACCACTGTCACCGTCAGCGCGACCACCACATACACGAAGACTTCGATCGCCACGCTGGCCGACATCATCAATGGAACCTGCATCGTGGCCAACGGGCAGAAGGACCCGACGTCGGGAGCGGTCACCGCGACCAACGTGCGGATCTCGCCCAAGGCGGCAGCCGGTTGCGCAGCTCCAGGTTTCGGGCCAGGAACGAACCCGGGTGCGACCCCACCGGCCAACACGACACCGCGTCCCACCCCGAGCGGCCAGGCGAACCTGGCGTTCGTAACTGGTGAGGTCACTGCGGTGAGCGGGCCCTTGGTCACCGTGAAGGCCGCAGCGGGCAGCAGCCAAACCTTCACAGTGGCGTCCGCCGCGACGATCACCGACACCGCTGACGTGACTGCAGCCGCGCTGCAGAACGGCCAGTGCCTTCGGGCCAACGGCACGAAAGACGCGGCCGGCAACGTGCAGGCGACGTCGGTCACGATCACGCCCGCGGGGCCCTCTGGCACTTGCACGAGCGGGGGCGGTGGCCGCGGCGGATTTGGTGGCGGCAACCGGCCGGGCGGCGGCGGCGGCGCCCCAGCCGGTGGCTAGCCCCCGGTAGTCAGCTGCTCGTGTAACCAGTCCGCCATCAGCGGGCGGTACTTGTAGGCGATGTTATTACAGACATGGTTGCCGTCCGGGTAGATCACCAGCGTCGCGTTGCCCGCCTCGCGCGCGATCCGTTCTGCGTGCGACGGCGGGAAGAGGCGGTCCTTGGCGCCGTGGATGACGAGGAGCGGTTGCTTGACCTTGTCGAGGATGCCTTCGAGGTTGAGGGTGTAAGCCTTGCGTTTCGCCTCCGCGTCGTCCGCTGACTTCGTGTAGAAGACGTACCCGCCTCTCGTGAGCGAGTTGAGCGCATCCCAGCACTCGCCAAGGTTGTACGGGCCGGCCAGGCCGACCAGCGCCTTGATGCGCTTCTCGTATGCCGCCGCGCGCGGCCCGTAGATCGCGCCCATGCTGATCCCCATCAGACCGACACGCTCCTGGTCGACGCCCAGGTCGAGGCCGGCAAGGTGGTCGAGCAGCGGCGTGATCACCGTCTCCCAGTTGGGCCGTATCGCGAAACGAACAGAGTTCTCGGACTGGCCGGGACCGTCGATCGTCAGCGTCGCCAGGCCGCGACGAAGGAAATCTTCTTCGATAGCGAAGAGCTCTTCCTTGGAGGAGTCGAGGCCCGGCACGAGCAGCACCAATGGTGGGTGGGGAGAATGTGCCGGCCGCCTCAGGTTGCCCGGGATGATGCCGCCTTCAAACGGGATCTCCAGGCGCTCCGCGGGAGGGTCGAGTTGCGGCAGCGCCTTGCGATAGACGGCGACCGACCGGTCGCGCAGCTCGCCATGCAGCGCCGCGTCTTCGAACCACAGGAACTTGCCCAGGTGCCAGCACCAGGCGGCTCGCTGATAAGCCTGCGCCGCAGACTCCCACCGCCCGCGCTCCTCGGCCTCCCGGCCCAGGGCCGCGTGCATCTCACCCACCGCCTTCCAGTTGGGCGCCCAATCCTTCCATTCCGTGGTTTTTGCCACCGTGTCGTCGAAGTCGTTGACATCGATTCCGTTGGCGACGAATCGCGGCCGCCAGTGGTGGGCCGCCACCTGTACGCGGTTGGTGGTGTCATGCGCCGTCACGAGGCGGCGATCCCCGTGCCGGCGACCGCCTCTTCGAGGCTCGATCCGAGGTCGCGCAAAAGGACCTCGGCGCAGTTGCGTCCAGGCAGGCCCGAGACAGAACCGCCCGGATGGGTACAAGCCCCCGTCTGGTACAGGCCCTCGATGGGCGTTCGGTACGAAGACCAGCCTTCCACCGGCCTGAAGTAGCCGCTCTGCTCCGGCGTGTTGGCGCCGCCATGGCACGAGCCGCGCCAGTTCGCTGGATTTCTGCGTTCGAGGTCCAGTGGCGACTCGACGTGCTCGGCCATAACTATCCGCCGTGAAAGGTTCGGTGACAGAAGGGACAGCCGCTCGAAGAGCTCGTTTGAGACGTCCTGCTTGATCGTGTCCCAGTGCTGCGGACCTTGCGCCAGCTCGTAAGGCAGGAAGCTGATCACCTTGAACGTGTGCTTGCCAGCCGGCGCCCGCGTGGCATCGATGACTGAAGGCGTGAGGGCGAGAAATACCGGCTCGTCGAGGTCGATGCGCCCAGCTCGGAAGGCGGAGAGCATGGCGGCGTAAGCGTCGAGGGATTCGAGCGCGCCCATCGTCACGCTGGCGCCGAGGCCATCGGCCATCCGAAAGCGCGGCGCCTCGGACATGGCGTAGTGGGTGACGAACATCGTGAGATTCGGCTGCCACCTCGCGACTCCCGCCAGGTAGTCGCTCGGCAGATTCTGCTCGCCAACGATTCCGGCCAGGTGCTTCACGTGGATCGTCGAGACGATCGCCCGGGCCGCTTCGTAGGTCGACCCGTCTTCGGTCTCGACCGCGGTCGCCCTGCCACCTTCGACTGCAATGCGCGTGATGCGCTTTGACGTGAGGACGGTGCCGCCATGCTCCTCGATGTCGCGCGCGAGAGCGAGCGGCAGCCGGATGGACCCACCCTCGGGCAGGATCCAGCTGAAGCGCTGCCGGCCCGCCGCCAGCGAGAAGGCCATGATCCCCGACTCCGGCTCGTCGAGCGGATGCAGAGTCATGAAGGCGATCCACGCAAAGAAGGCGCGAACGTGATCGTCGCGGAATCGCTCTTTGACGATGTCGATCGCACTGGCGTCGCGGATCGCTTTCATCTTCTCGCCAAGGGGGCTGGCCAGGGTGCGTGCGACGACCTCGTCAGGCGGCGCCGGCGCGCTCGCTCTCTCATCGTTGATCACCTTTGCCATCAGGTCCCAATCGGCGAGCAGCTGCCTGTAAGCGAGGGCGTCTGCCGCGGAGAACCGCGCCAGCTCGGCGCAGGTCCGTTCGACATCGCGCCACATCGTGATCGAGCTGCCGTCGAGGAACGGCATGGTGAAGACAGGGTCTGGATAGAGGTACTTCAGCCCGTGCCGGCCGAGCTCGAGCTCGTTGTTTCGCATCAAAGGATTGCTCTGGATCACGTTGTGCGCGGTGGCGCACGGGTCGTGTAGAAAGCCCGGTAGCGTCAGCTCCTGGGTGGTGGTGTCGCCGCCGATCTGCGGCGCGCCCTCCAGGACCAGCACCCGAAAACCCGCGCGCGCCGCGTAGGCGGCCGCGACCAGGTTGTTGTGACCGGCGCCGGCGAAGACGATGTCGTGCCGGCTCACGCGGCCCCTAGATATAGGCGGCCTATCTCCGGGTTGCTCAGCACCTCCGGCCCAGGCCCCTCCAGCCGGATCCGGCCGCTCTCCATCACCACGCCGTGCGTGGCGATGCCCAGCCCGGACCGCGCGTTCTGCTCGACGAGGAGAAGCGTGTGACCTGCGTCGTTCATCGTTCGAATCGTGTTGAAGACGGTCGTGCGAGTCTTCGGGTCGAGACCCATCGATGGCTCGTCGAGGATGAGAAGCGATGGGTCGAGCATCATCGCGCGCGCGAACTCCACGATCTTCTGCTGGCCACCGGACAATGAAGCTGCGAGCTCGTGTCGGCGCTCCTTCACGATCGGGAACGTCTCCCCCACCGCCGCCAGGCGCCGCTCGACCAGGCCCCGGTCACGCACGGTGTAAGCCCCCAGGCGCACGTTTTCCCAGACCGTCATCGTCGGGAAGAGGCTGCGCTCCTGCGGGACCTGGACGATGCCTCGACTGAGAATTGCACGTGGGCTGAGCGCAGCAATCGACTCGCGACGAAACTTCACCGAACCGCGAGTCGGGCGCAGCAGGCCGCTGATCACCCGCAACAATGTCGACTTCCCTGCGCCGTTGGGCCCGACGATGCACGTCAGGCTTCCCTCGTCCACGATCAGATCGACCCCTTGCAGGATGTCGCCGCCCCCATAGCCGGCAACCAGGCCTTGCAGCTCGAGCAATGCGGCCATGTCAGGCGCCCAGGTACGCGTCGAGGACTGCGGGATCGCTCCGGACGACCTCGGGCTTGCCGCTTGCGATCTGGCGTCCTCGCTGCACGACGATGACCTCGGAGCACAGGTTCATGACAAAGCTCATGTTGTGCTCGACGATGAGGAAGGTGGTTCCGCGCGAGTTCAGGGTGCGGAGGCGGTCGGCGATGCGTTCGAGCAGCGCCGGGTTGACGCCGCCGGCCGGCTCGTCCAGCAGCACCAGCTCGGGCTCGGCCATCATCACCGCGCCCAGCTCCAGGAGCTTGCGCTGCCCATACGAAAGCGATCCACCGAGCACACCTGCGACGTGCCCGATCTCGAGAAACTCCAGCATCTCCATCGCTTTGGTCCTTTCATCGCTCCAGCCGGCGCGGGCGAAAAGCGCGCGCAAGCCCCTGCGTCGAATCGGCACCAGTAGGTTCTCAAGAGCCGTGAGGCGAGGGAAGATGCGGGCGAGCTGAAAGGTGCGGCCGATGCCGCGTTCATAGACGCGATCGGGTCCGAGGCCGTCGATCGTATGGGATTTGAAGGTGATCCGGCCCTCGTCCTTGGCGATGAAGCCAGTGATCAAGTTGAAGATGGTGGTCTTGCCCGAACCATTGGGGCCGATAAGGCCGGTGATGCCGCCAGCTGGTATCGAAAGCGAGCAGTCGTCAACGGCGACGACGCCGCCGAAACGCTTGCTCAGGTGATCGACCTGGAGCAGGCTCACGGCGCCGCCCCCACCGTGCCCGCGAGTCTCGCCCGACGCCTCGCGATCAATTCTCCAAGAGAGGGGAGGATGCCTTGCGGCATCAGCAGGATGACGAGCAGGAAGACGGCCGAGTACAGGACGAGGTAGAGCCGGCTGGCGCCGTAGTTGTATGCCAGCCAGAGTTGTGCAGGTTCGAGGATAAGCGCACCAAGGACCGGTCCCCACACAGTACCGAGCCCACCGAGGAACACCATCAACACCATCGAAATGCCGATCAGCGGATCGACCACGAACTGCGGATAGATGTAGGTCACGTAGTAGCCGTAGACGCCGCCGATCATCCCAACGAGGGCAGCGCTGACAATGAAGGCGGTGAGCTTGAACGCGCCGGCGGGGACGCCGACCGCCAGCGCCTTGTCCTCGTCGTCGCGTATTGCCAGCAGCCCAAGGCCGAACTTCGAGCGGCGGATCGACCATGAGACGACGAGGGCGAGCAGCGCCAGCGCCAGCATCGCGTAGTAGAACGGGATGTTGTAGAAGTCGCCGCGCCACCGCGGGTTCGGAAAGCCGAGACCTGCCCCGCCGCCGGTCAGGCTGGTCAGGTTCTCGGCCAGCAGCTGCAGCATGAACATGAACGCGATGGTGACGATCACAAAGGTCGCCGCGCGAGTGCGCAACGCAAACCAGCCGACCGCGGCGGCCAGGAGCGCGGTGAGCAGGCCGGCGACGGGAACGAAGAGGAACACCGTGTAGCCGCCGGCGATCGCCAGCCTGGCCAGCAAGAGGCCCAGCGCGTAAGACCCGAAGCCGAAGAAGCCCGCATGGCCGAGTGAGATGTAGCCGGTGTAGCCGCCCATGATGTTCCAGGCGGTCGCCAGCCCCACATACATCATCGTGAAGACGGCGATGTTCGTGGTCGCCGAATCAGGCGCGATCGCCGGCAGCGCCAATGCCAGCCCTACCAGCAGGACCAGGCCGCCCGCAGTCAGGACGCGAGTGTTGGTGGCGCGCTTCACACGCGGTCACGCACGGTGATACCGAAAAGGCCCTGGGGTCGGAACAGCAGCACGGCGACGAGGACGACGAAGAAGACAAAGGCCGCCCACACCGGCGAGATCACGACCGCAGTGATGTCCTGGATCACCAGCATCACGAGGGCGGCGATCACCGCCCCGCGAAGGCTGCCCAGACCGCCCAGGACGATGATCGTCAGCAGTCGTGAGATCAGGTCGTAGTGGCTGCCCGGGTTGAAGGCGTTCGTGATCCCGAACACCACGCCACCCGCGGCTGCGGTCGCCATGCCGATGCCGAAGGTGACAGCCGAGACGCGGTCGACGTCGATGCCGACGAGCTGTGCGGCTGTCCGGTTGAGCATCGTCGCCCTGATGGCGGCACCGAACGTGGTGCGATAGAGCATGAGAAATATCGCACCCAGGATGGCCAGGCAGAGGAGAAATCCGTAGACGTACACGTACGTGATATGAAAATCGCCGACCGGGAAGCTCGCCGTGTCGTACCACGCGGTGATCTGCACGTAGTTGGATGTGAAGAAGTAACCGAGCAGGCCCTCGATTCCTAGCGCCAGCGCGTACGTGACCAGCACGGACAGGGCTTCGCGGTCTGTTTTCAAAGGACGCACGAAGACGATCTGCAGGATGACGCCCAGGATGAACATGACGGGCATCGTGACGATCAAGCTCACGAAGGGATCGACGCCCATGTTGCGCCACAGGACGAAGCTGAGATAGGCGCCGAGGATGACGAGAGCGCCGTGGCCGACGTTGATGATGCGCATGACGCCGAAGATCAAAGTCAGGCCGGACGCCATCAGGGCGTAGACCCCCCCGGTGAGGACGCCCAGCACCGCCGCTTCCAGGATCAGGGTCATGACGTGGAGCCCAGGTTGATGGAGGGACGGCGGCCTTGGCGCACCGTCCCTCGTTCAGTTACTGCCAGTCGTGCTTCGGGTATTCGGGCTGGGCCGCGGCCACTGACGGCGGGTAGACGAAGACCGCGCTGCCGTTCTGCCACTGCTCGACGAAGACGCCAACTCCACCCTGGGGCTTGCCGACCGAATCCCAACCCATCGGGCCCTGCACCGTCTGGTAGGTCCCCGTGTGAAGGGTGTCGATCAGCTTCTGATTGTCGATGCTGTTCGCCTTCGTCGCGGCCTGCTCGACCACCTGGCCGACGCTATAGGCCTCGGCAGAGTCCGCGCTCATGTCAGCGGCCGTGCCGCCGTACTTGGCTATGTACTCGGCGACGAAAGTCGGGTTGCCGTACGCCTGCGAGCCGGAGGTCCAACCCGCCGGCACCATGATTCCCTCGGTGTTGGCGCCGAGCTTGTCGGAGTATTGGGACCCCTGGTCGGGCCCGGCGGTCTCGATGATCGTCTTCGGGTTGTAGTGCTGCGAGATGAACGTCTTGACGAAGGCGATGGCGTCAGGCACCTGGGTGCCGAGGATTACAGCGTCGGCGTGCGAGCTGGCCACCTTGAGGGCGAGAGGCGTGAAGTCGGTGGTCTCGGCCGGATACACCTTGTAAGAGACGGTCTGGATTCCCGCCGCCTCCAGGAGCTTTTTGGCCTTGTCGATCTGAGGCTGCGTGAAGGGATCGTCCTCGGTCGCATATGCAACGGTCTTGGGTCGCTGGTCTGCAGGCAGCGAGAGCACCCAGTTGGTGTAGCTGACCAGGTTGTCCTCGATCGCCGCTGGCTGTACGAAGAAGAGCGAGTGCAGGCCAAGCGCGAACACTGACGGCGCCCCGCCGGCCGGCTCCGGAAACGCGTAACCGAGACGGTCGACAAGGGTGGCCGCCGGTTTCGTCAGCAGGCTCGAATAGGGTCCGAAGACTAGCGCGACCTTCTCTGACGAGATCAGGTTCTGGTAGTTCGTCACCACCTGCTGAGTGCTGCTGGTATCGTCCACGTACTTCATCGTGACCTGGTGACCCAGAAGGCCACCTTTCTTGTTGACATCCTCAGCCCAGAGGTCGTATCCCTTCTCCAAAGCGGGACCGTCGCTGGAGAAGTCGCCCGTAAGCGAAACGGACACGCCAATGGTTATGGGAGCGCCTGGCGTAGGGGTTGCCGTCGCCGTTCCCGCACCGCATGCGGTGAGGGCCAGGCCGGCGCCCGCCACAGTTGCGATCAAAGCCCTTCGCATGCTTCGCTCCTTGCCATCAACGGGCGCTTCGCAGCGCGTTCGCGCTTGCGGTGAACAAACGATTGCTCTATGTTAGGCACGGGCGAAACGAAATGTCAATGCAACGCTGCGAGCCATGCCTGTAACGCTGAAAGAGCTCGCGGCCCGGGCCAACGTGCACCCTTCGACAGTGTCGCGCGTCGCCAACAGCGACCCCGGATTGCGTATCGCAGCGACGACTCGGACTCGAATCGAAGCCCTTCTTCGTGAGACCGAGTATCGACCCAACGGTGTCGCCCGCGGACTGAAGCTGCGCCAGACATTGGTGCTGGCTGTGGTCATCCCCGACATCACGAACCCACTCTTCGGAGCCCTGTTCCGCGGCATCGAGGACGGCGCGACGCCGCGTGGCTACCAGGTGCTGCTCTGCAACACCGACGGAATCCCCGAGCGCCAGCGTGCTCACCTGCACAGCCTCGCCGCCCGTCGGGTGGACGGCGTGATCCTGGCAAGCACGTTTCTGAAGGACCCAGCCGTGCGTTGGCTCCGCCACCAGCGCACCCCTTACGTGCTCGTCAACCGGTTCAGCGAGGAAGGCGTCGACCCGTTCGTCGGCTCCGATGACGTGATGGGCGCCACCCTCGCCACACAGCACCTGATCGGCCTCGGCCACGTTCGAATCGGCCACCTGGCCGGCCAGCCGACGGTCAGCACAGGCGTGCTTCGCCGCAAGGGCTATCACGCCGCCCTGGCGGAGGCAGGGATTCCTGCCGACCCTGACCTGCTCGTCGAGTCAGGCTTTGTCGAGGAGGGCGGGGCCCAGGCCATGGAACGCCTGCTGTCGCTGAGCCAACCCCCGACCGCGATCTATGCGGTGACCGACATGACCGCAATCGGCGCCTACGGAGTGGCGCGCAAGAGGGGCCTGCGCATCCCGGAGGATCTCGCGATCGTCGGGTATAACGACATCCCCCTCGCAGGCCGGCTGATCCCCGGCTTGACGACGGTCCACGTGCCGATTCACGAGTTCGGAAGCGTGGCGGCACGCATGCTGCTCGAGCAGATCGAGACGGGAGTGCTGACGCCGAGGCGGGTGGTGTTCGCGCCGCAGCTGGTGGTGCGGGGGTCGAGCGTGGCCGGCGCCGATGAGCAGCTGGTCGGACGCCCGGCGCAGCGAAGTCCGGTGGAGTAGGTAGAGGTTTGAGCGAAAAATGGGCTGGTATGGTAGACAAACGTTTGCGCGTCACCCTGACGCATTGATTTGAGTCGGGAGGCAGTGTCCAAAACCATGAAGTCCTCGAAACACAGGCTCGGTTGGATCGGCACCGGCCGGATGGGGTACGCCCTGGTGACCAGGCTCCTCGAACGCGGTTGTGATGTGGCCGTTTACAACCGGACGAGGGCCAAAGCAGAGCCGCTCGTCAAGCTCGGCGCCAAGCTTGTCGACCGCCCCGCCGACCTCGCCGACCGCGACATCGTCTTCACCTCGGTGGCGGGCTCGCAGGACTTCGCGGAGGTGACGACAGGGCCCCACGGTGTGCTGTCAAACGGTGGTCCCGTTCCTGCTGTGATCATCGACTCCTCGACGGTTTCCATGGATGTCTCGCAGAAGGTCCGCGCGAAGGCGGAAGAAGTTGGCAGCGCCCTCCTCGCGACTCCTGTCAGCGGCAATCCAAAGGTGGTGCGCGCAGGGCGCTTGAGCATCGCGGTCTCCGGCCCGCGCAAAGCATTCGAGCTGTCCCTCCCCTACCTCCAGATGCTCGGGGGGAATGTCAGCTATGTCGGCGAAGGCGAGCTAGCTCGCCTGGTCAAGATCTGTCACAACCTCGTGCTCGGTGTGGTCACGCAGATCATGGCCGAGACGACCGTGCTCGCCGAGCGAGGCGGGATCGCCCGCGCCGACTACCTCGACTTCCTGAATGGCAGCGTGATGGGTTCAACGTTCACGCGATACAAGACGCCGGCATTCGTCAACCTCGATTTCACGCCAACCTTCACGGGCAAGCTGTTGCGCAAGGACTTCGAGCTCGGCCTCGAGGCCGCCCGCAAGCTTGACGTCCCGATGCCGGTGGCGGCACTCGTGCATCAGATCGTCACCAACATGATCGGCTTCGAGTTGGGCGACGCGGATTTCGCAGCTCTGCTCCAGATGGAAGCCTGGGGCGCCGACCTCAAGCTGGTGCCTGAGAACCGAAAGGTCTCCGATGGGTTGGAAGACAAGGGTAAGGGTGGCAAAAATGTCAAAAGCTGAGTTTCCCGTCGCTTCGCTACCGGCACCGGGTCGGATGAATGTCGACTGGGAAGAGCGCGTCGATTTCCGCCGTCTTCACGAGTACCGGTTGAAGCGCACCCGCGATGCGATTGCGAACGCCGGGCTTGGAGCGGTGCTGGTGTTCGACATGAACAACATCCGCTACATCACCAGCACGCATATCGGCGAATGGGCGCGCGACAAGGTGGCGCGCTTCGCATTGCTCACGCCCAAAGGCGAGCCAATACTGTGGGATTTCGGATCCGCCGCAAAGGTTCACCGGCTGCACGCGCCCTGGCTGCGACCGGAAAACTCCCGCGCAGGGATGACAGGCCTGCGAGGCTCGGTCGCTCCAGAGGCCGGTTTGTCAGACGACCTGGCGCGAACCGTGAAGGAGATCATGCAGGAGCAGGGTGTCGCCGGCGAGCCGCTGGGCGTCGACATCGCCGAGCTGCCGATGATCTTCGCGCTGCAGAAATGCGGCATCAAGGTGGTGGACGGCCAGCAGGCGATGCTGGATGCGCGCCAGATCAAGTCAAAGGACGAGATCACCCTGCTGAGCATGGCCGCGGCGATGGTGGATGGCGTCTATCAGACGATCTTCGAGGCCCTCAAGCCCGGGATCCGAGAGAACGAGCTCGTGGCGATCGCCAACAAGCAGCTCTACGACATGGGCTCGGATGACGTCGAGGCCATCAACGCAGTCTCAGGCGAGCGAGGCTATCCCCACCCGCATGTCTTTTCCGACCGGCTTATCCGTCCGGGGGACCAGGCCTTCTTCGACATCATCCAGTCGTTCAACGGCTATCGCACCTGCTACTACAGGACGTTCAACGTGGGGCGCGCGACGCAGAGCCAGCGCGACGCTTACAAGCAGGCGCGCGAGTGGATCGACGCTTCCATCGAGCTGGTGAAGCCTGGCGTGAGCACGGACCAGATCGCCAAGGTTTGGCCGAAGGCGCAGGAGTTCGGGTTCGACAGTGAGATGGAGGCGTTCGCGCTCCAGTTTGGACACGGGCTCGGGGTGGCGCTGCACGAGCGCCCGATTATCAGCCGGCTCAACTCGCTCAAGGACCCGGTGGAGATCAAGGAGGGCATGGTCTTCGCGCTGGAGACGTACTGCCCTGCCGACGACGGGCACTCCGCGGCGCGGATCGAAGAGGAGCTCGTGGTGACGGCCACCGGGCATGAGGTGATCACTCTCTTTCCTGCGGAAGAGCTGATGATCGCGAACAAATATTGAAAGCCCGCGCGACCAAGGCATCTGCTGACGTGGGTCAAATCGATGACAAGACCCGACTCCGGCTTTACCAGCTCATGGTCGAGCTCCGAGATTTCGAGCAGCGCGCTTACGACCTCTTCATGGAGAACCTGATCAAGGGCACGAGCCACCTCGCCCTCGGCCAGGAGGCGATCGCCGCCGGCTTTGCAGTCGCGATGCGCAAGGACGACTACACGTTCTGCACGTATCGCGGTCACGGGCACACGCTGGCGCGCGGCGCTTCGATGGCGGCAGCGATGGGCGAGCTGCTCGGCCGTGCCAACGGCATGCTCCATGGCAAAGGCGGTTCGATGCACCTGACCGACGTCACCCACGGCGCCATGGGTTCATACGCCATCGTCGGCGCCCATCTGCCCATCGCTGCCGGCGCTGCCTGGTCGGCGCAGGTGCGCAAGTCGGGCCAGGTCGCCGTGTGCTTCTTCGGTGACGGGACCACCAACATCGGAGCCTTCCACGAGGCGCTCAACCTGGCCGTGGTCTGGAAGCTACCCGTCGTTTTCGTCTGCGAGAACAACAGGTACATGGAGTACACGCCAATCGAATCGGTGACTGCTGTGGCGCACCCTGCCGCGGACCGCGCAGCGGCCTACGGCCTGGAGGCAATCCTGGTCGACGGGAACGACGCCGATGTCATGTACGAAACCGCCTCCCGCACCATCGCCAGGGCTCGCTCTGGTGAAGGGCCGTCGCTGGTGGAAGCGCTCACGTACCGCCACGGTGGCCATTCGCGTGGCGATCCGGCCTCCTACCGGCCCAAGGAAGAGGTGCGCGAATGGATGAGCCGCGATCCCATCAAGCAGTACCGCGAGCGCCTCGCCTCCACCGGAATTGACGAAGCGATGCTGTCCAAGATCGAACAGGAGGCCCGCCAAAAGGTCGACCTCGCAACTGAAGAGGCGCGCAATGCGCCGCACGCCCGCATCGAGGACATCGAGAGCCAGGTCTGGAGCGATGGAGGCTCGGCGTGGCGGAACTGACATTTCGCGAAGCGGTGGCCGCGGGCATCGCGCAAGAGATGGAGCGCGACCCAACCGTTTACTTCATCGGTGAAGACGTGGCCGCGGCCGGTGGCGTCTTCAAGGCCACCGTCGGATTGCTCGACAAATTCGGAACCGAGCGCGTTCGCGATACGCCGATCTCGGAGCAAGCGATAGTCGGGGCGGCGATGGGCGCCGCGATGACTGGGCTAAGGCCGGTCGTCGAGATCATGTTCTCGGACTTCCTCGCGACGTGCTGGGACATGATCGCGAACCAGGTGGCCAAGACCAGGTACATGACCGACGGACAGGTGTCGCTGCCACTGGTGATCCGGACCGCCAACGGTGGCGGGTCGCGCTTCGGCGCGCAGCACTCTCAGAGCCTGGAGAACTGGGCGATGGCGGTGCCGGGCCTGAAGGTTGTCGCACCGTCCACACCCGCCGATGCCAAAGGCCTGCTGGCGGCAGCCATCCGCGACCCGGACCCGGTCCTCTTCTTCGAGCAGAAGTCGCTATACGGCATCAAGGGCGAGGTCCCCGATGGAGAGCATGTCGATTCACTGGGCACCGCCAGGGTCCTTCGCGACGGTAAGGACTGCACGATCGTGGCCCTTGCCGCCATGGTGCCGAGGGCGTTGGCCGCGGCAGCCGAGCTCGAGCGTGCCGGCATCCACGCGACCGTGGTCGATGTCAGGTGTCTGGTTCCACTCGACACGCGCACGATCCTCGGCGAGGTGAGCAAAACAGGACGCCTGTTCACGGTCGAGGAGAACCCCCGGCTGTGCGGGTGGGGTGCGGAGATTGTGTCGATCGCCGCCGAAGAGTGCTTCGACGATCTCGATGGACCCATCGTCCGAATCACGACGCCGCACGTCCCCTTGCCGGCGGCGCAGCCGATGGAGGATGGGGCGATGCCGACCGTGGCACGAATCGTCGAGACCGTGAAGCGAGCAATGCGCTAAGCGAGACGCGGCTATCCTCGGGGGCACCGATGATCCTGTCCATAGGCGACCTCGTCCTCGACATCACGATCGTCCCTTCGGGACGGCTGCGGCCCAATGACGACAACCCTGCCGTGATCCGAGTAGGCGGCGGCGGGCAGGCTGCCAACTATTGCTCCTGGGTGGCGGCCCTCGGCTCGCCGGTTCGGCTCGTCACCCGGGTCGGCGACGATGATCGCGGCCGGCGGCTCGTGAGCGAGGTCGAGGCGCTGGGGGTCGAGGTCTTCGCCGTCTCGGGCGCCGAACCCACCGGCATGATCGCGGTCCTGGTCGGCCCGAACGGGGAGCGGACGATGGCGACCCAGCGCGGCGCCAGCGCGGGCCTCAAGCCCAACGACCTGCGGAAACCGTGGTTCCGCGGCGTCAACCTGATCCACGTGCCTTCCTACTCGCTGTTCGTAGAGCCATTGGCGGCGGCGGCGCGGCTGGCGATCGAGCTCGTGCGGAGCAACCGCGGGCTGCTGTCGATCGACCTGTCCTCGGTGGCGGGTCTGAAGGAGTACGGCCCCGCGCGTTTTGCCGCCGACCTCGCCGAGCTGAAACCTGACGTGCTGTTCGGGACCACGGCCGAATCTGAAACTCTGGGCGTGCCCATGGAGGACCTGGCGACCGTGCCGGTGCTGAAGATGGGAGCCCAAGGCTGCCGCGTTGCGGGCAAGCACGTTCCTTCGCCGCGGGTGAAGGAGGTGGACGCGTCCGGCGCCGGGGATGCCCTGGCCGCGGCATTCTGCGTCGCCTACCTCGACGGCGCGACTCCTGTCGAGGCGGCCGAGAAAGCGGTGGTCGTGGCCTCGGGCGCTGTGACCAGGGCCGGGGCCCGGCCGAGTTGAGCGACCTGTTGCGAATCTCGGCTGAGGTGGCGGACGCGCTTGCGCGCGGCCGTCCCGTGGTCGCGCTCGAAACTTCGATAGTGGGACAGGGGCTCCCCGCCCCTCACAACCTGCGAGCAGCGCGCGACTGCGAGTCGGCCATCAGAAAGGAAGGCACGGTGCCCGCGACGATCGGCGTGCTGGACGGCCAGATCGTGGTCGGCTTGACCGACGCCGAGGTCGAGCGCATCGCGAACGGAGCGGTCAAGGTGAGCTCTCGCGATCTCGGCCACGCCCTGGTGCGCAATGCGGTCGGCGCCACCACCGTCGCGGCAACGATGCGCGCTGCGGAGATGGCCGGCATCCGTTGCTTCGCGACCGGGGGCATCGGCGGGGTGCATCGCGGCCACCCGGAGGACCAATCGGCCGACCTCGTCGAGCTTGGGCGGTCGAGCGTTGCTGTCTTCTGCGCCGGAGCCAAGAGCATCCTTGACCTCTCCTACACGCTCGAGAGGCTGGAGAGCCTTTCGGTTCCAGTGCTCGGATACGGTTGCGACGAGCTCCCTGCTTTTTACAGCCGGCACAGCGGCTGCCCTGTCCACACGCGAGTCGATGGACCGGAAGAGACGGCGGCTGTGTTGAGCGCGGCCTGGGCGACGGGCTCGCGCGGCGTGGTGGTCGCGATACCGCCGCCCGGCGAGCTCGAGGGTGCGGAGGAGATCGTGCAGCGTGCACTCCGCGATGTGTCCGATGTCGTCGGTCCCGAGGCAACGCCTCGCCTTCTCGCGCGCGTGGCCGAGCTGTCGGGCGGGCGATCCCTCGAGCTGAACGTCGACCTTGTTGTCAACAACGCGCGGGTCGCGGCTCGCGTCGCTCGCGTGCTGGCCGGCTGAGCGAGCCTGTCCTCACCCAGTACTGGCACGTGTGGCCGCGGCCAGGTTTCCGGCCGGTCAGTGCGCCGGCCTGGTTAGGCGTTGAACGCTGACGGCGCGCCAGGCGGCAGGTAGGGAGTCGGGTCGATCGGCTGCTGCTTGATACGCAGCTCGAAGTGAAGGTGCGGCCCGGTTGAATTCCCGGTCGAGCCCTCGAGCCCGATCGTCTGGCCCTGGACCACCAGTTGCCCGACCTTGACCAGGGCAGTCGACAGGTGGCCGTACAGCGTGTCGAGGCCGCCGGAATGGGCGATGACCACATACCTTCCGTAGCCCTGGCTCGAGCTGCCGACCAGCGCGACCACCCCGTCGTCGGCGGCGATGACCGGCGACCCGAATGGCTCGACCAGGTCGATGCCGGTGTGAAAGTGCGGATAGCCGGCATATGGCGGCTCGAGCGCCAGGTGGCTCGGGCCGAAGCCCTGGGAGATCAGTGCCTTTGGCTCGGGCCAGATGAAGCGGTACTTGGTCGAGTGCCCGGCGCTCGCGGGGATCTGGTCGACGCTATTCGACTGAGTCCAGAGTTGGACCTGAGTCCAGACCGATTGCATCGCCGCGGCGATGATGGCGTCCTGCTGCTGCTGCAGCATGTCCGCCATCGCCTGCGCCAGCTTTGCCGACTGGGACCTGAGCACTGCGATCTCCCAACGGGTCTCGTCGATCTTCGCCTGGAGCTGGCGCATCGACTTCTCCTGCTGTGTGTGCAGCTTGCGCAGCTGCGCCAGCTCGGAGGCGAGCTTGTCCCGCAGGGCGACCTGCGCTTCTCGATCCGTCTGCTGCTGCGTGCGCTCGGCCTGCTGGTCCGTGAGGTCGGATGCGAGCTGTTGCTTGAGCTCAGCGGCTCGCGAGCCGGCCACGTTCAGGTCGGAGATGCGCGTCAGCAGGTCGCTCAGGCTCTGCGCCTGCCCAAGGATCACGAGCACCGAGGTCGGCGCCGTATAGATCGCCTTCGCCAGCTCGCGCAGCTGCCCGCGTTCCGAGTCGATTCGAAGGCCGAGCATTGCCTCGCGGACCTGGGACGCGGCGATCTCCACATCGAGGTCGTTGATCTGCTGCTGGGCATCGGCGATCTGGCCCTGGACGTCGTGTTGCTGGTTCGTGTTGTCGATGAGCGACTGCTTGAGCTGCTGCTGGGCGGCCATCGCATCGGCCAGGTTGCTGCCCAGCTGAGCCCTGATCTGGTCGATCACCGCCTTCTGGCCTGCTGGATCTGTGCCAGGCGCCGCAGCGGCCGCTCCGATCGGGCCGGCCCCAAGCAAAACCACCGCCAGGCCAAGGGCGACGAGCAGGCCCTTCACGACTCCAGGTGCCTTCGCACGCTGACCAACGAGGATCCCGAACCGAGGCCGACGCCCGTCGCCAGCACGATCACCGCGGCCATCGCCGCAACGCTGATAGTGACCCCAGGGGCAAAGCGCGCGAACGTGTCCGCGCCGGCCGAGATGCCGGCCATAGTCAGGCCAAAAGTCGCAAGACCCGCGGCCGCGCCGGCCAGGGCTCCGGTGATGGCGCCTTCGACGACGAACGGCCCGCGCACCATCCAGCGCGGCGCTCCCACGAGCTGCATGATCGTGACCTCGTCGCGGCGCGCGTGGATGGCCGCTCTGACGCTGTTGATGGTCACGGTGATCGCCACGAACGCGAGCACCGCCAGGAAGGCGAGCCCGGCCACTGCGATGCCGAAGATCACGGCCTGGATGCGCTGGTAGGCGCCCTTGTCATACGACGTCGGGTAGACGGGATCGACAGCGGTGTCCGTTCGGACGTAGGCGGCGATCGCCGCCACGTCGTCGATGCTCTTGACCTGCACGTCGAGGCTCGCTGGGAAGGGATTGCTCTGGCTCGCGTCCGCGAGCTGTGGCAGGCCGGGGATGGTCTGGGCTCGCTCGAGCGCTTGTGCCCTCGTCACGTAGTCCACCCTGGCGACACGGGGATCGGCGGCGAGCCGATCCCAAAGAGAGTTGACGTCGGGGCTGGGGGCGCCATCGCGAATGTAGACGTGCAGCAGCGAGGCCTGGCCGGATTCGATCTGCTCGAGGTTGTTGAGCGCGAAGCCGCTCAGCCCGGCAACGCCTGCCATCAGCAGGAGGAGCGTCATCGAGCCCAGCGCCGGGGCGATGCTGCCGATGTTTCGGAACCAGTTGCGGGCGGCTCCGAAGAACAGGTAGCGCAGCGTGTTTCCGGCAATGACCCGAGCAGTCGTGCCTCTGCCCCCTCGCGAGTTGCCCCTCACGACGATGCCGAGGCCAGCCATTCCATCCTGCCAATCCCGCCCGCGGGTTGGTCGCGCACGAGGCGACCCTCGACCAGCGTCAGGATGCGGCGCTGAAGCCGCCTCACGATCTCGACGTTGTGGGTGGCCACGAGCACCGTGGTGCCGAAGGTGGCGATGTTCTCGAGCAGCGCCATGATCTGCCAGGCAGTTTCCATGTCGAGGTTGCCGGTCGGCTCGTCGGCGATGAGGACCCGCGGCTGGGTGATCATCGCCCGGGCCACGGCGACGCGCTGCTGCTGCCCTCCGGACAGCTGGTTCGGAAAGCTGGAGCCGCGGTCCCCAAGACCCACTGCCTCGAGCGCGTCGAGCGCGCGATCCATGGCCTCGGCGTCCGAGATCCGCAGGTCGCCGACCTGGAGCCCGAAGGCGACGTTCTCCTTCGCGGTCAGCCTTGGCAGGAGCTTGTAGTCCTGGAACACGACGCCAACCCGCCGCCGCAGCTCGGCGACCCGCGAGGCTTTCATCGAGTGGGCAGGGATGCCGTCGACCCACACCTCGCCCTTGGTGGGGCGAAGCTCTCGGTTGATCAGCTTCAGGAAGGTGGTCTTGCCGGCGCCACTGGGGCCAACTAGAAACGTCAGCTCGCCCGGCTCCAGCGCCAGGCTGACGTCATCGAGCGCCAGGCGGGCGCCGTACGCTCGGGTGACACCGCTGAACTCCACGATTGGGCGCAATTCGGCAGGGATCACAAGATGCTTAACGGCGACAGGGCCGGATACCTGTAATAACTGGCGTAACAGAAAGGCTTGCGAGCCTGCGAATCAGGCTGCGGCGGTCTCCGGGGCTCCACCTGCAGTACAGAAACCTTTGCAGGCGGGGCTGCGCGCGGGCGAACCTCGATCGGAGCAGCCACGGCGCGCCAAATCTCCGCCTGAGTCATGACAGGAGAACTGGAGACTTGAGCTGAATCCTCACTGGTATGGGTTTACGCGAGACCCCGCAAAAGTCGCCATGTCGAAGCATGGCCCTTCCACCATGGATATTCAGGGTGGAAGCAGGCGCGCCAGGTTCAAATTCCTTGACGCACGAGGGCAGCCGACCTACTCTCTGGAGGTCCAAAACAAAGCTTTCGAACTCTCGGCGCAGGAGGCGAGCCGGCTCTACGAGCTCGACCGGACTCACTGGCTGCACCCGCAGGGCGATCTCGATGCACCTGTCGGGACGATTCCCCAACTGATGTTCGCGAGCGGCAGCGGCGCCACCCTCACCGACGTCGAGGGCCGCGAGTACATCGACGGCATGGCCTCCCTCTGGAACGTGAACGTCGGCTACGGCCGGGCCGAGCTCGCTGAGGCGGCAGCGACGCAGATGAAATCGCTCGCCTTCAGCTCGGCTTATGGCGGGTTCAGCACGAAGCCGGCCATCGAGCTGGCCGCGAAGCTGGCAGAGCTGGCGCCCGGCGAGCTCGAGGTCACCTACTTCGCCTCCGGCGGGGCCGAGGCCAACGACACCGCATATAAGATCGCGCGACTGTACTGGAAGCTGCGTGGCGAGCCGGGGCGGGTGAACATCGTCTCGAGGATTCGCGACTACCACGGCCTGACCTACGGCGCGACCAGCGCCACGGGACTCGCGAATTTCTGGAAGGGCTTCGAACCGCTCGCCCCTGGCTTTCTCCATGCGCCCTCGCCCGACCCTTACCGGTACTCCGGCACGGGTTCCGCCGGCGAGGCCTATGTCAAGGCGCTGGAGGAAGTCGTGCTGAAAGCCGGCGCGGACACCGTGGCAGCTGTCGTCGCCGAGCCGGTGCAGGGCGCGGGAGGCGTGATCGTGCCACCCCCGGATTACTTCCCCTTGCTGCGCCAGGTGTGCACCAAGTACGGGCTGTTGCTCATCGCCGACGAGGTCATCACGGGCTTCGGCAGGACAGGTCGCTGGTTTGCAATGGAGCACTGGAACGTCCAGGCGGACCTCATGGTGTTCGCCAAAGGCGTGACCAGCGGGTACCTGCCGCTGTCAGGGGTGATGCTGACCCATGCCGTCCACGACACGTTGAAAACTGCCAAGGGGCCGTTCCAGCACGGGTTCACCTACAGCGGCCACCCGACAGCCTGCGCAGTCGCTTTGCGAAATCTGCAGATACTCGAGGACGAGCATCTCGTGGAAAGAGCCGCCGAGCGGGGCGCCTACCTGTTGAAGCGCCTCCAGGAGCTGCGGTCGCACGAGATCGTGGGAGACGTGCGCGGCCTCGGCCTGGTCGCCGCCATCGAGCTCGTGCGCGATCGTGCCACGAAGGAGCTGTTCGAGACCGCCGCCGGCGCAGCACGGCGCGTGTGGCTGGCCGCGCTCGATGAGGGCGTGATCGTCCGGCCCTTGACGGGCGATGTGCTGGCGATGTCGCCGCCGTTTGTCATCAGCAATGAGCAAATCGACAGGATCGTCCTGGTCCTGGATCGGGCCATCACGCGGGTGGAGAAAGAGCTCAGGGCCGCGGTGTAAACCGGCGACGCGCTACAGCTTGGTCGGCTCTCCGGCCGGGATGAAAACCGAGAAGTGCTCGAAGCACGCCTCCTTCACCGGTTGATTGAAGCAGTCGACGTTGTCGCGGATGAACGCCTCGCCGGCGAGCAGGGTCTCGAAGCCGGCGGCGATCTCCCTGACCAGGACCGACGGTTCGTCGAACCGCAGGAAGTGGCACACGAAGACGCGGCGGTAGGCATCCGCCATCTGCGCCAGCCGGGCCGTCGATCGTGCGAACTTCTCGAGGTCCGAGTCCTCCATCTGTGCGTAGATCGGTCCGGTGTTGATGGTGTCGCCGCCGAACAGGAGCCCGTTGGCCTCGTCGAACAGGCAGATGCAGTCCGCCGAGTGCCCGGGCGTGTGGAGCACCTGGAGCTTGCGGCCGCCGAGGTCGAGCACATCGCCCTCGTCGAGAAGGCGGGTGGGGATGCTCGGCACCACCTCATAACGGTCGGGATCGAAGCCTCCTGGGAACTCTCGGATCATGCGCTCGGCGGTGAGCATGTGGAAGTAGAGGTCGTCGGCCTCCCGGTATGGCCCCCAGGCCTCGAGGAGCCGTTTCGCGTAGGCCATGTAGCCCTCGGCGAGCTCCGGCGGAGACGGTTTCGACACGAGATCACCGCCGAGTCTGTGGATCGCGAACTCGTCGAAGAAACGGTTTCCCCCCGTGTGGTCGAAGTGGTAGTGCGAGTTGACGACGAGGAGCTTGTGAGGCGTGATCGCTTCGGCAACTTTGCGGATGTTGGCGACGCCCAGGCCCGTATCGAAAAGCACGGCGCTCTTCGAGCCTTCGATGAGCCAGGAGTTGACGTGGCCGGGTTCGGAGACCAGGTACACGCCGGCCTCCATCTTGGCGACCTCGAACCAGGCGGTTCGAAACGGGCTGACGCCTGTCACCTGCCCAGCATGCGATTGCGTCATGGCCGCTGGCAGTTTAGTGCGTCGCTGCCACGAACCGGCCGCACCAGGGCCTAGACCAAGGCTTCAGCCGGCAGCGACCTCTTCGATCAGGTCTGCGGCGCGCCGCGTGCCGGGTCGCGCCTGCAGACGTGCCGACGCTGCCTGCATCCGGCGCCTCAACGAGGTGTCGCCGAGCAGGCGGTCGATCGCTCCGACAAGCTCTTCCTCCTCGAACGAGTACGTGGGCAGGTGCACCCCATGCGACGTCTCGTGGACGCGCTGGGCGTTGTCGTGCTGGTCCCAGAAGATGGGCAGCACGATCATCGGCTTGCCGAAGTACATGCACTCGGTCGTCGTGTTGTTGCCACCGTGCGTGATGACGAGGTCGACGTGGGGGAGTATCGACGTCTGCGGCAGGAACTCCGCGCCGACCATGTTGGCGGCGAGCTCATATACCTCGTGCTGTGGACCCTTGCTCACCACGTAGCGATGCGGCGTGCGTGAGAGGACGTCAACGAGCCGTTCCATGAGCGGGACGTCAGCCGAGCCGAGTGAGCCAAGGCTCAGGTAGATCAGCGGGCCGGACCCGTCACCTGGCGGTTGCCATGGCGCATCGGTGGAGCGAACACTCGTCTCGAGGTTGTGCCAGGTGGCAGGCAGAGCTCTGCTTCGCGGGTAGTCGAGCTCCGCGGGATACAGGTAGAGGTTGAGCCACGGCGACTCGTCGATGAACTCGAGCTCAGGCAGCCGCGACGCGCCTTGCTCGACGCAGAACTCCGAGAAGTCCTCCTGCAGCTGAACAACCCGGCGCTTGTACTCTTCGCGAAATTCGTTCCAGCCGGACCTGTCATCGATCGCGTAGCCCGAGAACACCGGCGGCAGGTCGGGGTCCTTGAGCTCGAGCGGGTTGCACGATGCGATGCGCACCCAGGGCCGGCCGCTCGCGGCGATGGCCGGAAAGCCAACCACGTTGTCCTCGATGATCACGTCAGGCATCAGCTCGTCGAAAATCTCTGCGAGGCGCGGGTCGACATAGCGAGCGCCGTCGACGAGGGCCTGCCAGGTGGGCGCGATGAAACCTTCGAGTTGCTCCAGGGTCGACTTGCGAAAGACCGGCGCCGTATCGCGGATGAAATCCTTCCAGAACTGTCCTGGCACCTCAGGTTCGATTTGAGGGGGGACATCCCCTCTTGAGGCGTCCGGCCCGGCGGAGCCGGATCCGGACACACCCCCCTGGGGTGCCGGCCCGAGGCGCATGAGTCGCTCTTCGAACCCCTTGGCCTCGAGCGTGCCCTTGAAGGACTCCTCGATGACAAAAACGACCCGATGTCCACGGCGCCGGAGCACATCGCCGATGCCGATGCAGTTGTTCGTCGGCCCGAATGCGCCTTCGGGAAACAAGACGAAGGTTTTCTCCGGCGGATCCCCTGTCATCGCGTGACGCGAAGACCCAGGGCGACCTCAAACGATTCGTAGCCCGGCGCCACCAGCGGCCACGGCCGCTCCCTTTCCCACGCCTCGGCGAGATCGAGAAGCAAGCCGTCGCGGAATCGGGGAGCCATCACCTGCAAACCGAACGGGACGCCGTTTGGGCTGATCCCTGCCGGAAGCGAGATGGCCGGGAGGCCCGTCATGTTGGCCACCTCGGTGTTGTAAACGTTGCTGGGGAGCATGCCCGGCTCCTCCTCCATGGTCAGGCGGCCGTCGGCCAGGAACCCGGTCGACGCGACCGTTGGAGACAGGATGACCGCGTCGGCGCCGAGAAGCTCGTCCATCTGCCTCACATAGTCAAAACGCCGCCGCCGCGCCGCCATGTAGTCGTCGATCGAAAGCCCAAGACCGTACTCCATGAAGCTCCGCGCCGATGGATACATCCTGTCGAGGCCGGCCTGGACGAATTCCCGACCCAGCCGGTGAACGTGCTCGACAGCGGCCAGCACCACCCATTCGTCCACCGGGCCGCCGTCCGGCCACAGCACATCAGGCTCAACGTGTTCGATGCGGGTTCCAAATACGCGTGCCGCGGCCTCGAGCGCGGCCTCAAAAGCGGTGGCGACAGCATCTGGTAAAGGCCCCTCACCGCTGAGCCTTGACGACGCGAATACCTTCGAAGGCCGCTCGCCTGCGACCGGGTATGGAAACGGCAGCGCGGTCGGGTCTCCCGCGACCGGGCCGCTCTCGATCGACAGCAGCAAACGCAGGTCGGCCATTGTGGTGGCAAGAGGCCCATCGGTGGAGAAGTCGATCCAGTCGGGGATCGGCCGGCGGCCGATCACGCCATTGGTGGGTTTGATCCCGACCAGGCCGCAGAACGCGGCAGGGATGCGTATCGAGCCTCCGCCGTCGGTCGCTGTGGCGATTGGCGCCATGCCCGCCGCGATCGCCGCGGCCGAACCGCCGCTCGAACCGCCTGGCGACCAGTCGAGCGCCCATGGATTGCGGGTGGTGCCGAAAAGCAGATTGGATGTGAAGCCTTCAGACGCAAACTCGGGCAGGTTCGTCTTGCCCACCACGATGCCGCCGGCGGCTCGCAGGCGCGACGGCACCAGGCCGTCGCCCTTGGCGGGCGGCTCGTCCGCAAACAGCACCGAGCCCTGCGTGGTCCGCATGCCGGTGACGTCTTCGAGGTCCTTCACCAGGACAGGCACACCAGCCAGCGCTCCTCCAGCTCCCCCGGCTTGATCGAGGGCTCGCGCTTCGGCGATGGCTTCGTCGGCGCGTAAGGCAACGACCGCGTTGATCGCCCCGTCCAGGCTTTCGATGCGTTCGAGCGCGTGGCGCACCACCTCCTCGGCTGACACTCGGCGCGAGGCGATCGCGTCGTGTATCGCGGCGATGACTCCGTGGCTTGCCACGCCAGTACTCTAAGGAACCGGATGAATGTCGCGATCGCCACCGAGCCATTCGACTCGCCCGATGCGCACCGGCTGGTGGCTGCGCTCGATGCCCATTTGGCGAGCCGCTACGCGCCTGAGCAGAGGTTTGGGCCGCACCTGAAGGCGGAGCACGTCGCGCCCGGGGTCGGCACCTTCGTGATCGCGCGCGCTGACGGAAAGGCCGTCGGCTGCGGGGCGCTGCGCAGACGTGACGCCACCACGATCGAGGTCAAGCGCATGTACGTCGAGCCGGAGATGCGCGGCCGAGGAGTCGCCAGGGAGATCCTCGACCATCTCGAGAGCGCTGCCCGAACGATGGGAGCCGAGCGCCTGGTGCTGGAGACAGGCGTGTATCAGGAGGAGGCGATCGGCCTGTACCGCGGGGCTGGATTCAAGGCCTTCGATTGTTTCGACGAATATGCCGGCATGCCGACGAGCGTTTGCTTCGAGAAACCTCTCTGAGGCTCAGGCCGCCGGTTTGAAGAGGGTTCCAGGCGGCAGCGACGTTTGCCACTGGCCGAGGGCTTCGTCGACGAGGGTGAGCAGGTCGAGAGGCGAGAACGGCTTGGTCAGGTACAGGTCTGCGCCCGCTGTGAGGCCCAGCTCCATGTCGGCTTTGAGTGCCTTGGCGGTCAGCATGATCACGCGAGTTGCTTTGAGGCTGGGGTCGCTCCTGATCAACGCGAGCACCTCGAGGCCGGTACGTCCGGGCATCTGGACGTCGAGCAGGATCACCGAGGGCTTGTACTGCCGGATCAGGTCCCAGGCTTCTTCGCCATCGCCCGCCTCCAACACCTCGTATTGATCGGACTCGATGGTGGCGCGCACGAGCAGGCGCATGCTGGGCTCGTCGTCGGCAATGAGCACCGTCGCATTGGAGCGAATGGCCTGCGGAGTGCTGAGCCTCAAGCGTTCTTGACCTTCGTCACGAGCGCCTCGGTGATCAGGCTCACCGCGGCCTGAGTCGCCCCAGGTCTCCCCATGGTCAAGTTCTACAGGAGCCGCCAACCGGCGTCGCCATGCGACGGCAGGGTGTCCGAGCCATCCATGCGGTGGGGCAGCGGCTCTCTTTAAGATCGAATCAGTGATGGAGCAGCGCCCCCTCGGACGAATCGGCCTCCAGGTCCCCGTCATCGGCATGGGCACCTGGCGAACTTTCGACACCACCGAAGATCGTGGCGTGCTCGTCGAAGCGGCGGTCTCCGCCGGCATCACGCTGTTCGACAGCTCCCCGATGTACGGCCGGGCGGAGAGTGTCCTGGCTGCCGCCCTGCGCGGCCGGCGGGAGCGGGTGCAAGTGGCGACCAAGATCTGGGCCGAGTCCACCGATGAGGGGCGCCGGCAGGCGGAAAGCGCTCTGCGGCTTTTCGGACATGTGGACATCTACCAGGTCCACAACCTTGCCAACTGGAAGGCCCATCTGATGCTTCTCGAAGGGTTGCGCGACAGCGGGCAAGTCTCGGTGGTCGGCGCGACCCACTACCAGGCTTCCGCCTTTCCGGAGCTCATGGAGGTGATGCGCACCGGGCGGATTGCAATGATCCAGATCCCCTACAACCCCCTCGCGCAACAGGCCGCGAGGTCGGTGCTGCCGCTGGCGGAAGAGCTGGGGCTGGGCGTCCTGGTGCTGAGCCCGCTGCAAGGTGGGATCATGCAAGCGAGGCCGAAACCCGATGATCTCCGCTCGCTCGGAGTGAGGACGTGGCCCGAGGCCGTGTTGAAATGGATCGCCAGCGATCCGCGCGTGAGCTGCGTGCTGACGGCGACCCACCTGGAGAGCCACGCAAGAGAGAACGCCGAGGCCGGCAACCCGCCGTGGTTCGACCCTGAGCAACGGGCCCTAGTCGAGCGAATCGCTCGCGGTCGGTAGGCGGCTATGCGCCCGTGACGTCGAGGTCCGTCAGCTCTGCGCTCACCTGCCAGAGGCGCCGGGCGGCAGCTTCGTTATAGGAGAGCGGCGACGACTTGGTGGCGACCCCCTTGTTGTTGAAAAGCTAGCGGCTCACCGGCCCGCTTTCTGCGGGTAGATGGATGTGACCTCGGCCTGGGGTTAGTCGCCTGACCAGATGGCAGCGACCGCTGTCGCCACGGCGGCGGCCTGGACGTGGCCGGCGCGCGCCGAGGCGACACGGCGCGCGGGATCCAGGACGTTTCGCCCAATCGCGTTGCGGGCATTTGCGTCAGGGCTGACCACGATCGATCGCACCTGAGGTCCGAGAGACGCGAGCTGTCTGTCGATCCTGCCGCTTCGCCGTAGAGCCACCGTCACCGGAGCGACCACGACCACCCTCTCGCAGCCGCCTGCGAAGTCGGCGTTGGTGGTTGACCGGACGCCGCCGTCGATGTAGCGATGCCCGTCGATCGTTATCGGCGGCCAAACCAGGGGCACTGCGCAGCTCGCGGCCACCGCATCGGCGAGAGACACACCGCTGTCGCGGTCAAAATTGCGCGCTTCTCCAGTTTCGGCGTCCACCGCGGTGATGATCAGACGGCGGTCGGGCCATGAGGGGTTCGGCAGCCGCTGTCTGATGATTTCCCGGCGCTCTGCCTCGGGCACCGTTCGAGCCCTCATGGCTGCGCGCCCGAGGCGCGCCCGGCCGACACGCTCGTCGCCAGGCCACACCGAGTTGACGACAAAGCCGAGCAGGACACCCACGCCCATCTTCGCAGCCACCTCGCCCGTGGGCTCCGTCAGCGCAGCGGCATAGAGAGCGTCGAGTGTGGCGCCGCTGAGGATCTGGGCACCGACCACCGAACCGGCTGACGTGCCGACGACCACGTCCGCCGTCGTCAGATCCGTTCCGGCCTCGGCAAGCCCGGCCAGAAGGCCTGTCATCCAGGCAATCCCGGTGACGCCACCACCGCCCAGGACGAGCCCGCGACGGCCGGTCACGGTGCGACCCGGTCAGCCCAACCGTGCGCGCGTTCGAGCTGGCCCGCCAGCCGAAACAGCCCCGCTTCGTCTCCATAGCGGCCGGTGAAGAGGATGCCGATCGGCAGGCCGCTCGCACTCCATGCCAGCGGGACCGACATGGCCGGGTTGCCGGTCAGGTTGGCGACCGAGTTCCAGGGGTTGAAGGCAAGGTCGAACTGCCACCACTCGTCGGCGCCGCCGTACGACTGGTTGAGGACGCCGAGCGGTAGCGGGGGCTGCGACAGCGTCGGGGTGAGCCAGGCGTCGTATTTTTCGAAGAAGGGAGCCATATCGCGCGTGGCGGCGTGGATCCGGTCGACTGCGCGCACGAGCTGCGTCGCGCTGACCCCTCTCCCTCTATCGACGAGCTCCCACGTTGTGATCTCGAGCTCGTCGCGCCGAGGCGCCCGCCCGATCCTGGATGCGACGATATCGTGGTCGGTGGCATTGCCGACCGACCAGATCGTGACCATCGGGTCGAGCAGGACCTCCTCGTCGTAGTTGGGATCGTCCTCGACGACGTGATGCCCCAGCGCTTCCATCCGTTTGGCGGTCGCCTCGACCGCTTTTCGGCACTCAGGGTCCACCGGCATGCCGAGCGGCGCCCGCGCGCTCCACGCGATGCGCATCGCCGACGGGTCCCGCGTCACCTGCGAGAGGTACGAATCGACCGGAGGCGCCGGCCAGTACGGATCCCCGGCGACCGGCCCTGAGGTGGCATCGAGCAGCGCGGCGCTGTCGCGCACGCTGCGCGTGACCGCATGCTCCACCGCCAGCCCGGAGAGAACCTCGCCCGCGTCCGGCCCGAAAGAGATGCGTCCGCGGGTCGGCTTGAGACCGAAGAGCCCGCAGCACGAGGCCGGGATGCGAATCGAGCCCGCGCCGTCGCTGGCGCTGGCAGCGGGCACCATCCGCGCCGCCACCGCCGCCGCCGAGCCCCCGCTCGACCCTCCAGCCGTCCGCCCCAGGTCCCACGGGTTGTGACACGGTCCAAACACCTCGGGCTCGGTCGTCGAGTGGTTCCCGAACTCAGGGGCGGTCGCCCTGCCGACGATGACCAGACCGGCGTTGCGAAGTCGTGTCACCAGTCCGCCGTCGTGGTCCGCGATGTAGCCGGCCAGCGCCTTCGAGCCGTCCGTCTGCCGCACGCCCGCGCACGGCTGGCCGAGGTCCTTGATCAGATAGGGCGCCCCTGAGAGCGGCCCGGGCGACAGCTTTTTCGAGGCCACCTTCCGGGCTTCCTCGAACATCGGCGTCGCCAGGCAGTTCAATCGCGGGCTCTGCGATTCAATCCGGCCGATCGCCGCGTCCACCAGCTCGAGCGCCGTCGCCTCTTTGCGATGGACCAGCTCGGCCTGGCCCATCGCATCAAGCTCCCAGAGTTCAGTCATTCGAGAGGACGTGCGATCGAAGATCGGGCCGCCGCTCTAGCGCGTCGAACCATGGGAAGCGCTGCTCGTGCGCGGACGCCACCCGAAACGCGGTCACATCGTCGTATGTCTTGCCGACGACCGAGAGGCCGGTCGGCACGCCATCGCGCGAGCGCCCCGAAGGGATGCTGATCACCGGGCATCGGCTCGCGATGTTGAAAGGCACTGTCATCAGCGTGTCCAGATCGTTGGGGGAGTCATATTCCGCGGGCAGCGCAGGGACCGCAAAGGTCGGGCAGATCAGCGCGTCGAATTTGTCCAAGAGCTCGCCCAGCGGCTGGTAGATGCGGCCCTCGAGCTCGAGGCCTTTGACGTAGTCCTCCTTGGGGATCTTGTTGGCCTCCGCCACGAAACGCCTGGCATACGAGGTGAATTCGTCACCGTGCTGGTCGTAGAGCTCCTGGATCGACGGTCCGAAGATCATGCCGAAGTGGATGCGCGCCGCGCGATTGATCGACGCGAGCTCCCATGGCAGCGAAACCTCCTCCACCGTCGCGCCGGCGTCTCGCAGGCGATCGGCTGCTGCGTGGGTGTTCGCGATCACATCCTTGTCCACCTCGTAGCAGTTCAGGTTGGTCGACAGGGCCAAGCGCAGCCCCTTGATCGACTCGAGGTGGTCGGGGATCACGAGCTTCGGTCTCAACGACACCACGTCGCTTGGGTCGGGGCCGGCGATCACATTCTCGAGGAGCGCGACATCGGACACCGTGCGTGCCAGCGGGCCTTCATGGCAGTAGTGGTCCAGGTTGAAAATCTCGGTCTCGGGCACCCGGCCGTACGGCGGCTTGAAGCCGACGACGCCACAGAAGGACGCGGGGATCCTGATCGAGCCGCCGATATCCGAGCCGGTCGCGAGGGTCGTCGTGCCGGCGGCGAGCGAAGCCCCTGAGCCGCCGCTCGAGCCCCCAGGTGAGAACGCGAGGTTCCATGGGTTGCGCGTGACGCCCCAGAGCTTCGACCACGTGACGGGCGCGCAGGCGAACTCGGGAGTTGTCGTCCTGGCGTGCACGATGGCGCCGGCGTCAAGGATCCGCTGGACGAACACCGCCGTGTGATCGGCGACCATGTCCCGAAGCGCGAGCGAGCCAAGGGTGTTCTTGTGTCCCGTGATCGGCGCCTCTTCCTTCACCGCGACAAGAAGGCCTTCCAGGGCCCGCGGTGGTTTCCCGTTCCCGGCGTAACGGGCCTCGGCCGCCTTCGCTTGCGTCAGCGCCTCGTCGAAGAACGTCTGGGCGAAGGCGTTGATCTCCGGCTCGACCGCAGCAGCGCGTTCGATCACCGCCTGGACCAATTCCACCGGCGAGAGCTTGCGGGCTTTGAACTGCTTCAAAGCCTCGGTCGCGGACATGTAGTGCAGGTCGTTCATCTGTCTCTCCCCCTCATCCGGTGGCCATTGATACCCGTTGCTTCGGCTTCCAGCCCGGCCGCGGGACGCTGGACCGCAGGAGCTTCGTGTAGTCGTTCTGCGGGTGATCGAGCACGTCGGCTGTCTCGCCCCGTTCGACCACGCGGCCCCGCCACATGACCACTATCTCGTCGGTCAGCTGGCGCACCACCGCGAGGTCGTGGCTGATCAGAACGAACGAGATCGAGGTTTCGTCCCGGATGTCCGCCAGCAGGTTGAGCACCTGGGCCTGGATCGACACATCGAGCGCAGCCACCGACTCATCGAGGATTAGGACCTGGGGCTCGGCGGCGAGGGCGCGCGCGATCGCGACCCGCTGGCGCTGCCCACCCGACAGGGCGCGTGGCAGCGCTCGCGTCTGACGCGAATCCATGCCGACCAGGTCGGACAGCTCGCGCACCCGCTGCTTTCTTTTATCTGCCGGCCACCCGCGGTGCAGGCGGAGCACCTCGTCGATCGCGTCCTCCATCGTCTGCCGAGGGTCGAGGCTCGTGTAAGGATCCTGGAAGACGATCTGTACCTCGCGGCCTCTGAGGCGGCGCTCGCGCGTCGAGCGAGCCGGCGCCGACCGGTCGCGGCCGCAGGCGCGTATCGTGCCGGCGGTCGCACGCTCGAGGCCGACGATGAGCCGCGCCACGGTCGTCTTGCCCGAGCCCGACTCGCCGACGATGGCAAGCGATCCGCCCTCGGGCACCGTGAAACCGACCCCGTCGACGGCGACGAGGGGCCCGTACTCCTTGCGAAGGTTCTCCACTTGGAGCACCGGCTCAGGCATTGAGTGGGACCTTCAGCTTGCCGAACAGCTCGGAGGCACGAACGCAACGAGTCAGGCCGCCGTCCAGCTCCACCAGCGCCGGCCGGCCCCGGCGGCAAATGTCCGCCACGTGAGGGCAGCGGGCAGTGAAGGCACACGCGTCCTGGGGCGCCTCGAATGCGGAGAGCGGGCGGCCGGGGATGGCCGTCAGCCGGTGAGAAGTGGCGTCGATGTTCGGCCGCGCCGCCGCGAGCGCTGCGGTGTACGGATGCAGCGGCTGGTCGTGCAGCTTGTTCGATTCTCGGACCTCGACCACTTGCCCCGCGTACATCACCACCGTCCGGTCGCAGATCGCGGCCGCGAGCTCAAGGTTGTGGGTGATGAAGAGCATCGCCAGGCGAAGCTCTGAGCGTAGGTCACTGAGGATCGCCAGCACGTCAGCCTGGGTCGTCACGTCGAGGGCGGTGGTCGGCTCGTCGGCCAGGAGGAGTCGCGGTTGCGTGAGCAGCGCCGTCGCGATCATCACGCGCTGCAGGAGACCACCGGAAAGTTCGTGCGGATACTGGCGCAGCCGCCGTTCGCCGTCCTCGATGCCGACGCTCTTGAGCAGAGCGACGGCGCGGCGCGACGCCTCCTGTATGCCCACCCCCGAATTCGTGCGCAGCGCCTCGGTCATGAAGTCGCCGATGCGGCGCACTGGGTTCGTGTGGGCTCGCGGGTCCTGGAAGATCATCGCGACCTCGCCGCGAAAACGTTTGAGGTCGGCGCCGGACAGAGTCATGACGTCGCGGCCGTCGAACCGTACGCGCCCGGCCACCGCAGCGCCGGCGGGCAGAAGCCGATCGATCGTGCGCGCGGTCATCGACTTGCCCGACCCAGACTCCCCGACAAGGCCAAGCGCCTCGCCTGGACGGATCGCGAACGACACATCCTGCAGCACGGGGCGCATCGTGCCTTCGACGGGCAGGCTCACAGTGACACCGTCGAGCTCCAGCAGCGCCCCGCCCGTCGTCATCGCCGCGCCTCTCCCCTTTCATAGAGCCGCTCGCCCAGGATGTTGAACGCGACCACGACGACGACGATGCACAGGCCGGCGGCGAGCGCCGGTATCGAGTATCCCTGGATGATGCCCTGCTGGTTCTCCGAGACCATTACGCCCCAGTCGGCCGCAGGAGGTTGCACGCCAAGGCCGAGAAACGAGATCGCCGCCAGGTCGACCATCGCGTAGCCGAACAGCGTCGTGGCCTGCGCGACGATCAGGTGGAGCATGTTCGGGATGAGGTGGCGAAGGCAGATGGCGATCGACGAAGCTCCCTGGACCTCGAGCGCGGCAATGTACTGCTGAGCCCTCTCGCGCAGGGCGGCGCCACGCAGCACGCGCGCCACGTACGGTGTGTATGCGACTGACAGAGCGAGCACCGGAGCCACCAGGCCGCCTCCGAACACGGCGGCCGCCAGCACGGCGAGAAGGATTCCGGGAAACGCGAAGACGATGTCGAGGCCCGAGGAGATCACGGCGTCGTAGGTGCCGCCACGCCACGCTGCGGTCACAGCCAGAAGGGAGCCGAGGGTCATGCAGATCAACGTGACAGCGAGTGGCCCGATCATCGAGGTGCGCGCGCCATAGAGCAGGCGCGAAAGCACATCACGACCCGACGCGTCGAATCCGAGCAGATGCTCGGGGCTGGGTCCGACGAAGTACTGGGAAAGCTGTGGAAGGTTCGGGTCGTATGGGGCAAGCAGCGGCCCCGCGGTGGCCACCAGCGCGGCGGCGACGATCACCGCCGCCGAGATCACGAGCACTGGACTGAACCCCCTCTGCCTGCCCACCCTCGAGCGCTTGGTGACGCTGGAGACGCCGGCGGCGACGCTCATTGCGCGCGGCTCCCGAGCGAAACACGCGGGTCGAGCACCGCGTAGAGGACGTCGACGAGGACGTTGACCGCGACGAACGCCCCGACGAGCAGCAACGAGATGCCCTGCACGACCGCAAGGTCCTTCGACTGAGCGGACTGCACCAGGTACGCGCCCAGCCCGGCGAGGCCGAAGACGACCTCCACCACCGCCGCCACCGCGATCAAGGACGCCACGGTGATGCCGGAGATCGTGGTGATGGGAATCGCCGCGTTGCGCAGCACGTGGCGCCAGATCAGCTGGGCCGTCGGGATTCCCCGGCTCACTGCGGTCTGGACGTGCTCTTTCCTGGACTCCTCACGGATCGCGGCGCGCGTCACCCTTGCGACAATCGCCAGCGACGAGATGGCGAGAGCGACGGCGGGCAGGGTCAGGTGTTTCACCTGGTCGAAGAACCCCACGCCGTTGCCGAGCGATGGGAACCATCGCAGCTGCACCGCAAAAACGAGGATCAGTACGATCGCGGCGACGAAAGCGGGGAGCGACGCCGAGATCGCGGTCACGACCAAAATGCTGGTGTCGAGCAGGCCGGGCCTGAGGCCTGCGGCGATTCCCAGGCCGACGCCGATCGCGATGATCAGGATCGAGGAGTACAGGACCAGCCCCGCCGTGGTCGAGATTCTGGATGCGATCAGGTCCGACACGTTCTCCCGGAGCGTGATCGAGATCCCCAGGTTGCCGTGAAGCGCGTTGGTCAGCCAGTACCAGTACTGGACGAGGAACGGCTGGTCCAGGTGGTAACGAGCTTCGAGGACCTTCAGGCTCTCCGGCGGAATCGAACGCCCGCCGGAGAGGGCCGCTATCGGGTTTCCCGGCGCCAGGTAGATGGCGGCGAAAATGACAAAGCTCGCCACCAGCAGGCTGACGATGAGCATCGCCAGCCGGCGAACAAAGAACCGCAGCCGCACGGCCCGAGCCTAGGTCCCGCCCAGCTTTTCCGCCCACGGCGAGAACATGTAAGCGAACGAGGAGTAGGTGCCCGATAGGTTGGAGCTGGTTATGGTCGGCACCCACGGCTGAAGCACCGGAATCCACGGCAGGTCAGTGGCCATTGCCTTCTCGACGTCGGCCACCTTCTGGGCTCGTGCGTTCGGATCCGCAGTGCCACGGGCGTCGTCAAACATCTGGAAGATCTTCGCGTGATCGGCCGCGTTCGGATCGGTGCCCTGGACGCCATACCCGTCGAAGTTCTGCGATCCGTCAGGAAGGAGGAACGTTGCCGGCAGAGCCTCGGGCCCTGCGTAGTCACCGTAGTTGAGGGTGAAGAAACCGTCGATCCCGACGCGAGCCTTGGGGTCGATGAAGAAGTTGATGAAGTTCTGAGCCGAGACCGAGTGCAGGGTCGCCTTCATGCCGATCGCCTCCGCCGCTGCCTTCAGTGCGGCGGCCTCGATGGAGATGCCCGTCAGCTCGCTCGACATGCCGATTGTGATTGACTTGCCCGCCGCGCCCGCGTCGGTGATGAGCTGCTTGGCCTTCGTCAGGTCCTGGGTCATGTCAGGCGACGAGTCGTAAGCCGCCTGGAAGACGCTCTTGCCATAGCCGAACGTGCCGGAGTTGGAGATCCACTTTGGTAGGGCCGCGGTGCCCTTGTAGATGGCGTCGATGAGGCCCTTGCGGTCGAGAGCCAGCGAAAGCGCCTGCCGCACACGAACATCCCCGAGCGGCCCTTTGAGGTCGCTCACGATGAACGCGTCCGTGTACCAGCCCGGGCCGTACGTAATGGTCACTGCTTTGCTTGCTTTGAGCTGGTCGAGCGTGGTGAGGCCCTGGGCGTATACCCCGTTGATGCCCCCCGTCTCCAGCGCGGATGTCAGCGAGGCGTCGTTAGGGGCGCCCTTGATGTCGATCTCCCTGACCAGAGGCTTGACGCTCGAGTCCCAGTAGTTGTCGTTGCGGACCATGACGACAGCGACCCCCGGTGTGAAGGATTGGAACTTGTACATCCCGGTGCCCATGATCTTGCCCGCGGGCGTGCCGTAGTTGCTCCCCTGCGCGAGGGTGAACTTCTTTTCGACGATCATCGCAGGGATCGACGCCAGCTCGCCGATGAGCCAGTAGTCGGGCTTGTTCAGCTTGATGGTTACCTCGTTCGCGCCGGTCGCAGTGATCGACTGGACGCGGTTGAACACTGCTGGGTAGAACCCCGCCAACCTGGCGTCGGTGTTCCGGTCGAGGCTGAAGACGACGTCTTCTGCGGTAACCGGGTTGCCGTCCCAGAACTTCACGCCTGGCTTGAGGGTCAAAACAATGGTCGTCGAATCGGGGTTCGTCATCGTCGCGAGCCCTGGCCCGATCGAGCCGTCGGGCGCCTGCCGCAGCAAAGACTCGTAAAGAAGCGAGTCGGTGGTGTTTTCCGGGTAGTCGAATGCGTAGATCGGATCGAGCGAGTTCACGTCGCGGTAGACGGCCCACACGACCTTGTCGACCGGTTTGGTCCCGGCTTTGGTCGTGACCGCGAGCTGCAGCCCTCCGCCGGTTGTGCCCCCGGTCGTGCGTCCGCCGCAAGCGATGGCCAGCAGCCCGAGGACCCCGACTGCCGCGATCAGCCTGAGAGTGGTGTGCTTCCCGTACATCGCTCCTTCCTTCGCCGGCCGGGCCGGCCGCTTACCTGGGGATTTCTCCGCTGCAGTCTAGCCGCCACGCGCCGCGAGTAAAAGGAGGTGGTGAGGCCGGGGCGCTGCGCCCCGGCCCGGGTGAAGTCAGGCCGAGGCTGTGGCGCCGACCTTCGTGTTCGTCTTGTTGACCACCGCAGTCCCCTCGAGAACGACTTTCAACGCGTGGCTCTTGGCGGCGTTGCCGAAGACTTCGTAAGCCTCCATCGCCTCGTCCATCGGGAAATGGTGCGTGGCCAGCACCGTCGGGTCGAGCCTGCCGCCCTCGATCAGTGAGAGCAGCTGCGGGATGGTGCGCGTATCCACCAGGCCCGTCGTGATCGTGACGTCCTTGATCCAGAGCTTCTCCAGATGCAGGGTCGCGGCCTTGCCGTGGACGCCCACGTTGGCCAGCTTGCCGCCGGCGCGGATCAGCTCCGCAGCCAGCTCAAAGGTCGACGGCAGTCCGACGGCCTCGACCGCTACATCAGCTCCGAAACCTCCGGTCAGCTCGAGGACCCGCTTGACGGCATCCTCATGGCCGTTGTTGATGGTGATGTCGGCACCAAACTCCTTCGCCTTCGCCAGCCGGCCATCGTCGAGGTCGATGACGATGATGTGCGCCGGCGTGTACAGCTTGGCTGTCATGACCGCAGCCAGGCCGATCGGGCCTGCGCCTACGATCGCAACTGTGTCGCCTGGCTTCACCCCGCCGTTGAGCACACCTACCTCGAATGAGGTCGGAAGGATGTCGGAAAGGAACAGAACCTGCTCATCGGTGAGCCCGGACGGAATCTTGTACAGCGAGTTGTCAGCGAATGGAACCCTCGCGTACTCGGCCTGGAGCCCGTCGATCATGTGGCCGAAAATCCAGCCACCGCCGCCGATGCACTGGCCGTAGCGGGCCTCCTTGCAGAACCGGCAGCTCCCGCATGCCGTGATGCACGATACCAAGACGTGATCGCCGATCTGAAAGTTGGTCACTGCGGAACCGGTCTCGACAACGGTGCCGACCGCCTCGTGGCCGAGGATGGTGCCTGGCTTCACCGCGGGCACATCGCCTTTCAGGATGTGCAGGTCGGTGCCGCAAATCGTGGCGGTGTCGATCTTGACGATGGCGTCAGTTGGCGACTGGATGGTTGGGCTGGGAACGGTGTCCCAGGACTTCTGGCCGGGACCGTGATAGACGAGTGCTTTCATAGCGTTTTCCCTTCTTGTGGTTGAGAAACAGAGTCGGCGTCATGCCGCCGATGTGAGCCTGTCCCTGCCTGCACTTTCGATCGAGAGCCGAAGGGCCCCTGGGATTCAGGACAGAAGGCCCAGCAGGCCTCGGTCCCACAAGGCCCAGATCTTTCAGCAGTCGTGGTGGCCTGCTCTTGAGTCAGTAAGGAAAGCGGCCGCAACATTTGTTATGCGGCGAATAAGGGAATTTTGCTGACAGCGGCCAATCCTGGATGCCACATTTTCCGAACGTGCAGCGCGTTTCGGAGACATTGCCTCAAAGCCTCGATCGGGGTGTGCGCCAAGAGTCCACGCGGGGCACAAAGCAGCCGTCGGGCTGGCATTTATGAGGACACCTTCCCGACCGCTGGAGGGTGAGCACATTGAAACCACTCACTGGGAGGATGCCCGCCATTGGATGAGCATCTATACCGATCTCTTGGAGTTCAAGCTGGGAATCCTCGACCGAGTCAAGCGGGATCTAATCAAACTGCATCCTGTCGCGCGGATGGCAGCGGAGGCTGACGTCAGGTTCATCGAGAGCCAGATGGAGGGCTACCAACGACGGCTGGAGCTCTGGTACCAGCGCGTCTGGGATCTCCACGGTCTATGGCTCGATCCGGACGGACGAGTGATCAAGTACAAGGGTGGAGAGGTCACGCTGACCACCCGAGAGTTTCAGCTCCTGCAGTTCTTGCTCGATCATCCGCACCGCTATTTCACGGTGAGCCAGATCCTCGGCCAAGCCTGGGGCGAACCTTCCCTATTTCCAGAAGAGGTCCGGAACTACGTGCGGCGTGTTCGCAAGCTGTTGAAGGAATTGGACATTCCTTGCGATCTAGTCAACCGACCCGGACGCGGCTACTCTCTTGTGTTCCGCATCGACACCTAGCGGCCTGAGGTCAATACGGCAATAATTTGATCGCCGGCCGCGGGCCGGCAGATGGGGGGTGCCATAGGAAAACGCAAGACTCAGCCTCGATTTCGGCAGCGTGCCCGCTTGCCCCGGATCCTTGTGGTGGACGCAAATGCGGGTTACCGCTCCGTTATCTCGCACGTCGTCGAGCTCGCCGGAGGTGAGTTCGAGAGTGTGGCCGAGTTTGATGCGGCGAGGCATCAGCTCGAGAGGTCCACCAGGTTTGACCTGGTCATCCTCGGCATGAGCGCGGAATCCCGCGTGACGCCAAAGCAACTGGGCGAGCTCAGGGCTGAGGCTCGGGCCCCGTTCATCTTGCTCGACGAGTCATCCGACGATGCCGCGGCAACCCTCGACACTTATGAAGCCGGCGCCAGCCAGGTCCTGCCCAAGCCGTTCGTACCTGACGCTCTGATCGGAGCCATCAAGTCGGAGCTGCGCGGGCCCGATCCCGCCTCCGTGGTTTCGATCGCAACCAAGATCGAGATGGGCGGCCTCGTCTTTGACGCCAAGCTGCGCACGGTTGGGAAGGACACGGCGACTGTGTCCTTGACGAAGCGCGAGTGGCAGCTGCTCTCATTCTTCCTGGCCAATCCGAATCAGTTATTCGCTGCCGAGGACGTTGCTCTGCCGGCATGGGGCCCCGACGCTTCAATCGAACAGTTCCGGACGTATGTAACGCGGCTGCGAAAGAAGCTTTCGCCGTTTGATGGTGTCTGCGAAGTGGTGAACGAGAAGGGTAAGGGCTACCGACTGGTGCTCCAGCCTCCAAAGCCCTTCAAGACATAGCCGAACCCCGCGAATAGAGAAACCAAGCCAAGAAACTGAGATTTCGTCAGGCCGAGGGGGGACTCCCCCCTAGAGGCGCGGGCCTGGCGGAGCCAGCTCCCGCGCACCCCCCTGCGGTGCGGTCGAGCACTGCTCCCCTCTGCCCCGGCTGCTCGTACCACCTGGCCTCTGCTTCGCCGATCGGCGTCGAGGCCGGACCATTGATGAACGGCCAGATCTCCTCCGCGATGCGCCTCCAGTTGGCGGTGGCGTTGAGGCTTCCGAGCACGGCGTATAGGCCCAGGTTGATGCGCTGCAGGATCGCGTAGGTCCGCGGGACGTCGCTGTAGGGCGCCAGCGGGCTGCGGGCGTCGAAGAAACGCTTCACGATCGCTGACGCATAGGCCGGGGTGATGGTCATCGGAGCGTCGCGCATCACAGTCCCGTAGAAGTGGCCGAAGCGATCGACGACGGCCTGGGTGGACACAGGCGCGCCGGCCTGGAGGAAGCCGGCTCGTTCCATCGCCTTACGAAAGCTGTCGCCGTCGCCATCGATGACCATGAAACGCACGCCGTCTATGAGCGGGGCGAGGTCCTCATCGGTGAAGCGCTTGGTCAACCCGAAATCGAGGAAGCTCACACGCCCCCGGCCGTGGAACAAATAGTTTCCTGGGTGAGGATCGCCGTTGAATGCGTGGAGCCTGTACAGGCTGCGGAAGACGAACCGGTAAATGGTCTCTGCCGCCATGTCCCGCTCGCGCTGGTCCCAGCCCTGCAGCTCGTCAAAGCGCGATCCGGCCACCAACTCGCTCGTGAGCACCCTTGCCGTGCTCAGCTCCCTGACCACCTCGGGGACGTGGATGAACGGGTGCCCTTTGAAGTAGCGCGCGAAAAGCTCCTGGCTCGCCGCCTCGAGGTTGTAGTCAACCTCCTCCTGCAGCCTCTCCCCCAGCTCATCGACCAGCGAGCGCGTGTCAAGGCCGGGGAAGGCCGCCGCGGCAATCCGCCGCAGCAGACCGACGTTGCGCAGGTCGGACGTCATGCTGCGCGCGATGCCGGGATACTGAACCTTGACTGCGACCGCACGTCCGTTTCGCGTGATGGCGCGGTGCACCTGCCCGATCGATGCAGCCGCGAACGGAACGGGGTCCCAGCGCGCGAAGACACGCTCGGGTTCGTCACCCAGCTCTTCGCGGATCACAGATGACGCGAGGTCTTCGCTCATCGGCGGCGCCTTGTGCTGCAGCCTGGCCATTGCCGCGCGGAATGTCAGCGGCATGTCTTCGTCGATGTAGCTCGCCATCTGGCCGAGCTTCATCAGCACCCCTTTCATCGAGCCCAGCTCCTCGGCGACATCGTCGGCGGTCCGCAGGGCGAGGTCGTGGCGCAGCTCGCTGCGCCGATCGACGGAAGCGAAGATCAGGCGAGGCGAACGAGCGACGTAGCGGCCGCCCACTCGGAGGGCAAGGCGGCCGAGGGCGCCGGCTCGACCGAGCCTGGACTGCAGCATCGCCGTGCGTGGTGCCGGCTTCCTCAACCGCGGCTGCGAAGCTCGATGCGCTCCCTGGCCTCGAGCACGCCGGGCAAGGATTCGAACATCAGATCCACAGCGCCGATGAGCTGCCTCACCGGTTCTCGCTCCATCGACTCCGCCGTGGGTTCGGCGAAGCCGTACATGTCGCGCGCCCATTGCGGCAATGTGCCGATCGCCACCTGCCCGAGGTCGTGCCACAGCTCTCGAAGGTCGGGGCTGAGATCAGGCGGGTCGAGGACGATGGCGATGGCTTCACGCGCTGCTGGAGTGGCCTGGCGGAGTCCGACCGACTCCAGGTATGCGCGCAGAGCCTGCACGCTCGAGGGCACCCGCTCGGGCGGGACGCCGAGGATCACGGCGAAGGGCACCATCTCCGCCACATAGCGATCAGCCTCGGCGGCATCGAGGCCTCGGCCGTAGAGCTGCACGACGTGGACTATCGAATCCACCATGCCGGCGTGGACCCACAACAGCAGCTCCGGGTCCTCGGCGCTGTAAGGCAGGCCCGTCACCGGATCGGTGCCTCGGACGTGCGTGTGCACAGCTCGGACCCGAGCCGCAGCGGCGTTGGTGGACGCGGTGTCCCCATAGGTCACGGTCAGCACGTAGCCGCTCGTGGCAGCCAGGCGGCCGAAGGGGTCACGGCGCCAGTCGCTGTGCTCAGCAACGCCGGCCATGGCGAGCGGATGCAGCGCCTGCACCATCAGTGAGCGCATGCCGGCGAGAGGGAAAGCCCGGTCTCGGTTGACCCGCCAGACCAGGCTTTGCGGTCCGAACAGACCCGCATCCGCGGGATGATCCGGCACAGAGCGGGAGAAAGCCCGCGCGAGCGGAGCCATCATCTCCAGTCGAGACTCGCCGTCTACGTGGGCGCTGATGGGGTCATAGCTCATGGGGCCACGATACCGCGACCTTTCCCGAGGGTGTCTAGGTCGGGTATTGAAGCCCCGGGCCCCAGCTCTTACCTCTGCCTTCAGGGGTCGTGTCCCAGATGCTCGCCGCGGCGCACGAAGACGTGGGCGAGCGGGAACTGCTGGGCTGCGAGAGGGGCCGGCGCGTTTGCCGGCCCCTCTCTAACTACTGAGTCCTGTTGATGAGCGGTGGGTGCCAGCAAACGCCCCTCTCCCCGCCCTCTCTCCCGGGGGAAAGAGGGTGCTAGTGCCCTATCCCCTGTGGGATCCTGCTCGCCGATCGTGATCGTCGTGTGCGGTGAAGCGTTGATCGACATGATCTCGAATGGGGACGGCACGCAGCGGGCAGCCCCTGGTGGCGGCCCGTTCAACACGGCACGCGCCCTGGCACGGCTCGGGGTGCCGACGGCATTCTTGGGCCGGCTTTCGGATGACGCTTTCGGACGCCGGCTCGCGGACTTGCTGGTGTTAGATGGAGCGAGCCTCGAGCTGGCGACCATCGGCTCCGAACCCACCACCATCGCGATGGCGGACATCGACAGCGAAGGCTCCGCCGAGTATCAGTTCCTCGTCGACGGAACCTCTGCGCCGAATCTCACTCCCGAGATGATCCCGGCGCGGTTCGGTCCTCAGGTGAACGCGATTCACGTCGGCACACTTGGCCTGGTGCTGGAGCCGATGGCGTCTTCTCTCGTCGATCTGATCCGCCGCGAGCATGGCCGGCGTCTCGTGATGCTCGATCCGAACATCCGGGCCGGGCTCGTTCCGGAATCCCAGTACCGCGACCATCTGCTCACGGCCATCTCACACAGCACGATCATCAAGGCGAGCGTCGCCGATCTCGCATGGCTTTATCCAGGGCTTGGGTTCGAGGAGGCAGCCGAGCGCATCCTCGGCGAGGGGGGGAGCCTGGTGGTCGTCACGCTTGGCGCGGACGGTGCGTTTGGCGCCCACCGTGAAGTGCGCGTTCGCGTTGAAACGCCTCACGTCGAGGTCGTCGACACCATCGGCGCCGGCGACGCCTTCGGGGCGGGGCTGCTGGCGTGGCTGCACGACCACGACGCGATCCGGCCTGATCTGTCCCTCGAGCCGGATGAGCTTAGGGAGGCGCTGGAGTTTGCGTGCCTGGCCGGTGCGCTGACATGCGCACGCGCCGGCGCTGAGCCACCGTGGAAAGCAGAGATCGTGGCTCTGGAATCGTAAGCAGGCGTTTATCGCGCGACTACTTATATGTAGGAGTTAGGCTGAGACCTCTGCCATTAGGTCCTGATCATCCGTCGCGAGTGGGTCGACGGGAGGGTCAGCGTCATCCTCGTCCGCGAACCAGTCGGGGTATAGGGAAAACTTAGACTTGGCGCGATGGACCTGACCCGCGCCAAGCTGCGCCAGGCCGCAGACCTCCTGGAAAAGCACGGCCTCGAATGCTGGATCGTCCAGTTCGCACGAGAGACCGGCCTCAGGTCAGACCCGCTCGGGTACCTGGTCGGCGCGGCGGTGACATGGCCCAGCGCTTTCCTGTTGAACCGGGACGGCCGCACCGCGGCCATCGTCGGCACCGGAGACAGCGCCCAGGTCGAGTCCACAGGCTT
>DATCAV010000100.1:0-8708 GCA_036512415.1 Candidatus Dormiibacterota bacterium | reverse complement strand
CCCGCCGAGTTCGACCAGATGATGAAGTCAGGGGAGCTGATCGAGTCCCCCAACGAGATGACGCCCGAGTACCTCCGCGAGCTGAAGCACACCCTCATCGTGTCGGGCGATACCGAGCTCATCTCGGCCCCCGCCTACTACCTCGCCGCCAAGCGCGCCCCCTCGATCAACACCTTCATGACCGGCATCGCGATCATCCAGGACGAGCTCGCCCACGCCCACATCGCGTACCACATCCTCGAGGACCTGGGCGAGGACCAGGAGAAGCTGATCTTCAGCCGCGACCCCAAGAGCTTCCGCTACCCCTACGCCTTCGACGTCCCCCTCGAGAGCTGGACGGAGCTCGTCGTCGCCAACGGCATGTACGACCAGGCCGGCTTCTGCCTCCTGGGCGACATCCACGAGAAGTGCTCGTACGGGCCGTGGAAGCGAGGGCTGAACAAGGTCATGGCCGAGGAGAACTTCCACCTTCGCAACGGCCGCACCTGGATGAAGCGCATCAGCCAGGCCGGCGGTGCGGCGAAAGACGAGCTGCAGCGCGCGGTGGACTGGATGTTCCCGCTGAGCGTGGAATGGTTCGGCTTGCCCGACAGCTTGAAGATGCACTCGAAGCAGCTCGAGTACCACCTGAAGGGCCTCACCAACGACCAGCTGCGTCAGTGGTGGCTCTCGCTGGTGGTGCCTTACTGCGAGCAGATCGGGATCAAGGTGCCGTCGCACAAGGAGACAAGGGACGGCAAGGACGTGTGGGAGCTGGACTACCCGTTCCCCTGCGAGTTCGACTCCGAGGCGAAGCGTTGGGATTTCAAGCAACCGATCTCCTGGGACGACGTGCTGGTGCGCTGGCGCAACCGCGGGCCGCGCAACGCGGAGATGGTGGCGATGTTCCAGGAGGAATTCCACAAGTTCCGCAAGGCGCATCACCAGAACGGCTCGTGACCGAAAAGCTCTGGGCTGCGCTGGCTGAGGTCCAGGACCCCGAGATGCCGATCAACCTGGTCGACCTCGGTGTCATCTACCGCATCGCGGAGCAGGATGGGCTCGTTGAGGTCGACCTCACCTTCACGGCGATGGGATGCCCAGCCTCCGACTTCATCCTCGAGGACGTGCGCGAGCGTTTGTTGCGCGAGGATGGCGTTCGCGAGGTTCGCATCAACGTCGTCTGGAACCCACCGTGGACGGTGGCACGCGTCACGGAGGCGGGTCGCGACGCGCTCGAATCGTGGGGCCTGGCGGTTTGACGAAGTACAAGCGCGTGAGCGGCGACGCCGTCGAGTACGAGGTGTTCGCGCGCAAGACGCGCGGTGAGCCGCTCCACCAGGTCGGCAGCGTCGTCGCCCCGGATGACGACCTCGCCGTCGCTTACGCCCGCGCCACCTACGACGAGGAGCGCTGGGTAGAGATGGCGATCGTGCGCAAAGAGCACGTCATCGAGCTCTGGCAGCCGGGCGAAGTATGAGAGGGAACCTGCCGGTTCCCTCTCATCGCGGCGTCGGCAAAGCCGACCCGGCCTTCGGCCGGGCAAGCGCCGCTGCTCTCTTTCCCGCTGATGGGACTTGGAAGACTCTGTGAGCCTCTCCGACCTGGTCCTGAGCATCGCTGACAACAAGCAGATGCTTGGGTTGCGCTACGCGGAGTGGGCGACCCGCGCTCCTTCTCTGGAAGCCGACATCGCAGCCGCGGCGATGGGACTGGATGACCTCGGGCACAGCCGCGTGCTTTACGGCTGCCTCGAACCTCTCGGCGCCGACCCCCGCGGGCCCGATCGCGAAACCGACGCGGGCAGCCTGCGATCGCTGCAGTATTTCGACGAGCCCTGGACCGAGTGGGCGCAGTTCGTCGCCGCCAATGCGATCCTCGACACCGCTTTCACCGTGATGATCGAGGCGTGCGTCAGCGGCTCGGTCGAAGTTCTCCAGCACCGTTTGAGAAAGATGCTCATGGAGGAGCGCTATCACTTCCTCCACGGCCGGAGCTGGCTCAAGTCCGGCGTCGACGCGACCCCGTTGAATGAGGCCTGGCGAGAGGCGATCGAGTGGTTTGGACCGGCCGACGGCGAGACCGCGCAGTTCCACAAAGAGGGCCGCTTGAGCATGGGCCCGCGGGAGCTTCGCTCGCGCCTGGAGGAGAAGCTCGAGACCAAAGCGCCGAAAGTCCAGCTCGATTGGAAGGCCTGGGACCGGGTGCGCCGGCGCAGCCGGCCCGGCGCCATCGACGACCGCACGTTCGCAATGCTGCGCGGCCTCGAGGAGAAGAAGTTCGCGAAGACCCCTCCCGCGCCGTGACGGCGCGGGGACCCCAGCGGAGGGCTGACCCGCAGCCGCGCGCCGAGCCGCGCTGCCCTCACTGCGCAGAACGTGACGCCGAGGTCATCTCCCTTTTCGGGACCCAGGCGATGACCTTGCAGTACCGCTGCCGCCGATGCGGCACGCTCTTCGAGGCCATCAAGTACGAGGAGTAGACCTCTCCTCGTCGTCGTCGCCTTCGTCGTCTTCCTCATCCGCTTCGGCCCCTGCTCGCCGGCGGCGGACCATTGCCAGAGGAATTCCCGCGAGCAGGACGCCGATGATGAGTACAGCAACGGCGATAGGCAGCAGCTGGCTGGTGCCTGAGCTTTTGTTGGTCGCGTTTGCGGGGTAGCCGCCCGCGAAGTAGCCGAGCTGATTTGTATTCGCCCGAATCACAAACTGTTGGTTTTCGCTACCGCCGATGTTCGTCCACGGACCGTTTGCGTCCGCGGAGCGGTAGATGAAGCTCGGAGCGGGTATGAGAGTCGAGTAACGCATTCCGATGCAGGCGGGTTGGCACGGGCTGGCACCATTGGTGTTCTGCACCAGCGACGCATCCGCTGTGATCAGGTAGACGTTGGTGGAGAAATGAAGATCGGACGGGTTTGGACAAGGCGATACCGGCTTGATATCGACTGTGACCTGCGTGTTGCCGGCCGCCTGGAACGCGCCCGGTAGAAAGCTCACAATCACCTGGCCGTCGTCGGTGAAAGCCGAGTTGGCATCGCTGGTGCCATCGATGACCTTGATGACCAGATGGCCTGACGCAGCTGCAACGCCACTGTTGGCGCCGGCGATTGGGGGCGGACAGACCCAGTTGTAAGGCTGTTGCGGAGCGATGCCATCGTAGAAACCAGGCGCCACCATCCACGCGGCGACGAGATAGGCGCCGGCCGCGGCCGCGATGAGGATTGGACGTTTCACAGCGCGAGGTCCGCGAGCACGTGGCCGATGATCGGCGCCACCAGGTCGCGACACGCCCAACGCCAGAGTGCCAGCAGAAGGCCCGCGGCCGCGACCGCCCAGAGGAAGGCGGGAGGGTGCGAGAGCGCGTGCGCGGCCGTCCACGCGACGGTGCTGCCGACTATCGCGAGCGGCGCTCCACCCGCCTCATCGAGCGCGGCATAAAGGACTCCACGAAATGCCAGCTCCTGCGCGACCGAGATGATCACCGCCACGACCGCGAGCGAGGCCGGGATGATCGGGGCCTCGCTTGCGCGCACCGCCGCGGGTAGCAGCAGGACTGCCGCCAACGCAATGCCGCCGAGTATGCGCAGGCCCAGTCGCGAAGTGCCGAGGCCGAGCTTCGGCGCGGGCCAGCCGACCACGCTCACCGCGAGCGCGCCTCCGCCGAGGAGGATCGCCGGCACCGCGGCGCCGGGGATTGTGCTTGCCAGCGCTCTCGTCCATTCCACCAGCAGGATGTAGGCGCCGATGACTGCCGCCCGCAAGGCCGGGCGAGTGGACAGCGCCGCGATCACTGGTTGCGGGAGAGGCGCTCCGGCGCCGAATACACGTTGAAACGGTCGCCCTTGAGGAAGCCGACCAGCGTTTGGTTGAACTCTCTGGCCAGCGCGACCGCGAGGCTCGACGGCGCTCCCACGGCGGCGAGGACGGGGATGCCGGCGGTGATCGACTTCTGCACGATCTCGTAACCCGTCCGGCCGCTCACCACAAGGATCGACTCGTTCAATGGCACGCGCTCGTCGAGCAAGGCTCGGCCCACCACCTTGTCGACGGCGTTGTGGCGCCCGATGTCCTCGCGCAGGGAGACCAGCTCCCCGCCACGCGTGAACAGGCCGGCCGCGTGCAGGCCGCCCGTGCGATCGAACACGCCCTGGCCGGACCGCAGCCTCTCGACCAGGCCTGGAAGGAGGGCTGGATCCACCGTTGGGCCGTCGGGCATGACCGCCAGGTCGCGTCGCAGGTCCTCGATCAACACCGTGCCGCACACGCCACACGCCGAGCTCGACAGCATCGATCGTTCCGGTTTGCGGCGCGGCAGCGTGGCCAGATGGACGTCGACCTGGTTGGACTCCACCAGGGAAGATTCGACGACCACGCCCGCCTCCAGCTCGCCCGCCTCGGCGCTGATCCTGATCAGCCGCACGTCGGCGGCGGTGAGCAGGATGCCTTCGGAGAACATCAAGCCCAGGCTCAGCTCGATGTCGTGGCCGGGCGTGCGCATCACCACCGAAAGCGCCTCGCCGTCGAGCATCAGCTGGAGGGGCTCCTCGGTGACGACCATATCCGGCGACTCCGACCACTGACCCGCCGTCCAGCGGCGGATCTGGAGTCCAGGTGCGGCAGGTTTTGCCATCAGGCCTGGGCGACTTTCAGGTGGCGGGCTGAGCGGGGGACCGCGGTGGCGATCGAGAATCCACGCCAGGAGGTCACTCGCTCGGGCACGAGCTCGAAAGCCGTGGGCAAGTCGGCCGGCTCGACCCCGTACCGCTCGCCGATCGCCGACCCGTCGGTCGCCGCGCCAAAGGTGCCCCGCACGCACGCTCCCACCATCAATGAGGGCCTGAAGCGGTGATGCGACTCGACCACGAGCGCCCCGACCACGCCCTGCCGCACGCGGCCCGCGGTCGGCGCCACTATCACCTCACCCCGGTCCACCTCCCACAGGGCGGGCCGGATCACAGGCATCCCGCCTTCGATCCAGCAGGCATAGCCCCGCGGCACACCGGCAAGGCGCCGGCTCACCTCGGCCGGCACGGCCGGCACCCGCGCCGCCTGAGCAGCGGGAAAGGGCGTGACATCCGCCAGCTCAGCGTCGCTCGGTCGAAGGCGGAGCACCACCCGGTTGTAGGGCAGCCACTCACGCGGGATGCGCGCCATGTCGAGCATGTAGCCCGCGAAGTAAGGCGCGTTCTTGAGCGCATAGCCCGCCATCCCCAGGAAGTAGCCGGGGCCCTCGAGCATCGCATTCACCTGGCTCGAGATCGACAGGGGGTCGTACACCTCGAGATGGCCGCGCAAGAGCAACGCCTTCGAGCCTCCATCCACCAGGAAGGCGGCGCGCGGATCTCGCTTCGCGCTCAGGATCTTGGCCGCGTAGCGGGAGGTCGTCATCCAGAGCGAACCCGACGCGAAGTGGAAGACGGCAGGGTTGACCAGGGGCAAGCGGCCGGCGCGGAGGGCCAGCATCCCGATCGGCGTGTGGCCGAGCACCGCCCGCGCCTCGCTGTTCAAGCGCACGCGATCACTCTAAGAGGTCTCGAGCACCTCTCGTATTCGCTCAAGCGCCGCCTGCAGGCGGCGGCGAACCACCCCGTCCAGCCGTCCCGCAACCGCCGCGCCCAGGATCGCGCCCGGTGGCGTGTAGGCGATGCGCAGGACGATATGCACGCCACCCCCGCCCTTGACCCTGGTGAAGGTGAAGCCCCCCTCCTGCTTGATGAGGCCCTTCTCCGACACCCACCCGATCTCGTGCGGGCGGCGCCAGCGGTGCAGCCGCAGCACGCTCTTGAGCGGAAACCCAAGAGCCACCATCTCGACCTCGTAGCGAGCGCCCGTTCCCTCGGTCTTCGCCCCGATCGGCTCCCATTTCGTGACCCCGTCGAGGACGGCGGCGACGTGCCTGTGATCCGCGAAGTAGTCGAAGGCGCGCTCGGGCGTGCATTTGACAGTGACGTCCGCCGAAAACTCGCGCTGCGCCATCGCCCCAAGATATTGGAGTGGGGTGGGTCGACGGCAGGGTGGCGACCGAGGACTCGGTCTCGATGCCGAACGCGATCACGGGCAAAGCCCTTCGTGACAGCTTCCCCGTCGACATCGAGGTGCTGACCTTCGGGCTGATCCGCGTGAGAGACAACGCGCTTCGACTTGGACCCCTGGAGCTGATCCGCCTCGGCCGGCCCCGAGTAACACGCACCAGCGTCCAGTGGCCCATCGAGGGCGGGCTGCTGGCACGCTCCGCGGGCGGCCACCTGCGTACCGAGCTGCTCCACGGCCGCCTGGTCGAATCGCTCGACGGCTACAGGCCGATGCTTCCCCGCCCTATCTACGCCCTGACGCAGCTGCCGTTCCACCATCTGCTGACGCGCCTCCACCTGCTGCGAGTGCGCGGGCGACTGCCGGCACCCGGCCCTTCAGCCGACCGCTCGAGACGCTTCGCCGCGGCGGCGATCGATGCCGGAGTGTGCATCGCAGTGGCGGGGATCGTCGGACGCAAGCGGCGTCGATTGCCGGTGCTGCTGGGCATCGCAGCCGGCTACCACGTCGCTTGCTGGAGCCTGTCCGGAGTCACCCTTGGGGGCGCCGTCATGAGGCAGCGAGTTGTCGCTGTCGATGGCTCGAAAGTGAGCGTCGGCCAGGCCCTCGTCAGGCTGGCTCTGCTGCCACTCGCCGCCGTCCGGATGCGCGCCGTCCACGACGAAATCGCGGGCACAGAGGTCGTCTCCCGAGTGTCCCGCTCCGGGGGCTAGGATTCAACCGTGGCTCCACGCGTTGACCTCGTCATCTTCGGCGCATCGGGCGATCTGGCCCAGCGGAAAATCCTGCCTTCACTGAAGCGTCTCGCGTCCCCTGGTGGGATGGAGCTCCGCGTCATCGGCGCCGGCCGGACCGCCCAAACGACAGCTCACTTCCGCGATATCGTGAAGACGCGCAGTGGGAGCCAGCGCCTGGCCGCGACGGCCGAATGGGCACATGTCGATTACAAATCGAAAGCCACGTTCTTGGGCTTGAAGAAGCTGGTTGCAGGGGCCGAGCACGTGATCTTCTACATCGCGACGCCGCCCGAGACCGCCGGCGACATCATTCGCACGCTCAGCCAGGCGAGGCTGACCTCCAAGGGAGACCCGACCCGGCGAATAGTCATGGAGAAGCCGCTCGGCCACGACCTCGAGTCCGCTCGCAAGCTCAACGAGCAGCTGGCGAAGGCTTTCGCGGAGCAGCAGATCTTTCGCATCGACCACTACCTCGCGAAGGACACCGTCCAGAACGTGCTCGCCTTCAGGTTCTCGAACTCGCTGTTCGAGCCGGTGTGGAATCGCAACCTGGTCGAGACCATCCAGATCACAGTTGCGGAGAAGGAAGGAATCGGGAAGCGGGCCGGCTACTACGACCAGAACGGCGCAGTCCGCGACGTCATCCAGAACCACATGCTCCAGCTCCTCGCGCTCGTCACCATGGAGCCGCCCACCACCTTCGACTCCGAGTATGTGCGCCGCGCCAAGCGCGCAGCGCTGCGCGCGATGTCGCCGATCAACCCAGGCTTGGCGGTCCGCGGACAGTACATCGGCTATCTCGACGAGGAGGCCGTCGCGAATGACTCGCGGCGCGAGACCTATGTGGCGCTTCGCGTATCGATCGAGAACTGGCGCTGGGACGGCGTCCCGATCTTTCTACGCACTGGCAAAGCGCTGAAGCGCAGGGTCACCGAGGTGGTGATCAAGCTGCGTGACGCTCCGCACCTGCGCATCGGCGGCAACCGCCAGCGCGGCGTGCCCTCCCTGATCGTGATCCGCATCCAGCCCGACGAGGGCATCACAATCCGCATCGGCGCCAAGCGGCCGGGCACGCGGTTCGAGATGGTGCCCGCGGGCATGAAGCTCGACTACAAGCGCCTGACGAAAGCGCCACTGCCAGAGGCTTACGAGAACGTGCTGTCGGAGGTGCTCGCGGGTGGGCACTCAGCATTTCCTGGGGCGGAAGAGATCGAGCTGCAGTGGGAGATCGTCGACCCGCTGATCAAGTCGTGGGAGGCCGAGGGCCACCCCGAGCCGTACGTCAGTGGGTCATGGGGCCCGCAGGCCGCGGATGACCTGGTGTCGGCGGACGGCGGCGGGCGCTGGATAGTCAGTGGAGACGAACCCGGCACTGACTAGGCGTTAGGAGGCTTGGGGGCTAGAGTAGCGCCGAACTAAATGCCCGGGATGTCTCTCGCTAAAAGGGTGGCGGCGCAGACCAAGCCAGCCATCAAAGTGCTCCGTGCAATCGGGTCGTTCGGCCCCGCCTATAGGGCCACTGCTCCAAGTGGCCCTGCACCTCAACCCCAAAGACTTCCTCCCTTGTGGCTGGCGATTGCCGCTCTCATCGGAGCCTGGTCTTTGACATTCGAACTCATTCGCTTCGTCGGACTGGTGCGAGCGGACCCTGCAGCGACTGATTTCCGGCTTTTCTATCTCGCAGCGCAGGTCGGCGAGAAGTGGGGTTGGTCCCATATGTACGACCCGGACAAATTGCAGGCGCTCTCGCTGGCTTTCGGACCGGCCGCTGGCCCGATAGTCCCAAGTTACACCTACGACAATCCGCCGCTACTCGCGTTCCTCATCGCGCCACTGACAACCATGCCACTCACCGCGGCGTTCGTCCTCTGGACGGTGATCAACATTGCGGCCTCGGTGGCGGCGTGGTGGCTGGCCAGCCCGGGTATCGGTTTCGCACGCGTCACGATCCTGCTCTGCACAC
>DATCAV010000099.1:0-6425 GCA_036512415.1 Candidatus Dormiibacterota bacterium | reverse complement strand
GCCGGCGTGAGCCTGGTCTCGTATCTAGTCCTGTATTTCCTTTACTGAGATGCCCTCGGCGTTAGGGGTGCTCTCGTTCTGGCCATTTGAGCCCGTCGTCCTCCTCGGCGTCGAGCTTGCCGCCGTCCTGTATGTGATCGGAGGCATCGGCCAGTCGCGCAGCCGGCAAGGTACTGCCTGGCGATGGCGCGCAGCCGCATTCTGGCTCGGCCTGCTGGCGATTCTTGTCGCCCTTCAGAGCCCGATCGAGGTACTGGCGCGCCAGCTGTTCTGGGTCCACATGGTTCAGCACCTGCTGCTCATGGTCGTGGCTGCGCCACTGCTGGCCCTCGCCTCGCCCTGGACGCGCATGTGGCGTGCGCTACCGCTGCGACTTCGCCGTTGGATCGCGCGACCGCTGTTCCTGCACCCTCGACTGGCCTGGCTGCGAGCCGCCTACCGGCAGGTGTCGAGACCGTCGGTCATCTGGGTGCTGTCAGCCGCCAACCTCTGGTTGTGGCATCTGCCGCCCCTGTATGACCTGACGTTGAGCAACCACCTGGTCCACCATCTCGAGCACACGCTCTTCCTCGTGCTCGGTATCGCCTTCTGGGCGCATCTCATCGACCAGCGCCCGTTCCGCGCGCCGCTGGGCACGCTGGCGCGCGCCGGCTACGTCTTCCTCGCGATGGTCCAGTCGTGGGGTCTCGCCGGCGTCCTTTCATTTGCCACCGTCCCCTTCTATTCATATGCGCTGCTGCCGTCGCGGCCGGGCGGCATCTCCGCCCTGACCGATCAACAGATCGGAGGCGGGATGATGTGGGTACCCGGCGCGATCAGCTATTCGATCGCGCTGATCGTCTTCCTCTTCCAGTGGCTGGCGGAGGAAGATTCGCGTGCCGAGGTGGGGCCGGTCGGCATCGCCGCCCCTACCGCGTGGCTGAGCGCAGAGAGGCCGGCTCATGGCAGTTAAGGCGGCTGTCAAGTCCGAGGCAGTCGCGTCGCCACGCCCCCTGCTCGCCCCGTGGCTGGAGATCGCACAGGACTACGTCGCACTGCTCAAACCCAGGATCATCCTGCTGCTGGTCGTCACCGAGATGAGCGCGATGATCGTCGCCGCCCGCGGCTGGCCTTCACCAGGTGTGCTCATCGGCTCGCTGATCGGCGGCGCCATGGCCGCCGGGGGCGCCGGAGCTGTCAACTGCTGGTTCGACCGTGACATCGACAGGCTGATGCCGCGCACAAGGCGGCGGGCGATTGCGGCGGGCAGGATCACCCCGGCTGCGGGACTCGCATTCGGTATCGGTGTGGGCCTGGCCGGGGTGGGGTTGATCGCTGTCACCAGCAATCGGCTGGCGGCCTCGCTCGCCCTCGCCGGCGGCCTGGTCTACGTGTTCGTCTACACCATCTGGCTCAAGCGCTCGACGGCGCAGAACATAGTCATCGGCGGCGCCGCGGGGGCCTTTCCTCCACTCGTCGGCTGGGCCGCGGTGACCGGCTCGCTGAGCCCGCTCGCGTGGGCGCTGTTCGCCATCGTCTTCTTCTGGACTCCGCCCCATTTCTGGGCGCTCGCCCTGCTGCTCAGAGGGCAGTATTCGGCGGCCAAGGTGCCAATGCTGCCGGTCGTCGTGGGCGAAGCCCGGACGCGCCGGTCGATCCTCTTCTACTCGATCTTGATGCTCGTCATCAGCGCACTTCCGGTGGTGTGGCTCGGACCTGTGTACGCGGTTGCCTGCATCGCCCTCGGCGCGGTTTTTCTCTGGCTCGCGGGACGCGCATCCCGGCGCCGTGACGGAGCGTCGGCGATGGCGCTGTTCCACTACTCGCTGGCATACCTCGCGCTTCTGTTCGTCGCGGCGGCAGTCGCCGCCGCAGTGCCGTTGTGAACGCGATCGCGCGATCGGACGCGCAACGGCCACCAGGGCATCGAGTGCCCGCGTGGGCTCTCGCGTTGCCGGTGCTGGTCGTGGTTGCGGCGACGGCCGCGGGTGTGGCGATGGTCATCGCCGACCGTTCGTCGAACGCCGTGTGGGTAGCCGCGGGCCACGCGCGCGTGGGCGAGGCCGCCCCGAACTTCACCTCATACGACCTGCAAGGCAACAAGGTCAGCCTGTCGGACTTCGGATCCCGTCCGGTGCTGCTCACCTTCTGGGCGACCTGGTGCACCGTGTGCAAGGACGAGCTGCCGGCCCTGCAGACGCTCGAGCAGCGCTACAGCTCCGATGGCGTCAAGGTGCTCGCCGTGGATTACAGAGAGACGAGCAACGATCGCATGCGCCAGTACCTTGCCGGTGTCAACGTGACTTTGCAGTCTGTGATCGACCCGGGGGCTGCGATCGCCACGGCTTATGGGGTGGACGTAGGGCTACCCGTCAACGTCTTGGTGGACCGCACGGGGCGGGTTGCGCAAATCATGATTGGCGAGGTTCCAATCGCATCGATCGAAACCGCTCTCAAGCAGCTGGTGGCGCGTACGGGCGCCTGACGGCAAGCAACGACCTCGAGTGCGCTTGCAAATGTTGCAAGAGAGGAGTTGAATTTCGTTCTTCAGGTCAGTCGGCGGATGCTGGGGGGATGTACCGATGGGGATACTGCTGGCTTTTCACCAGGCCTATCAACCCGTCCTCGACAACATCCTGCTCTCGGCGCTCGTCGCCGGGCTCCCGCTCTATGTGCTCTTCATCATGCTGGCGGTTCTTCGCATTCCCGCCTGGATCTGCGCTATCAGCGCGATGGCGACAGCTTTCATTCTCGCCTGGGTGGTGTGGGGAATGCCTTTCGGGGTGACTCTCGGAACCGCCACAGAGGGCATGGCGTTCGGCCTGTGGCCGATCAGCTGGATCGTCCTCAACGCAGTCTTCTTCCACAACCTGACGGTCGCCAGCGGTGATTTCGATGTCATCAAACGCTCGCTGACGCGCCTGACCGAGGATCGCCGCCTGCAGGCCCTGCTGATCGCATTCAGCTTCGGCGCGCTCCTCGAAGGGATCGCCGGTTTCGGCGCGCCGGTGGCGATCACCGCTTCGATCCTGGCCAGCCTTGGCTTCGAGCCGGTGACCGCCGCCGTCCTCGCCCTGCTCGCCAACACCGCGCCCGTGGCCTTTGGCTCGATCGGAATCCCGATCGTCACGCTTGGCGGCCTGGTCGCGCCGATCCTGCACAAGGACGTGACCTCGACCACGCTGGCACTATCCGCGATGGTCGGGCGCCAGCTGCCGATTTTCTCGGTTCTGATCCCCGGCTACCTCATCGTTGTGCTGGCGGGCTGGCGGAAGATGCGCGAGATCCTACCGGCGGTCCTGGTCACCGGAATCTCATTTGCACTGGTTCAGTTCCTGGTATCGAACTTCGTCGGCCCTGAGCTGACCGACATCGTGGCGGCCCTCGTCTCGATGGGCTGCCTGGCCTTGCTCCTTCGGTTCTGGCGGCCGGCGCACGTCTGGCAATTCGCCCACGAGACCGCCGGTGCAGTCAGGCCGCGTCCTATCAGCCCGGCGACAGGCCTGCCGGCGGCGGCTGTCGAGATTCCCGCCCCAGACGATTCCAAGGTGGATGTTCGAGGGCACGTTCTGCGCGCTTACGGGATGTACGTGCTCCTCGTCGTCGTCATCCTGGTCGGCCAGATGGGCAACCTGCCCTTCTTCTCCGGCCACCCGGTGAACGATCCGAAGACGGCGCTGGCGGCGCCTGCCAACATCACCGCCGACCTCAAGTGCGGAACCCCCGGCTTCAAGCTCTGCCCTCAGCCGTGGATCGGGCCCGACCCGGCCAAGGACCGGCAGGCATTCAAGTTTCCCGACTGGAACTTCTACTGGCCCGGCACCTACCAGACAGCCGGCGGCAAGCCGGTGTCTTTGATCTTCCGAGAGAAGCCGATCGCCTCGGCGTCCACCGAGTACCCGCTGACGTTCGACTGGAACTTCCTGGCTGCAGCCGGCTCGCTGGTCCTTTATGCGGCGCTGATCGCGTTCCTGTTGATGAGGCGGCGAGGTTCAAAGGTCAACTTCCTCGCCGTCTACGGGAGAACGCTCCGCCAGCTCGCGCTGCCGATCGTGACGATCGCCTTCATCCTCGCGATCGCCCAGGTCATGAATTACTCAGGGATGACTTCGAGCATGGCGATCGCACTATCCAAGACCGGCTTCATCTTCCCGTTCGTGGCGGCGTTCCTGGGTTGGCTGGGGGTTTTTCTGACCGGCAGTGATACTTCCTCGAACACGTTGTTCGGGCCGCTGCAGGCTCAGACCGCTCAGCAGCTGGGCAATGTGAGCCCGATCCTCACCGCCGGCACCAACTCCTCGGGTGGCGTCATGGGCAAGATGATCAGCCCGCAGAACCTGTCCGTGGGAGCGGCCGGCGTCAACAAGGTGGGTTCGGAAGGGGCGATCTTCCGCCGCGTGATCGGCTACAGCCTCATCCTGACCAGCCTCGTCGGCGTGGTGGCGATGATCGAGGCGTACGTGATTCCGGGCATCGTCCCCTCGCCCTGACCGCACGGGGCCGCCAGGCAAGATCGAAGGCCCACTACACGCCTCCGGGCCTAGTCCCCGGACGAGCTCGCCTCGGTGGCCAGGGGCCCGTCCGAAGGGCCGCGCGACCACAGCGTGGCTCCGATCCTGATGTTCTTGAAGACCTCTTCGCTCACCAGGAAGCCGGAGAAGATCAGCAGCACTCCCAGGAACTCGCCGAGGAAGAACGACCACGTGACCCCAAAGCGATCGAGTCCGCTCGTGACGCCAGGAATAAATGCCCCTAAGGCGATCAGGATCGTAGCCGGCACCCGCGAGTTCAGCTTGCCCTTGAGCAGAGCGCTGGCTGCGGTCGGCGTTGACGCGACCAGGTTCACGACCACGGCGGCGCCCCCGTAAAGCTGGGCGACCACCGGCGTCCTCACCTTGGCGCGCAACACCTTGCGCTTGGGCATGTAGACGTATGCCGAGTAGATCGCGCCGAAGACAAGGCACAGCGCCCCGGCGATGTTGAAGGGCCCGGTCAGAACGCGCAGGTACCCGGGGAATGCGGTGCCAACCGGCACGTGGGTGGCGGGGTCGAGGGCCCAGCCGGGAGCCGCGAGGCTTGCGGTCAACGTCATGTAGGCCACCGCGATCGAGCCGATGACCAGCACGCCCATCGCAATGTGGGCCGCCAGCCGCGGACGCACAGCGGTGGCCGCGATTATCGCGACGCCTCCAATCGCTGCGATCACGAAGGCGGTTGTCCCCGCGGTGGCCGACCCCGGGTAAAGCGGCACATCGCTGCCCTTGGCATTCGCGTGGCTGAACAGCAGCGAGAGCAGGCCACCAATCAAAACCGTGGCGCCGGCGAAGTAGCCGAACCGGGTCTTGGAGAGCAGGTAGATCGTGCCCGCGCCAAGGTAGGCGGCGACGAAGAATGCGCCGATCAGGTACCAGGCGCGATACAGAGGCTCGCTCCAACCGAAAGCTGCGCCGATGAACTCGCAGCCTGCGCTGATGCCATACCAGAGCAGGCCAATGGCCCAGACGAGCTGGAAGGCTCTGCGCCGCTGCCACCACTGGTCGAAGACCATCGCGGCGAAGGCGAAGCTCAGCACCGATGAGCCCAGCGGCAGCACAACGTTCAGCGTGTTCATCCCTTCCCCCTCGAAAACGACTCGACCATGGCCACCCGAACCTCATTGAGGAACCAGCCGACGTGGCGCTCGAAATCCGCCAGCCCTCCAACCTGCACGGCCGACAGCTGCTGGGCACTCGAATGGACCAGGCCGTCGAACAGATGGAAGGCGCGCATCGCATCGCCGAGAGACAAACCGACATCGTGGGCCAGCCTCGCGTAGCGATCGCCCAGCTCCTGAACGTCGCCGCTCCAATCCTTGTCGGTGCCGCCCAGATAGGCGACCAGCACGCGCATGAGGTCGTGCCCCAGCTCGCGCTGGCGCCCTTTGGCGGCATCGTCGAAGCGGGCATACCAGGACTCGGTCGCGAGCTTGCCGGCCGAGGTCGCCAGGCGCGCCTGTCCGACGAGGGCGTTCATGAAAAGCGCGAGCTTGGGCGCGGCCTCGGAGGCAAGAGCATCAACATCGTCTCCGCTGAAGCGCCGGTGGCCGCCCGGCGTGCGAAACGTTCGAATCTTGCCCCGGTCCGACCAATCGCGCAGCGTCGCGGGGTGAATGTTGAGTCGCTTGGAGGCCTCGGTGATGCTCAGCCAGCTGGCCGCCGGCGACTCGAGATCGCGCACGGCGGTAGTTTAAGGAATCTACGGAGCCTCTGGCAATCCCTGAGATTTCTATAGATTCGTCCGCAGCGGCTGGGGGTTAGCTTTTCAGAGCGCGGTCGCCGATCTCCAGTGCCCCGTCCAGGATCTCGAAGCCCTCGTCCAGCTCCGCCTCGGTGATGCACAGCGGCGGGTTGGTCATGATCGTGTTCCAGCGCACGAAGGTGTGCATCCCCGCGTCGAGCAGGGCCTGG
>DATCAV010000098.1:0-5058 GCA_036512415.1 Candidatus Dormiibacterota bacterium | reverse complement strand
GACGCCGCGATCACGCGGAAGCAGCAGGGACCCGCACGGCCCGATCGGGATCAAAGCGCAAGTGGGCACAGAGCGCCCTCATGCCGAGACGCGGTCCGCGTCGGCGGCGACTGGTGCGCTCATGCCGAGACGCGGTCCGCGTCGGCGGCGACTGGTGCGCTCGGACCTGGGCGCAAGCAGAAGTCCGGCGACGGGGGAGCTGGCGCTCGCCTTCACGCGAATGCACGCGCCTGATCGACCGGCGGCAGCGCATGCTTTCCGCGTTGGTTGCGAGCGTCCGCGGCCGCATTCGTGACGCGTGGTTGTAGGGCGAAACGGAGCGCCAGTCGCGCGGTGGACACCGCAGAAGCTGCAGCCCGGGGGTGCCTCGGGCAGACTGGTCCGTCTCGCCCGGGCCCGCTGCCGCGCGTAGCCGGCTCGGTTTCGGTGCTGCTTGCAGCGGTGTGCGGGATCCGCGCGTAGCGTCAACTTCGCGCGTACATAGCAACCGGCATGAACCGTCGAGGATCGCGTCCGGCTACGCCGCCGCTGCGAACCCGCCGCGACCGGCCGGCAGCGGGATGATCGCGTGCAGCTCGCTAGCCGTCGCCGCCAAGGTTCCACCGATTAGCTCGATCCGTGCCCTGAGGATCGCCAGGCGCTCAGGAACGATCTCGCGCCTGGCGCCTTGCACCTCGATCACGAGTTCGCGCTCTGCCCCGCACCGGACCGACAGCCCGCGCGCGGCTCCGACCGCTTCTAGCGTCTCCTCGACGACCCGGTAGACCATAGTGTCGATCTCGGGACTGAGTCTCTCTGTGCCCTCCAGCGCGACGCTGACCTTCCCGAAGCCGCGTGCACGCGCCCGGTCGCCGAGTTCTTCGAGCGCCACCCGCAGGCCCAGCTGGAGTGCGGGCGGCCGCAGGCTGACCGCCAGCGAGCGCAGCGACTGCAGCGTCGAATTGATATCCGAGCGCAGCTCCCCCAGCGTGGGCGCCGACAGCTCGGAGCCAAGCTCTCGCTCAAGCGCTCCCAGTCCGAGCAGAACCGCCGCGAGCACCTGAGCGGCATCCTCGTGGAGTTCATGCGCTACCTGGCCGCGTTCGGCTTCCACGCGAGCCATCAGCTCACGCAGCTGACCGCCCCGCTCGGCGAGGTGAAGGCGGGCGTCTTTGAGCTCGGCGCGAATCATCGCTCGCTCGCGCTCGCTCTCAAGCAGCCGCCGGTTCTCCGCCGCCACCCCCGCCTGCAATGCAAGGATCGCGAGGGTCGCGCGATCCTCATCGGTGAGAGTTCGCGATCCGCTCAGCACGAGCGTTCCGTAACCGACGCCATGCAGCTCGATCGCAACGTGCTCCTGCTCTCCTTCCTGGCCTACGACGCCAGACTCGACAGCCGGCGCGCCAGACAGCTCGACCCGAGCGCCCCGGGAGTAGGTCGCCTCTTGCGCCTGCTGTGCGAGCGTCGCCGCAATGTCCTGCGCACCATCCAGATGAGCCAACGCCAAACCTGACTTCAGTAGCAGATGCTGTCGCGCCTGGGCGTCTCGCATCCGATCGCCAAAGCGCCCCGCGATCGCGCCAATCGCAAGGTACGCGACGGCCGCGGTCGATAAGCCAACCGTGCCCGAATGCACGTCGAGCGCCAACACCCCAACGAGCCCAAGCGCCACGAGCGCGGCACCGACACCAACGAGCAGACCGAACTCAAGCGCCACCAGCGCGATCGGAACGACCGCGAGAAGCGCGACCACGTCTGCAGCGTCCGAGCTAGTCTGGCGCAACAGCGCCACAGCCGCGAACATCGCCACAGCAGCCACCAGCACCACCCGCCGCTGCTCGATCGACCGACGAATCGGAAACGAGGACACCGCCGCCACGATCCCGGCGGGCTTCACGCGCTCGGCAGCCAGCGCCCAACGACGATCGAAGATCCAGGACATCGCGCAATGCCAGCAGCCCGGCAACCCGCGCACATCCGCACATAACCACGCCGCCGACTCGGTAGTTCACCCATGCAAGCCACTCATCACGAGCCACGCCCCGAACTTTTCAGCAGTTCGCGCCGAGCCCAGGCCGCACACGCTCGGATCTGGGCGAATCCGATAGCGCGCTGCGGCGTTGGCAGGGCCGGATCGTGACGAGCGCAGTGTCGCCAGACCAATCGCGTCTCGTCGGATACGCGCGACGACGAATGCGATCGTCCGCGGCACGCGCGGTTTCCGCGGTGGCTGTCGGGAAAACCACTCAGCGTTCCGGTGCATCAATTGGTCGTGGGACGCCACCATCAGAATCTCTTCAGGATCGCGCGGTTCCTGGGACGACAACCGTCAATAGGGCAGGATCGAGGCGGCTTGTCCCACCGTTGACCGCTCAACGTAATTTCGCGTGTGTTTATCTGACAGCCACTGCGCAAGGTGGGGAAGCCCCTCTCGCTCCGGTGAGAGGCGCGCGTACCACGGCACCGGCCTGCCGCCGGCTGTGATCGCGCGGTGAGGTGGTCGTGCAGCCGGCGGTGTTGAGCAGGACTCCTACTCACCCGACCCCCTGAACGGTTACGTCCAGCGTGGTTGGACCGCAGGGCCGGCACGGTTCGAGGATAGGTTGTGACTCGCCAGCGGCCCCTCGGGGCCCTCAGGCCGCCGTGGCAGTGATGAACCCGCGCATGTAGCCAACGTGTGCCATCGACCACGGGTCGCACGGGAAGACACAGTGCCACTCGAACTTGCCGGCCTGCTTGACGAGCAGTGTGTAGTCGTGCGTACCCGGCAATACGATGATGCTCACACCAGCTTCCGGGGACGTGATCGAGTGCGGGACGGTGTCGGTGTTGTCGATCCGCAGCGTCAACGGCTGACCCACCGTGACGTGGAATTCGGTCACAGTGAAGTCGTCGTGCAGCTTCCCGTCGGGTCCCTTCTTGCCTGATGCGATGACCTTCAGTTCGATGACCTTCGTCAGCGCGCTCGGAGCGCCAGTCGGCAGAGCCACGGCCGACTGGTTGGCCACCGCCAGGGTTGTGGTGTTTGTCGCGGTCGTCCGGACCAACGCGACCAGGGACATGACGAGTGCGGCCAGGATCCCGGCACCCGCGAGCGCCGTGAGACCAAACTTCCTGGCAGCTGCTGCACCGAATTCGCGCTGATACCTCGCCTCGGTGCCCTCGTCTGGCTCCTGCGCAGCGGAGCCAGGCTCGAAGACGAGATGACGGACGGGCACTGCGAAGCGCTCACGTACGAGCCCCGCAAGCCGCGGCTCGAGCCCGCCCGCCGTTTGCTCCCAGCGAGTGGCGACGATGACTTCATCCGGCACGAACGTGGCGAACGTGTCCTCGATGGCTTCGAGCGGGTCTTCCCCGGTGACCTTCCCCGCAACGTTGTCGTGGCCAACGCGGTCGAGGGCTGCCTGCATCCGGGCGCGCGCCTGATCCAAGAGGCTGTCGATCGCACCAGTCAAGCGGGCTGCGGGGGTGATCACCGCCGGCACGAGCAACAGCACGTGCATACGCGGCGCTAAGCCCAGTCTCTCGACCTCGCAGAGCAGCGCCTCCTCGCTGAGCGTGTCGTTTGCGACGACGAGGACGCGGCGCTCCGCCGCTGATCCAAGGTGCGGGGGAGCCATCTTCACCGGCAGGTCTGGACTGCGGAGCTTGCGCATTCGCAGCTGCGCCGCGCGCGCAGCGACACCGCCAAGTACGACCGCAAGCACGACGAGAGCGAGCCACGTGGGACCGAGCGCCGCCGCGAGCACAATTGGCACCAGGGCGAGTATCACCACCAGGAGAAAGCGGAAGGCCTCTGGCTCGCTGTGAAAGGGGCTACGCACTGGCGGCGCCGTCTTCGGCAGCGTGGTCCGAGATGCCCTGCACGGCGGCCACCACCTGCTCGGGGGTCGCTCCTGCTGGCAGCTGATGGCAGCTGTCCAGGACCTCTCGCAGGTCCGCGTCAATCTCAGGCGGCACCACGACCAATAGAGGCGTGTTGGGATAGCGCGTGCGCAGTTCGCGCAAGACCTCTCGGGCCACCTCGCGCTCGTAGCCCAAGTTGCAGACGACAAGGTCGGCGTCGTGTGCGGGGGCGCAGCCCGCGGGCCCGGTCAGCGGACACTGCCCGTGTCCCCGCGGCCCGGGGCAGACGGCGACCGCGTAGCCGGCGAAGCGAAGGCCAGAGGCAATCGCAAGGCCGGCCTCCTCGTCAGGGTCCTCAACAAGTACCCGCGGGTGACTCCAGCGCCAAGTCTGCGGATTGATGCTGACTTCTCGCGCCTTTGTCGACCTTCCGGATGACATGCCCCGAGGCTAGGTTGGCCCTGACTCGAGTTCATCCGGGTCCTTGCCGCATTGTTGCTCCGTAGAAACCCGCGTGCCGAGCCGCTGCCGACGCGAAAGCAACGCAGCGCGACCGACTTTCAGGCCCCCCTTCGCCATTCGCCCTCAAGCTCGCGCAGACGTTGCGCAGCCGCAGCGCTCGCGCCCGCCTGCAGGGGCATGGTCCAGCAGGCAGCTCTCGTTCAGCGTTTGCTCTCGCCTCACCTAATCTGGAAGGCGAACCGGGTGGTGAGACACCAGCGCCAGGCATCGCACCACCTCGCGGCGTAAGCGTGCGCCGGATCCAAAGCAGGACCGACCGCTTGAGCTTCGGCCTATCCAGCTCCGCGCCACCGTGGGGCGACCGTCGAGCGCCGGCCTTCGGATTGTCGCCGCCGACTCCCTGCACGCCGCGCGTTGCAGGGAAGGCGGCGCCGCGCTCGCGATGCTCGTGCCGGAAGCAGAGCAGGACTGGCCGCCACGATCACCGCCTGCCGGGGCGAGCCACGACACGCTGTTGGATCACGCCTGGAGCGGCAGTCGTGGTGTCGACGCCGTGGTGGCCGGTTTGGTGCTTGCAGCTTCCCGACCTTCAGTTAGCGCCCCGAGCGACGATCGGACCGATCCGTCTCCGATGCGCAGCGTGCGCGCTTGTGGCGACGTGTTCCGCGCGGGGCTGGTGTCCGCTTTTGTCCGCAGGCAGCCGCCGACGGCGCGATCACCAGCGCCGAGATCGTGGCTGCATCCATGCGTGAGCGGCACTCTGTGGGCATG
>DATCAV010000097.1:0-4782 GCA_036512415.1 Candidatus Dormiibacterota bacterium | reverse complement strand
GCGATGCTCGCTTTCGCCCTTTCTTTCGATGAGGTCATCGTCACCACCTTCACGGCTGGAGCTCAGAACACTCTGCCAATTTGGATTTTCTCCGCCCTGCGAACCGGGCAGCATTTACCCGAGGTCAATGTAGTCGTGTCGTTCGTAATCCTGGTCACCATCGCGCCAGTCGTCATCGCCGCGCGATTGACCGGCGGTAGCGGCGTGGCTCGTACTCAAGCCGCCCGCTGACGAAAGAATCTAAATCAGACGCCGGACTCCAGCTTGGCCTTGGCGTTCTGCATCGCGCCGTCGTAGTTCTTCACGACAGTGCTCTTGAAGATCCTGAGTACGAGCGGGAAGTAGAAGGGACCCTTTGTCATCGTCACACGCCGCTCGAACCGAGTCCCGTCGCCTTCCGGAGTGAGGATGAACTCGTGGTGAAACACCGAGTTCGAGTCCTCGGCATCGAAGCCGATCCGCTTCGTCGGCTCGAGAGCTGTGATCTTCACCACCGACTTGTTCTGCTTGCCGTTGAGGAGAGCGTCGGCCTGATAGCGCGCGCCCACCGCGGGCGGCCCTGGCTTTTCCGCCGAGATCTTCATCCTGTCGTCGGAGCTCCCCCACTCGCCATGGCGTGAGACGTCGGCAAGGTATTCGAACACCTTCGCCTGGGGGGCCTTGATGGTGACGGTATATGTGGCCGAATATGCCATTTAAGTCGAGCTCCTAATCGCATTTGCGGCCCGTTTGGGCCGCAGCTTCGCTCTACGTGAACAGCCCTAACACGTGATCGGCAAACACCCACAGCGCCAGGCCGACCCCTATCAGGCCTACTTTCTTATAGCCCCAGCCAATGGCCGCTAGCACGAACGCTATGAAGGCGAGGATCAGGAGGATGATTTTTAGGTCCAGGTGCCCGAGTTGAGTAATGAACTCCGTAAGCACCCACAGCCCTAGGCCGATAGCGATGAGGTCGATCTTCTTGTAGCCCCAGCCGATCGCCGCGAGTACGAAGGCGATGAACGCAATGATCAGAAGGATGTTCGTGATGCTCATGGGCGCATTATCCACGACTCCCCAGGGATTTCACATCTCCCTCTCCCCCAAAGGGGAGAGGGGCGGGGAGAGGGGCGTTACTTGGCACTCCCGCCGGTTTGTGGAGTCTTTTACGCCCTCAGTTCGCGCGCCATCTCCGCGAAGTTGTCCACGTACCGCTGGACGTCCTCCTGCGAGTGCTGCACCGACAGCGTCCAGTTCTCCTCCGCTCCCGGCGCCATGAGCACCCCGCGGTTGCACTGGTACAGCCACGACAGGTAGGCGGCCGGCTTGTCGACCGACAGGTAGTCGCGATAGTTGCGTACGCGCTCAGCCTTATATGTGATGCTGCCACGGGCGGTCAGGGTGGTGACGTGGAACGGGAGTGCGTTCTCCCGAATCACACCGTCCAGCCCTCCCTGCAGCACCTCGGCAAGCGCGTCAAAGTGCGCGTAGGCCTTGGGCGTCAGGATGTCCTGAAGGGTCACCTTGGCTGCCGCGAGGGTCAGCGGATTGCCGTTGAACGTGCCCATCTGGGCGACGCGCTTGTCCTCGATCACCGCCATGACATCCTGGCGGCCGCCGACCGCGCCGCAAGGAAGACCGCCGCCGATCGCCTTGGCGAGGGCGATCACGTCGGGCTGAACCCCGAAGCGCTCCGTCGCCCCGCCGGGAGCGATGGTCACGCCGGTCTTCACCTCGTCGAATATCAAGAGGGCGCCGTTGCGGTGCGCGATCTCCTTGATCCCGGCCAGGTAGCCGGCGTCAGGGAGAACGATGCCGACGTTCATCATCGCGGGCTCGACGATCACCGCCGCGATGTCGTCAGGGTGCTTCTTGAAAGCGCGCTCGAGCGCCGGCAGGTCGTTGAACGGCACAACGGTGACGAGCTCAACCACCGCCTTGGGGATGCCCTCGCTCTGGGGATATGACGCGGGCGACTCCACCGGACCCATCTTGTCGGGGGGCGGCTCGACCGAGACCATCAGGGAGTCGTGGTGGCCGTGGTACGAAGCTTCAATCTTCACCAGCCGCTCGCGGCCGGTGAACCCACGAGCAATGCGAACCGCGTCGAGCGTGGACTCCGTCCCGCTGTTGGTGAACCGCCACAGCGGCAGGCCAAATCGCTTCGCCAGCTCCTCGGCGACGATCGCGTCGTCGGCGACGGGCTGGGCAAAGTGCGAACCCCTGGCGATGCGCTTGGATACGGCGTCCACGATCAGTGGGTGGGCGTGGCCGACGACCATGACCCCGAAGCCGTTGTGGAAGTCCACGTACTCGTTGCCGTCGACGTCCCAGATGCGGCTGCCGCGGCCGTAATCGATGAAGATGGGCTGCGGCGACGAGTCCTGGAACGAGGAGGGAACTCCCCGAGGGCTGGACGCTCGGGCCCTGCGCCAGAGCTCGTCTGACTTGCGCCGCGCCGCGCGGAACCTGTCCTCTTCCCGCGCAATCAGGCTCTGGACCTTTTCAGCGTTTACCTCAACCGTCGTCGCCGTCTTGTTTGCCATCACCCTGGCATCCTAACCCGTTCAAGACTGGTCAGGTTCGAACCAGGGTCGGGTCTGGAGGGGGAGAGCGACAAAGCCTCAGGATTGTCGGGTGAGCTCGACGATCGCAACGCTGAACCTCGCCGGCAAGGCCCTCACGCCAGGCGACCAGCGCAGCTGGTGGCTGCGCGAGGCATTGGCGGCCGAAAAGGACGCGGAACCCAGGCCGTTGAAGGGCGACATCAACGCGGATGTCGTGGTCATCGGCGGCGGGTTCACAGGCCTTTGGACGGCTTACCACCTGACCCTCGCCAAGCCCGACCTCAAGGTGGTCGTGCTGGAGCAGGACATCTGCGGCGGGGGGCCGAGCGGCCGAAACGGCGGCTTCGCCAGCGGTTGGTGGGACGAGCTTGACGGCTTGATCGCGCTCTACGGGCAGGAGCCGGCGGTGCGGGCCTGCCGCGCCATCGGGGACAGCATCAATGCGATCGGCGAGTTCTGCAGCACCCACGGCGTCGATGCGTGGTTCAAGCACGCGGGATACGTCTACGCCGCCACCGCCCCCCAGCACGACGCTGTCTGTGCAGAGATCATCCACCTGGCACGAGAGGTCGGAGCGGCGGACGAGCTCCGGGCACTGAGCGCCGAGGAGTTGAAGGCCCGATGTGCCTCGCCTGCCTTCCGCGCCGGCGCGTTCATGCGAGACGGCGCCCAGGTCCAGCCCGCCCTCCTCACTCGAGGCCTTCGCCGCGTCTTGCTGGAGCGCGGAGTCACCATCCACGAAGGCACCGAGGTGACTCGACTTGACCCCGGCCCGCCGGCCCTTGCGGTGACGCCCGGCGGGAGCGTGCGCGCGCCAAAGGCCGTGCTGGCGGTCAATGCGTGGGCAGTCGGCTGGCCTCAGCTCCGCCGCCGGCTGGTGGCCTGGAGCAGCTACATCGTGCTGACGGCGCCGGCGCCCGAGAAGCTGGCCGCAATCAACTGGACGGGCGGCGAGCTGGTGACAGATTTCCGCACCTCCGTGCGTTATTTCCGGACCACGCGCGACGGACGGATCGCCTTCGGCGGCGGGGGCGGCCGCGCCTCCAGCCGGATCGACGACTCATTCACGCGCGACCAACGCGCCGTGGCCGAGGCGGCACAGGGCTTTCGACGCCTTTTTCCGAGCTTTGCGGAGGTGCCTCTCGAGGATGCATGGGGCGGGCCCATCGACGTCTCGCCGACCCACCTCCCCACCTTCGGCAGCCTGGCGCCGGGCAACGTCTACTACGCGCTGGGTTACACCGGTAACGGCGTCGCCCCGAGCCACCTCGCGGGCAAGGTGATCGCCGACCTCGTGAGAGGAGCCGACACCGACGCCACGCGGCTCCCGATGGTCAATCCCAAGCCACGCATGTTTCCGCCGCAGCCATTCCGGTCGATCGGGGCGGCCGTGATCCGCCGCGCGATCATCGCCAAGGACACCGCCGAGGAGCGTGGGGTGCGGCCGAACCCCGTGATGTCCGCGATCGCGCGGATGCCGCGCCGGATGGGTTACCTACTCGGCCCCTGAGGCATGCCTAAGGTCCCCGAGCAGGTGGACGCCCCAGCCCGCCGGCAGGAGGCGCTCGGTCAGCACCGAGGCTCTGAACATCAGCCGATTGAGGGCCAGGTAAGTCGGGTCGGAGACGGCCCTGAGCGTGACGACCTCCAAGCCACTGCGAGCCGCCTGGGCGCGGATCGCTGCAGCTGTGTTGGCCCTATAGCGGACCGGGAACGTATCGACCTCGTGGCGGCCGTAAAGGCGCGGAACGATTCGCCGGTGCATTTGCGGGAGCGCTTTCGCCATCCGGTTCATGAGCAGAAGCGGATTGCTCAGGTTGGGCGTCAAGAAGACGAAATGGCCACCAGGCCTGAGGACGCGCCGCACCTCGTTGAAGACCACGTCAGGTTGGTCGAGGTGTTCGAGCACCCAGAGGCAGACGATCAGGTCGAATGAGCCCGCCGCAAAGGGCAAGTGCTCTCCGCGGCCGCGGATGACCGGCATGCCCGGCGCGCGGTGCTCAGCCAGCGACGGCACGTCAGGGTCGAGGCCGGCCGCCAGGCGAACCTCGCGCCAGAACAGCTCGACCACACCTCCGCGGCCGCACCCGAGGTCGAGGACCCGACTGTCAGGAGAAAGGTGGCTGCGCACCAGGGCCTCGAGCTGCTCGCCGCTCGATCGCCAGCCCGGCCGCATGGCTCGGTAGCGGTCGCGGTAGGCGTTCTGGGAGTCCAGCGGCAGGAGGGCGTCGGC
>DATCAV010000096.1:0-13076 GCA_036512415.1 Candidatus Dormiibacterota bacterium | reverse complement strand
GACTGGTCGTCAAGGGATGCGCCGGTGGCCACCGGCCCCAATCCGTAATAAGTCAACGGGTTGCCTTTAGGCCGGATTTACTCCGGCCGTCACCAGACGTCCAGTTCAAATCATCTCCATGCGTTGCTTCAAACCGGTGGGGGTTCCACGGGGGAGGCCTGCCTCCCCCGTGCTTCGCTTACGATTTCGCGGTGATCCTCAAGGGCAAGAAGATCGTGATCGCCGGGATGAGCGACCGCCGCAGCATCGGGTACGCGATCGCCGTCGAAGCCCAGAAGGAAGGAGCCGAGCTTCTCCTCACGAGCTTTGGCCGGATGATGACCATCACGCAGATGACAGCCAAGAAGCTGAACCCGGTTCCCGAAATTCTGGAGATGGACGTCAGCAAGCCCTCCGACATCGCAGCCGCGGTCGAGGCGACAGGCAAGCGGTGGGATAGGGTCGACGGCCTCGTCCACTCGGTCGCGTACGCGCCTCCAGACGCGCTTGGTGGAAAGTTCCTCACCACGCCCTGGGAAAGCGTGGCGACAGCGCTCCAGGTCAGCGCCTTCTCGTTCAAGGAGCTGGCCGCCGGATTCCTACCGCTCATGCGAGAGCACGGAGGATCGCTGGTCACACTCGACTTCGACAACTCGACGCAAGCCTGGCCGAAGTACGACTGGATGGGCGTGTCCAAGGCTGCCCTGGAATCCGTGACGCGCTACCTCGCCCGCGACCTGGGCCGCTACAAGATCCGGGTCAACGCGATCTGCGCCGGCCCCCTCGCCACTCTCGCGGCGAGCGGCATCCCCGGCTTCAAGGACTTCGAAGAGGTCTGGTCGCTGCGTGCGCCGATGGGGTGGGACCTGCAGGACAGGACGCCCGTCGGCCGCGCTGCCTGTGCCCTGCTATCCGACTACCTGAACATGACCACGGGTGAGCTCGTGCATGTCGACGGCGGCTACCACGCGATGGGAGCAGACCTACCTCCAGCCGACTGATACAACATCTTGTGTCCAGGTGCTTACAGCGCCGCAACATCATGCTAGGCTCTTCGGCAAATCCCTTCGGGAGGAATGCGATTTGCGGGAGTGCCTGGTGATCTACGTGGACGCCGCTCTCGACAGAAACGGCCGGGCTGGATGTGGCCTGGCCGTTTTTGTTAGGGGTCGCGCCGTTTACACAGAGTCGTTCGGCTTCTCACACGTCGGCGGCTCAGCCCAGCTCGAGGCGCATGTCTGCGCAGGGGCGTTGGATCTCGCAGCGGCGCGGTGGCCCTATCACCGCGTGATCGTCAGAACGGATTGCGCGCCCGTGGTGCGCAGCAGGATGCCTTCGAGCGATAGCTTCCGAATTGCGGTCCACGAGGTCCGAGAACGCTGCCGGCGTGGCTGGCGCGTGGTCACGTACGTCAGCCGGAAGGCAAACCCGGCCCATGAGCTGGCGCGCGAAGGCTTGAAAAGCCTGTCGCGTCAACAGGTTCTCGCCGCGGCCTAAGCTTTCTCCGATGGCACCAGACGAAGGCGCGAGCCGCCCGGCTCGCCGCGCCACTCGGCCGTCCGCGCCTGGGCGGGCGGGCAAGCGCGTTGGCGGCGCGGAGCTGATCCAGCAGCTCAACGACATGGTCGCCGAGCTGATCAAGGAGAACCGCAAGCTCAAGCGTGAGGTCGACAAGCTGACCCTTCGCGGCTCCGCCGCCGCCAGCAGCGCCGTCGAGCGAAGCCTGCGTACGATTCAGAGGCGCGTCCAGCGAGCCTTGAAGACGCCGGCGAAGCGCAAGCGCGCGACCGCTCGCCGCAAGCCGGCGGCCAGGAAACGCAAGAAGCCCTAGGTAGGGCTGAAGCCGGCCTCCGCCTCCAACCGGCGTGCTGTCCGGTACGCGTCCACGATGCTGAAGATCCACACCGACCCGCCGCCGATCTCCAATGGCACGCCGATCAGCGCGCCGATGATGGTGAGGTCGAGGTCGAGGCCGAAGAACTCGAGTGCACCCACCCCAACCAGGAAGGCGATGCCTTTCTTGTTCTCGCCGAGGTAGAAGTGGCCAAGGCCGGGAACAACAGCGAGCGCCGCCGCCACCAGGGGACTCTTACGAGCTCGGACCACAGGGCCCTGATACCGGCCCGAAGCGGGCATCCCGCAGCGGGGACACGGAGCGGTCGGATTCGTCAGCAGCGCACCGCACTTTCCGCAGAGAACTTCTGAAGCCATATCGCTGACAAGCATGCCTGTTTTGATAGCCTCCATCACATGGACCTGAGCTTCACGGCTGAGGAAGAGGCCTTCAGGAAGGAGGTTCGAACGTGGCTCGACCGAAACCTCCCAGTTGAGTGGCGCCACGGCGGCGTGGGCGGCTATCGCGAGGACGCGGACGAGGCCATGCAGCGGGGATGGCAGCGGCGCCTCCACGAGGGAGGGTGGCTGAAGCTGGCATGGCCCCCCGAGGCGGGCGGGCGTGGAGCCACTCCGATCATGCAGGCGATCTATCAAGAGGAGATGGCGAAGGCCGGCGCCCCGGCGATCCTCGGCCGCCTGGGGGTGAGCCTGCTCGCGCCAACTCTCTTGGTGCACGGCTCGCCCTGGCAGAAAGAGACGTATGTCGAGAAGATCCTCGGCGGCGAGCTTGTCTTCTGCCAGGGCTTCAGCGAGCCTGACGCGGGGAGCGATCTCGCCGGTCTTCGCACCCGCGCTGAAAAGCGCGACGGCCACTGGGTGCTAGACGGGCAGAAGACCTGGTCGAGCGGCGCCCACTATTCCGACAAGAGCTTTCTCCTCGCGCGTAGCGACGCAGGCGCCGATGCTCACAAGGGCATCTCGTTCTTCCTTGTCGATATGCATCAGCCTGGCGTCGAGGTGCGGCCTATTCGCCAGATGACTGGCGGGGGCGAGTTCGGCGAGATCTTTCTGTCGGGGGCTCTGGTCGAGGACCGCGATATGCTCGGCCAGCCGGGCGACGGTTGGAAGATCGCGATGACAGTCTTCGGTTTCGAGCGCGGTGGCCTGGCCCAGGCCGCGCGGTTCGAGCAGGCTGTTGCGCAGCTGGCCACCCTGGCTCGCGACCGTGGAGCGGGCTCGGACGTGATAATCAGGCAGAAGGTCGCGCAGGCTCAGATCGAGGCCCACATCTTCAGGCTCATCGGGCTACGCAACCTCACCCAGGCACAGCAGGGAGTTGCCCCCGGCCCCCAGGCGAGCATGACGAAGCTCTACTGGAGCGAGATGGACAAGCGCATCCAGGAAACTGCCGTAGGCGTGCAAGGCCCTTACGGAGCCCTCGCGCCTGATTCGCCATTCGCTCTCGAAGACGGGCGCTGGCAATATGGCTGGATGTGGGCGCAGGCAGAGACGATCTACGCGGGCTCGTCGGAGATCCAGCGGAATATCATCGCCGAGCGCGTTCTCGGCCTCCCGAGGGGTAGATGAGCGCCACACCGTCGGTTGTCGACCGGCTGCGCGCGCACATCGGCACGCCGGGTCCGCCGACGAGCGCGGTGGTCGAAGCGGGCCACCTGAGGCGATTCACCGAGGCGATCGGCGATTCGTATCCGCGCTGGCTGACTGAAGCGCCGCCAACCTTTCTCGTCGCGCTGGCGCCTGTCTCGGCTCATCTTCCCGAAGCGGAGGAGTACGGCAAGGGCTGGCTCAACGGCGGTAACCGCTTCGAGTACATGGAGCCGGTCAAGGTCGGCGACACGATCACCGCGATCGGCAAGGTCGTGGATGTCTATGAGAAGACAGGCGCGAGCGGCAGCCTGCTCTTCATCATCTTCGAGACCGAGTACTTCAATGGCCACGGCCGGCTGGTGGCGCGGCTGCGCGGGACCGCGATCAGACGATGAACCTGCAGCCCGGCGAGGAGCTCCCCGACCTGATCAAGAATCCGACCACGCGCCAGCTGGTGCAGTACGCGGGCGCGCAGGGTGACTTCTACGAGATCCACTACGACCAGGACTTCGCGCGCAGCGTCGGCTTGCCCGGAGTCATCCTGCACGGTCTCCTCAAGGCCGCCTTCCTCGGGCAGCTCGTGACGGACTGGCTCGGCGAGCGCGGCACGCTCAAGAGCTTCGAGGTCAGCTACCGCGGGGTCGATGTGCCGGGCAAGCCATACCGATGTCGTGGTCGCGTGAGCAGCGTCAATGGACTGCGCGCCGAGCTGGAGATCTGGGGTGAGGACCCCGAGGGCAACCGCACGACAGTGGGGACCGCGGTCGTCGAGATGCTCTAGGTCGGGCTTCGCCCGACCTTATGAGAGGGAACCAGTCGGTTCCCCTCATCGCCGGGTCGGCTTCGCCGACGCGGCTGCTCTCCCTCCCGGGATTGGATTTGTTACGAACCGTTTAGACGGGTCAGATCTCCTGGCCGATCGGCAGCGGCCGTAGAGCTTGTACCTGGTTGCGGATCGCCAGGACGCCGCGCATCACCAGGAGCACCGAGGCGTCGATCACGCAGTAGCCGCCGGCGATCACCGACGGCGGGTTGCCTGAGGGGATGTGCGTCCACGGCGCGATGGGCAGCCAGTACCAGTTGCGGAAGAACGTGCCGAAGATCTCCAGCTCGCCGGTGGCGATGAAGATCGCGGCGAACAACGGCCAGCGTGGCGATCGCAGCACGAACCAGGCGAAGATCGGCAGGCACATCGCGCCCTGGAGATCGAAGCGGCCGGTGATCAACGGCAGGACGGTGATCCCCGCGAGAGCCCAGGTCGAAGCGCCGGCGAGGATCACATGCGCGACCCTTCGCCCGTAGCGCAAGACAACCGGCGTGCGCGCTGCCAGCAGCCCGAACAGGTAAACGGCGCCGTGGCCGGGCGGCACATAGAGCGGAACGTTGTGGAAGCGGTACTGGTACAGGCCCCAGATGAGCGACCCGAAGATCTCGAAGCACGTGGCGACCACGACGCAGATCCACACCTGCAGCCTTTGCTCTCGCGGGGCTTTCAGCGCGGCGAGGTACAGCGCCGCAAACGTCAAGAGCCCCAGGATCCATTGCTGCCAGAGCGCCGTGGTCTGGCTGTCGGCGAGCAGCAGGGTCGGCGTGTAGACGAGCAGGTAAACGTGAAGCCAGTAAGGCTTGAGCCGGGCGACCACTACTGTCGAATGGTAGTCGGGGGCGGCGCCAGGCCGCCCCCGACTGATTGTCTGATCCGCTAAGAGATCGGCTGGTCGATGAGGGGCGGTTGGAGGTGCCAGGCGTTGGCCGACCACTTGATCAGCTCTTCCTGGGTGATCGGATAGTGGTCGCTTGACGAGGTTGTGACCTTCACGCCAGGAAGCAGGAAGGGGTTGGTCTCGTTGAGGTTGCTCCCGGCGATGCTCATCACGTTGTCGCGAGTGAGGTTCGAGCCCGCCTGACTGAGCACGTCGACCATCGTGTACGCGACGGCGACGCCGTAGATGTTGAAGCCGTCATTGGGCTTGCACGTCGAGCAGCTGGCGATCACGGTCTGGTAGAGCTTCATCCCGTCGTCGTTCGCCCACTGCGGGTCGGTCGGGTCCTTGATGTAGCCGACGCTGATGGCGCCGTCGACCTTCGCGCCTTTGCTGGCGGCGATCTGCATGTAGGCGGCCGGGTCGGATACTGAGTTCACGTATGTCAGCGGAGCCCATCCAATGGCGGTGACGATCGCCAGAGACCCGATGGTGAATGACGGGGTGGCAAAGATGAACAACGTGTCGACACCCTTTGCCTTTAATTTGGTCAGCTGCGCGGCCAGCGTGGGAACAGCGGCCGTGACGTCGTAGCTTTCCTTGTCGACGATCATGGACGCCTTGTCGGCCAGCCCGTCGGTGAGCCCTTTCAGGTAGTCCAGGCCGTAGTCGTCATTCTGGTAGAGCACCCCAATCTTGGCGTTGGCGTGGTTTGCCAGCACGTCCTTGGCATAGATTCGCGCCTCCCCCTGGTACGGGGGCTGCCAGCCGATCGTGTAAGGGTGCGAGCTGAAATCGGCCATGAAGGTGTTGGCTCCGGTGGCGACAAACAGCTGTGGCACCTTCTTGGAGTTCAGGTAATCGCGCACCGATGTCTGGGACTGCGTGCCCAGTCCGCCGAACATGGCGAACACCTTGTCCTGCTCCACCAGCTGCTTGGTCAGCGGCACGGTCTGGGCCGGGTTGTAGCCGTCGTCGACGATCTTGTAGGTGATCTTTCGGCCGTTGACTCCGCCCTGGCTGTTGACGTAGGTGAAGTAGGCGTTGGCTGCGTTTGCGATCGTCCCGTAGGCAGCCGCGGGGCCGGATTGCGCGATGGTGACCCCGAGGAGGATCGAGTTGCTGGTCACTCCGACCTCGCTCGGAGTGCTGCCGGAGCCGCCGCAGGCGGCGAGTGCGAAAAGGCACGCAACCAAGGCGGCGGATCTAGGTCCCCTTCGTGTCATGGAAGCCCTCCTATGTCGGTGACGAGATGCATCAAACAGTGTGAGGGTCTGGAGGCAACTGTCCAGTACTGATTTCGCCCGACCCTCGCAGGCGGCTGCGGAGGGCCCTGTAGGCGGCGGCTGCCAGGCCGACGATGCCGTTTGGCGCAAAGATCATGATTACGATCAGAAGGGCCCCGTAGGTCACGGCCGGGCCGGCCTTCACGAAGACGCTGGAGATTTGAGACGGGATCCAGTCCTGGGCCGAGATGGTCTGGCTGGACACAATTGGGAGCCAGTACACGAAAGCGCCGCCAACCATCGGCCCGACGATGGATCCCAGGCCCCCGACAACGGCGCCGACCAGGATCTGGAACGACAGCGCGACGGGGAACGTATCGGGGCTGACGTATCCGGTCGACAGCCCGTACAGCGACCCCGCGACGCCGGCGTAGAAAGCGGACATTCCAAACGCCAGGGTCTTGTAGCCGGCGACATTGATGCCCGATGCCGCGGCGGCCACCTCACCGTCTCGAATCGCGCGCATGGCCCGACCGGGCCGGTGCCGGATCATGTTCCAGGCGACCCAGAACAGCACAGCTCCCGTGAACAGGCTTACGTAGTAAAGCCACTGCTCGCTGGACATCTGAGGCCCGTTCGTCAGCGTCGCGAAAGCGTCCTTGGCGTACTGAGGGGGATCGGGCGGAGTCATCAGGATGCCCTGGACTCCGCCTGTGAGCTTGTCGGGACGCTTGATCAGGCTCGGCGTCACCACCGCCAACGCAAACGTCGCGAGGGCCAGGTACAGGGCGGACAGGCGCAGGGCCGGGATGCCGAGGAGGAATCCGACCGCACCGCTGACCACGCCTGCGATCGGGATGGTCACCAGGTAGCTCATGTGATAACGGCTGACGAGAATCGCAGTCGTGTACGCCCCGAGCGCCATGAAGGCGCCGTGGCCCAGCGAGATCTGGCCGCTGTAGCCGACCAGGATGTTGAGGCCCATGATCGCGATGGTGAAGATCAGGACGAGCGTCCACTCGCTGCTCTCGAAGCTCGTGACGATGAAAGGCAACCCGGCCAGGACGAGGGCAAGCGCGGCGATCAGCCAGTAGCGGGGCGGGGCCTGGCGCAAGCGCGACACCATTTCAGACCCGCCGGACCGACGGGCGGCCGAAGAGGCCGTTGGGTTTGACGATCAGGACCATCACGATGATCAAGAACGCGACAGCCAGCTGGAGGTCGCCTCCTACCAGGTAGGCGCCCGCCAGGTTGACGGTGACGCCAACGATGAGGCCGCCGACGACCGCACCGAGCGGACTCTCGATCCCGCCGAGGACCGCGGCGGCAAAGGCGTAGATGATGATCGTCTGCATCATGTTCGGCTCGAGCAGCAGGACGGGAGCCACCATGATCCCGGACAGCGCGCCGACCAAGGAGGCCAGACCCCAGCCGAGCGCGAGCATCCAGCTGACCCGCACCCCCAGCAGCCGGCTGGCATCCGGGTTGTGTGAGGCGGCGCGCATCGACAGGCCGAGGGTCGTGCGCTGAAGAAGCAGATAGACGAGCAAGAGGACGATCGCAGAAACTGCGATCACGCCCAGGTCCTGGTAGCTGATGAAAGCGCCCAGAAGGTTCACTGTTTGAACCGAGAACGGGCTCGGGAAGGAGCGCGGGACGTAGCCGAACAGGAAACCCGCGAGGCCGTTGAAGAGCGTGGCCAGTCCCAGAGTGATGATCACCAGCGTCAGCACCGGCGCACGTTCCACCGGCCTGATGACCAGGCGTTGGATCGCCACGCCGCCGGCGAAAGCGATCGCAAGCGTCAGCGGCAGCGCGATCCAGTAGCTCATGCCGTGCTCGATCAGTGCGTAGGCGATGAAGGCCGCGAACATGGCCATCTCGCCTTGCGCGAAGTTGACGAGACCCATGGCGTTGTAGATGAGGACGAGGGCGAGCGCGAGGCTCGCGAAGATGCCGCCGCTCGCGATGCCACTCAAGACGAGCTGCAAAAACTCTTGCATCTACTTCACTAATAACCCAGGTAGGAGCGGCGGACCGCGTCGTTGTTCTTCAGCTCGGAGCTGAGGCCCGTGACCGCGACACGACCGACTTCCAAAACGTACGAATGTGTCGATAGATCCATGGCGATACGGGCATTTTGCTCGACGAGTAGCACGCCGACGTGGTCAGTGCGATTGATGTCGCGGATGATTTCGAAGATGGACTTCACGACTAGGGGCGCCAATCCCAGCGACGGCTCGTCCAGCAGCATCAACCGCGGGCGCATCAGCAGCGCGCGCCCGAGCGCGAGCATCTGCTGCTCTCCGCCCGAAAGGGTGCTGGCCGAAAGGTGCTGCCGTTCGCGCAGCACTGGAAAGTATTCGAAGACCCGGCCGTAATCCTTGCGCACCTGGTCGCGGTCTCGACGCAGGTGGTCGCCCAACCGCAGGTTCTCATCGACCGTGAGGTCGGTGAGGATGCCACGACCTTCGGGCACATGGGCCACTCCGGCTCGAACGATGTCCTCCGTCGACATCCGGTGCAGCGAGCGCCCCAGCAGCTTTATCGAACCGTCCCATCGCACTCCTCCGCAAATCGTGCGGAGCGTGGTCGTCTTGCCGGCGCCGTTGGCGCCGAGCAGCGAGACGATCTCGCCCTCGGCGATCGCCAGAGACACACCGTGCAGGACCTGGGTCGGCCCATAGCCCGCGCGCACCTCTGTCATCTCCAGCAGCTGCATCTACGCGGCGCCCAAATAGGCCTCGATGACTGCCGGATTTCCCTGCACCTCCGCCGGCGTGCCCTCGGCGATCTTGCGACCGAAGTCGAGGACGACCACTCGGTCCGAGATCCCCATCACAAAGCTCATGTTGTGTTCGACGAGGAGAACCGTCACGCCGAGATCGGAGTGGATGCGCCGGACCAGCCGGGCCATGTCGGCCACCTCCTCGTGGCTGATGCCGCCGGCCGGCTCGTCGAGCATCACGAGACGCGGCTTGGACACGAGCGCCCTGGCCATCTCCACTCGTTTCTGCACCCCGAAAGGCAGGGCGGCCACAGGCTGCGTGGCCTGCCGCGTCAAGCCGACGAAATCCAGCATCTCCATCGCGCGCTTCCGCGCTCCCGATTCAGCCTTCAGCGCATTGGGCAGCGGTGCGGAGGCTCCGAGGAAGCTGCTGCGGATGTTGATGTGATCCCCGACGAGCACGTTCTCGAGCACCGTCATCGACCGGAACAGGGCGAGGTTCTGAAAGGTGCGCGCCAGGCCTCGCCGCACGACCTGGTGCGCCGAAAGCTTCAGCACCGGCTCGCCGTCGAGCAGCACCTTGCCTCCGCCGGGGCGGTAGACACGCGCGATCACGTTGAACAGGGTTGTCTTGCCGGCGCCGTTGGGCCCGATGAGCGCGACCACCTCGCCCGTGTTCACGACGAACGAAACGCGATCGAGCGCGACCACCCCGCCGAAGCGAACGGTTAGCTCATTCACTTCGAGCAATGCCATTTGGGCGGAAAGTCTAAGAGCGCGCGGCGCGCGCGGCCATTAGTCCGACGGTTGAGGTAGGTCGGGAGGCTCGTCTGGGGCAGCCGGCGGGTTCTGTGGAGCCGGCCATTCGACGGTGCGGGGCGGTGCCGCCGGAGGTGGGGCCGGTGGCGGAGCCTGTTGCGGTACCGGTGGCGGCACGTATGGGGTCGGTGCGTACGGCGCGGCCGGAGGCTGGACTGGTGGCGGAGCTTGTACCGGCGGCGGAGCCTGAACCGCCGGCCGAGGCTGGATCGGCGCATCCCACGCCGATTGCTGTGCTGGTTCCTGCGGCGCGACCGGCGCGCCACCGGCAGTGGGGAAGGGCGCCATGTAGTCAGGGCGCGTGGCGCGATGTACCACTGTCGCGGCCGATGCCGGAGGCATATCGCGGCGACGCCTGCTCAGCAACCAGTAGGCGAGCACGCCAAGGATCCCGATGATCGCGATGATCGGCAGGAACACAAAGGGCGGCCTCGTGATGATGTCGAGCCCGCTGATGCCGCCGCCGCCTGGACGCACGCCTGAGGCCTGAGGGGTTTCGGTGGCCGCCGGCGACGACGTGTCGATCGGCGATGGCGTGACACCAGGCGTAGGTGTGGGCGGCCCTTGCAGCGTGAAGGTCGCGCACGGCTTCGGCTGCACATTGGCGCACAGCTTGTGGGCCTTCGGCTTGTCCCCTGCAAACGGCTTGATCACCTTGGTGAAAGCGCCGGTGTCGTCGCTCACCACGGTGCCTGCGACGTGCGTCGTAAGGTCCCAGTACAGCGTCATGGTCTCGTTCTTGAGGAAGAGCTGGCCGGTGACGGTGATGGCGGTGCTGGCTCCGCCGGCTGTCGGCTGCAGCCCAATTGACGCGCCGGCTGGGAGCGGTCCGTAGACCACCGCCGCCGCTCCGGTTGCCGGCCTGCTGTTGGTGGCGCTCACGGTGAACGTGTAGGTGATGTTGTCGGCCAGTCCGGACGCTATGTACGTCAGCGTGGTGCCTGGGACCACGGCTTTGGTACCGCCGGGGTTCACCGTGATGTTGTAGCGGGTGATCGTCGCGCTCGAGCCGCCAGGCATCGAGCCAAACGACGTGGGTGGCGTCCAGTCGAGCCTGATCTGGCCGGAGCCCAGGTCGGTCGCGCCCAGGTTGGTGGGGGCCGTCGGCGGTATCACATGCGGTGTGGCGGTCGTCCTGGCAGCCGGCCCATAGCCAGAAGGGTTGTGGGCTTGAACGGCGAACGAGTATGCGGTCCCATTCGTGAGTCCAGTGACCACGAGATTGGTACTGGTGGTGCTGTTTTTGATATCCCCAGGCGAGGTGATGACCCGATAGACGTCGATGGGTCCGCCGGCGCTTGGAGCGCTCCAGGTCAGGGAGACCTGTGAATCGCCAACAGTCGCCTTCAGATTCCTAGGCGCACTGGGCACAGCCGGGGTCGGCGAGGCATACGCAGCCACCATTGACAGCGCGAAGCCGAACGCTGTCGCAGCTGTGACGGCGCGTGACCAGAACTTCATCTGCAGCTTCGGAGGGTACCAAAGAGGCTCAGACCGGGGGCCAGGGCACCGACCAGGCGGAGGTGGGCTCGGGAAACCGCCAGGCCGGATCGAGAACTCCGCGCAGCCTGCGCTTGAGGACCCTCACCTCGCCCGGACGCAGCAGCTGCTCGAGCTCCTCGGTCAGGCTTCCCTTCTCGACCTCGATGAGCGTCCGCTCCAGGTCGTCGCACAGGTCGGGGGGCAGGGGCTCGCCGGAGAAATCCCAGATCACAGTCCTCAACTTGGGGTCGGTGTGGAAGGTCAGGCCGTGGTCGATGACCCAAACCTGGTCCTTGGCGTCGAACAGGCAATGGCCGGATTTCCGGTCCGCGTTGTTGGTGATGACGTCGAACAGGGCGATCCGGAGCCAGGCCTCGCGCTGCCGGGCCTGCTCCGGCAGGAAGTGCCGCCGATCCGCCTCCACGTACATCTGCATCGCGCCGACGCCGTGCGGAGCCTGGTCTCGCACCACCGTCGGCGGGATTCGCGGCCAGCCCAGAGCCTTGCTCAACCTATAGGCCGCGACCTCGCGTTGATACAGCGTCCCCGCCTCGAAATCCCACAGGGGCGACTCACCTCGCGCCGGCTTGTAGACCGCCATCAGTCCGGTGGGAGGGTGGGGACCCAGCTGGGCCAGGAAGGTGTAGTTGGAAGCGCCCTGTAGGATCCCGAGGAGCTCGAGCTCCGGGAGCTCGGCGAGGAGGCGCTCCATCTCTTCGGCCTCGTGCGGGATCTCGCTGGAGCGCCCGCGCCTAGAAGATCGGCCGGGCACCGTTGAGGACCGGGCAAGGATGGCCGGCGGGATCCATCGGCAGCCCGCAGCGGGGGCATGGCGGCCGGCCAGCCGTCAGCACGGTCTCCGCCTGCTTCGAGAAGGCGACGACCTGCTGCTGGCTCAGCCAGAAGCGGATGCTCGGGGCGTCCCCGGCCGTGGGGCTGTCCTCGCTGGCAGCGGACTCGCTTGCCACCAGGACGAACATCTTGCGGGCGTCGTGGTAGCCGAGACCCATCTCGCCGACCTGCCATTCCGGCTCCCCTGGCGCGAGCGCGGCCTTGCCTGCCAACCGTTCCGGCAGCTCGATCCCCTGCGCCTCGAGCATCTGGTGGACGCGAACTATCAGGGCCTGGATCTGCGCCTTCTCGCAGGTGAGCGTCAGGGTGCGCCCCCTGCCCTTGGCGAGCAGGAAGAAGCGCCGCTGGCCGGGTTCCCCGACCGCAGCCACTGCGATGTCATCGACCGGATCGAGCTCGAAGATGGCCATTGGTTCAAAGAGTACGGTGATTGCAACCTTGGGCCCCTCTCTCGGCCGGCCCGCTTCGCGGGGGGCCCTCCCACGCCTTCGGCGCGGGGACCCCAGAGGAAGTCAGCCTTCCCCGAGAAGGTGGGAGGGAGTGGGGGCGGAATCCAAGCCCCCATCAAAACGAGGGCGGTTCCGCGTTTTGGTCTGGTTGCGGAGGGGAAGAAAATCAAAGTAAATATTCAAAGGCCCGTCACAACCGCGGCCTGGAGGACTAACTGATAAATGGCAAAAACTGTAGGAATTGATCTGGGGACGACCAACTCAGTCATCGCCGTCATGGAGGGCGGCGAACCCGTCGTCATCCCGAACTCGGAGGGCTCTCGAACCACGCCCTCGGTGGTCGCATTCACCAAGTCCGGTGAGCGACTTGTAGGGCAGCTTGCCCGCCGGCAGG
>DATCAV010000095.1:0-6392 GCA_036512415.1 Candidatus Dormiibacterota bacterium | reverse complement strand
CCGGTCGGTCTTGGTCTGGTACTCCGCGAAGTTCGAGGCCTCGGATGTGATCCGCTTCCACGCCGTCGCTCGCTCTGCGCCATGAAGGGAGGTGGGCCGGACCCGGAAGCGTTCGCCTCCCACCTGCAGAAATACGTGGTCGGGATTCTTAGCCAGGTTCACATACCAGCTCGGGTGGCGCGCCTCACCTCCCATCGAGGCGACGACCAACCGGGTGCCTTCGCCCTCCGGAAAGCTCGCGACCGTGGATGAGCGCTCGAGGCCGCTGCGTGAGCCGAGCGTGGTCAAAACAACCATGTTTCGATGGCCGCGGCCGCCAACCAGCTTGTAGATCCGAGCGTGGAGGCGCGCCAGCGGCCTGAATCCGCGAGGCGCCTTGAAGCCGCGTGTGCCGTTCGGAGTGATCTTGACTGTCACGTTGCGAACCCTCTGCTAGAAGTCGAGTAGGCGGCGAAGAATTCCACCTGGCCTATGCGGGCGGGTGGAAGAAGTTCGCCGTGGGACGTGCTCATCCGGACAAATCAGGTGCTGCACGCGCTGCCGATCCTCGAAACGATCCTCACCGGCTTCGGCAGCCGGCCTGCCTCAGCGCCCGACCACGACCGTGATCGTGAAGTGCTGGTCAGGACAGCCTGACTTGGCCATCGCCTCGCACGTCGTCGCGCCAGAGGCGTCGAGCACCGCCTGGCCGGCGCTGGCGGCGAGAAACTCCGCCGTGTAGGTGTCTGTCCGGCCCGGTCCGGAATCCCGAACCTGGGCCGACCTGCTCCACGCTCCCGCCTTGAGCACGCCCGCCGGCGAAGCAGCCACCGTCCAGACCAGCGACGAGCCTGGCACCGGGTAGGTGTCGACCAGCACGACCCGGACGGTGTCGCCGCCGTGCACGTTGAAGGTCTTGCCGGCGTCGGTCTGCTTCAAGACGATCGTGGTGCCGGCGGTCGCCGTGGTCCCTCCACACGAGACGGCCGCCATCAATCCGAATACGCCTAGAGCGACAAGTGTTTGTTTCATACGTGAATTCACGGTCGTCGGGCGGCCCGGGTAACGCGCCCCCGATCCTGCGAGCATGAAGAGCCTATGGCAAAGGTAAGCACGGCCCCCAGACCTCCCCAAGCGCCCCGGCGGCCGAAGATGCTCGAGAAGCACGGCGATCGGCGGGTCGACCCCTACTACTGGATGCGGGACAAGGCCAACCCCGAGGTGATCGCCCACCTGAAGGCCGAGAACGCCTACACCGACGCGGTCATGGCGCCGACCAAGGCCCTGCGCGAGCGCCTCTACCAAGAGATCGTGGGCCGCGTCCAGGAGACCGATACCTCGGCCCCTTCGTTTTTCAAGGGCTACTGGAACTACACCCGAACAGTCGAGGGCCTCGACTACGAGGTCTACTGCCGCCGGACCGGCACCATGGACGCACCCGAGGAGGTGCTCCTCGATGGGAATGAGCTCGCGCGCGGCCACGACTATTTCGACCTCGGCTTCGTCGAGGCCAGCCCCGACCAGAACCTGCTCGCTTATGCGGCCGACTACACCGGCGCAGAGCTTTTCGTGCTTCGCTTCCGCGACCTGTCGACGGGCGCCGAGCTGGAGGACGTGCAGCACGATGTTTACTACGGCGCTGCCTGGGCGACCGACAACAAGACTTTCTTCTACAACAAGGCGGACGCCGCCATGCGTCCCTACCAGGTGTGGCGACACCGGCTGGGCACACCAGCCGCAGACGACGTGCTCGTCCTGCAGGAGGACGACGAGCGCTTCGAGCTGAGCGTCGAGCCGACCAAGAGCGAGCGCTACATCATCTTCAGCAGCTCCAGCCAGGTGACGGCAGAGTGCAGCTTCGTCGACGCCGATGCGCCAGAGGCTCAGCCGACAATGGTCGAACCGCGCCGGCAAGGCATCGAATACTCGGTCGATCACCAGGAGGATCGGTTCCTCGTCCTCACGAATGACGGCGCCCGCAACTTCCGACTGATGGCCGCGCCAGTGTCGGCCCCCGGCCGGAAGTCGTGGGTCGAGGTCGTGCCCGAACGAGAAACGGTCCGACTCAACTTCGTCGACGTACACAAGAACCATGTCGTCCTGGGAGAGCGCGCGGACGGATTGCAGCAGCTCGAGGTCCTCGACACCGGCACCGGCGCGATGCACGCGGTCGAGCAGCCCGAGGCGGCCTACACCGCGTTCCCCGGTTCGAGCCCTGTTTACGACAGCGAGGTGATGCGCTTCTTCTACACGTCGCTGACGGCGCCTTTCTCGGCCGTCGATTACGACATGCGAACACGGCAGCGGACGCTGGTGAAAGAGCAGCCGGTGCGCGGCGGGTACGACCGCACCGATTTCGTCACCGAGCGATTGTGGGCGACGGCGCCCGATGGAGTAAAAGTCCCAATCTCGCTGGTCCGCAAGCGCGATGTGGAGCGGAACGGGAACAACCCCGCGCTTCTCTACGGCTACGGCGCTTACGAGGCCTCGAACGACCCGATGTTCGACCCGGTCCGGCTCAGCATGCTCGAGCGCGGCTTCGTCTTTGCGATCGCTCACGTGCGTGGTGGGGGAGAGCTGGGCAGGAGCTGGTACGAGGACGGCAAGTTCCTCAACAAGACCAACACGTTCACCGACTTCGTCGCATGCGCGACCCACCTGATCGACCAGGGCTACACAAGTCCGGCCAGGCTGGCGATTCGCGGCCGCAGCGCCGGCGGCCTCTTGATCGGAGCAGTCCTGAACGCGCGGCCCGATCTTTTCTCATGCGCGGTCGCCCAGGTGCCTTTCGTCGATGTCGTAACGACGATGCTCGACGAGACGGTGCCGCTGACCGTCACAGAGTACGAAGAGTGGGGGAATCCCAACGACGTCGAGTACTACCAGTACATGAAGGGCTACTCGCCGTACGACAACGTCAGGGAGGCCGACTATCCGGCGATGCTCGTCACCGCGGGGCTCAACGACCCGCGCGTCGCGTACTGGGAGCCGGCCAAGTGGGTGGCGAAGCTCCGCGAGTCACGACCTCAAAATGGACAGCCGCTGCTCCTGCAGACCGAGATGATCGCCGGGCACTCCGGTCCTTCCGGGCGGTACGAATCCTGGCGGGAGGAGGCTTTCATCATCGCATTCGTATTGAGCCAGCTCGGCTTGACTTCATAGGCCGGCGCAATTACATTAACCGGGTTCCCACACTCATCCGGGTGTGTCCAAACCAAATCAGGAGAGACCAATGTTGCTGATCGAGAAGCTTCGCTTCGCCGCCGATGGCGAAGAGTGCCTTCTCGAGGCCGCACATTGAGTCTGTTCCGGTAAAGAACTTCTAGAACAAACAACCGAAAGGGACCGTGCGGCCGTTGGGCACCGCACGGTCCTTTTTGTTTTCCACCACATTCCAAAGGAGTAATCAGGCAATGACAGCAGCAGCAATTCGGCTGCAAGGCGTCACCAAATCCTTTCGGCACCGCGAGCGCGAAGCCGGCGCGCCTTGGTGGCGTCGCGACTGGAAGGACAAGGTTGCCCTCCACGAGCTCGACCTCGTCGTCGAGGCGGGAGGAGTCACGGGCATCCTCGGACCCAACGGAAGCGGCAAGTCGACGCTCATCAGGATCCTCGGCACGCTGCTCACGCCGGACGCGGGCAAGGCGATGGTGTTCGGCTGGGACGTGGTCGCCGAGCCACTGGCGGTGCGCAGGCACGTGAACCGTGTCTCGGTCGAGGCCGCGTTCTTCAAGGAGTTGAGCCCTTGGGAGAACATGCTGTACGCCGCTCGCCTCTACGGCGGGGGGGCGGGCGGCACGCGCAAGCAGGTGACCGAGCTTCTCGACCGGCTCGGCCTCCCGATGGACACCGTCGACCAACCGATGAAGGCCCTTTCCCGAGGCCAGCAGCAGAAGGTCGCGATCGCACGCAGCTTCCTGACCGCTCCGTCGTTGCTGCTGATGGACGAGCCGACGACTGGTCTCGATCCCCGTTCGAAGAAGGAGGTCCAGGCACTTCTCCGGATGTTGAGAGCCGAGAACGAGGTCACGGTGCTGCTCTGCACCCACGATATGGACGAGGCCGCAGCCCTTTGCGATCGGGTGCTGATGATGGACGAGGGGCGCGTGCTCGCCGACGGCACCCCAGAGGAGCTCGGTCGCAAGTACGGGAGCGGGGACGGCCCCGCCAGCCTCGAGGACGTCTTCATGCGCCTGAGCGGCAAGGAGTTCGCGCGTGAAGAGGGGGGAGAGTCGGGATGAGCGTAGGCATCCGCCACGTCGAGCTGAACGCGCTCTTCGGCTTTGCCGAAAGGCAGCTTCACGTGGTCAAGCGCTACTGGGTGTGGGAGGTCGTTTGGCTCTTCTACAGCCTGGTCAGCGTGCTTTCGATCGGCTACCTCGCCTCCGGTCTGGGCACGCTCGGCGTCCAGGGCGGGTCATTCGACCTGCACAAGGCGCAGCTCTACCTGCTGGTCGGCGCGCTGCTGTGGGGCTATCTCTCGCTGGTCTTCATGGAAGCCGCGTATGCGATCGCGTGGGAACGATGGGAAGGCACCATCGAGTACACGTTCATGGCCCCGATCCGGCGTATCACGCACCTGTTCGGCATCTGCTTGTTCGCCATCGGCTACGGCCTGGCGCGAACCTTCGTCGTCCTGTTGATAGCGATCGCCATGTTCAACCTCGATTTCTCGCACGCCGACATCCCTGCGGCGCTGGCGGTGCTCGCTGCTTCGACTGTCCCGCTGATCGGCCTTGCCATCTTCACCTCCGTTCTTCCCCTCCTTTCCCCACAGAAGGGCGAGCAGATGTCGGTGGCGGTCCAGGGCTTCCTGCTGCTGGTGTCGGGCGTCTACTACCCGCTGAGCGTGCTGCCGCTACCAATGCAGCTGGCCGGCGCCGCCTCACCGCTCACGTACGCACTCCAGGGCATCCGGGACAGCCTGCTGGACGGCAAGGGCCTGCAGGCCGAGCTGCCGACCATCGGCATCCTCCTGGTGATGGGAGGCTTGATGATCCCGGCCGGCCTGTGGGTCTTTTCGTGGGCCGAAAACCGCGCCAAGCGCCTCGGTCTGCTCAAGCGCAGCGGGTAAAGAACCGTTAGCAACATCGCTTAAGCGCGCATTGCGCTATCCAAACTAATGTTCGTGGCTATCACATTTTAGCCCCGCATCTTGAGGACTTGGAATTTCCAACCACAAGATGTTGGGCTCAGAGCCCTTCAGGCTGCGAAGGTCACGCTATATGTAGTGGTAAAGCTATTGACAGGCCCAGTACCACTTGATACGGTTCGCGGCGAATCGCGGTGATCAGTGGGGAGAAGTGGTGAATCAAGCAACATGGCAGCATACGTCGCACCCTACGTCCAAGTACTGCACGCAATACATCTCCTCTACGCCACTTCTCCCCGCAGCCGCGATGGCGCCGAACATGACCCGGATTCTCACACACCTGGTGGGGGTCTGAATGGTCAGCGGCACGCACCGGTCAATGGCCCAGGACAAGCGCCGCCTGGGGCTCACGGCGATCTTCGCTAGAGACCTATGGCGGCGCGCCACGGCGATGAATCACCGCTTCGACAAGCTGGGCAACGAGATGCCGCTCGAGCTGCACGGCTGCGGCTGCGGGCTTTGCGCACGGCAGCAGCGGGCGCTCCGGCAGTTTTGGGAGGCCTGATGAGTGTTCACAGGGGCCTACCGAGTTCGAGTGGACGAGAAGGGGAGGCTGGCCATCCCGGCCGCTTTCCGCAAGCAGCTGCCGGAAGGGAGCTTCGTGTCGCTCGGCCTGGACGCCGTCCTGGCGATCTATCCGCCGGAGCTGTGGGCCTCCCTGGCCGAAAGTCTGCTGAGCCCACTGCCGGGCCCCGACCAGAGGGCGCTGGCGCGAACCCTGTACTCACTCTCGGAGGCTTTCGAGCCGGACGGCCAGGGTCGGATCATCCTGCGTCCGGAGCAGCGGAAGCTGGCGGAGATCGACTCCCCATCGTCGGTGGTGGTGATCGGGAGCGGGTCTCGGGTGGAAATCTGGCAAGAGGCCCGATGGGACAACTACAGCGCCGACGCGCAAGGGCGCTTTACCGAATCCGCTGACAGGGTGATCTCAGGCCGCTGAGCCCGCACCAACCCGCACTTTCACAAGAGGTAATAGAGCTGCTTCAGCCCAGAGGGGGCTCGGTCGCGATCGACTGCACCCTCGGGCAGGCGGGCCACGCCCGCCAGATCCTGGAGAGGATCACACCTGGCGGCCGGCTGCTCGGGATCGACCGCGATCCCGCCGCAGTCGAATCCGGCCGGGTGGCGCTGGCCCAATTTGGGCCTTCTGTGACGGTTGTTCACGGACGCTTCAGCGACCTTGTCGCCATCGCGAGCGCAGCCGGCTTCGGTGACGCCGACCTGATCCTCTTCGACTTCGGTATCTCCAGCACCCAGCTCG
>DATCAV010000094.1:0-2833 GCA_036512415.1 Candidatus Dormiibacterota bacterium | reverse complement strand
CGGCGATTTCCCGACGTGGACCCTCAACGTGCAGATCATGCCGTTCGAGGACGCCGCGAACTACCGGTTCAACTCTTTTGACGTGACCAAGGTCTGGCCGCATGGGGACTATCCCCTCATCAAGGTCGGCCGTTACGTGCTCGACCGCAACCCGGAGAACTACTTCGCCGAGATCGAGCAGGCGACGTTCGAGCCGAGCAATTTCATCCCGGGCATCGGGCCGTCGCCGGACCGCATGCTTCTAGGTCGGCTGTTCAGCTATCACGACACCCACCTGCACCGGGTGGGCGCCAACGCGCAACAGCTGCCTGTCAACTATCCGAAGCACGCCAAGGTCAACTCGTACAACAAGGACGGCGCCATGAGGTTCCGCAACCCCGGCGATCCCGTCTACGCGCCGAACTCAGTTGGAGGACCCGCGGCCGCGCCCCAACTTTTCGGCCAGGATCCGGCGTGGGAGGTCACCGGTGAGATTGTGCGGGCTGCCCAAGCGCTCCACCGAGAGGACGACGACTTTGGGCAAGCCGGGACGATGGTGCGGGAGGTGCTCGACGATTCGGCCCGCGACCGGCTGGTCTCGAACATCGCCGGGCACGTCAAGCAGGGCGTGGGGGAGCCAGTCCTAAGCCGCGTCTTCGACTACTGGCGCAACGTGGACCGCGCGCTTGGCGATCGGGTGGAGGAGGCGGTCATCGGGCGCATCGCCGCCAAAATCGTCTAGACACTCGCGCGGCACTGACGTCACGTAGAGCCACCTGGCGGACGGAAGCGCGGACTGGCGAGGCCTTGAATTGGGCTCAAAACCCTGAAAACGGTCACAATTTCCCTGAGCCCACAAATGGACACGGGCGGCTGACCGGTGCTAGCTCGCCGCCTTCTCCGCGGCGCGGATCAGAGCTCGCAGCGACTCTTCAGGGCCTTTCCTCAGCTCACGGCCGAAAAGCAGCCTGACCAGGCGACCCCGCCACCCGGGCGGGAGGTGGAAGTCTCAATTGAATCGGACGAGTGTGCCGCCCTCGGCGGTCTCGGTGAGGGTCAGATGTTCGTGGTTTTCGACGCCAAACGGAAGGCGGACCACAAGATCGATCCAGCGGCGTTGCGGGTCCACGCCGCGAACCTCAATGTCAATTGGCAAGCTGCGTCCGAACAATGGCGCTGTGAGGTGGATGGTCTGGCCCGGCCTGCTAGGGCCCACTGGGTTGGATGAGAGATACGTCGCATCGGTCCACTCCCCGAATCGCTCCGGCGCGCTCAGCACGCTCCACAAACGATCGGGAGAAGCGTGCGTGACCGACGAAGGACATACGTTGACGATTACGCCCGGAGCTTATACCGGCTCGCTACTGGTATGTACGGGGCCGAAGTTGCTGCATTTATTACGGGCAATTTCGCACCATGCAAGTCTCAGGGAACGAATCGGCGCGGGGTGAGGAAATGTCTCAGTTAGTGGGCGGCCAAGAACCGGCGATGACACCGCAAGAGCACCACCGACAGCTGGTGCGGGCCGTCGTGGCCAGCACCATCGGCACTTCGATCGAGTGGTACGACTACTTTCTCTACGGGACGATGGCTGCCCTTGTCTTTCCGAGCCTGTTTTTCCCGAAGTCGGCCCCACTCACCGGCACGCTCAACTCATTCGCCATCTTCTTCATCGGCTTCGCCGCGCGTCCGGTCGGCGCCTGGGTCTTCGGCACTTACGGCGACCGCATCGGCCGCAAGGCCACCCTGATCGCGACCCTGCTCCTGATGGGTATCGCGACCTTCCTAATCGGTGTCATGCCGACCACCTCGCAGATCGGGCTGTCGGCAGCCGTGATACTGATATTCCTTCGTACGTGCCAGGGACTCGGCGTCGGCGGGGAGTGGGGCGGTTCGGTCCTGATGTCGATGGAGTGGGGCAGCGTCAAGCGGAAGGGCTTTCTTGCCAGCTGGCCTCAATTTGGAGTTCCGGTTGGGCTGCTGATATCGACGATCGTGGTAGCCGCGAGCAGCGCGGCGACCGGCTCCAACTTCTTGGTCTGGGGCTGGAGAATCCCGTTCTTGCTCAGCATTGTGCTGGTCGGAATCGGTCTGTACATCCGGCTGGGCATCATGGAAACCCCGATCTTCCGCGCGATCGTGGCCGAGAAGCGCGTCGAGGCGCGGCCCATGATGGAGGTGATCAAGCTCAACTGGCGGGAGATCATCCTCAGCGCCTTGCTGCGGTTGCCGGAGCAGGCGCCCTTCTATGTGTTCACGGTTTTCGTCTATACATACGGTGTCACCGCGCTCAAATTCCAGCGCCAGTTCCTGGTCTACGCAGTCAGCGTCGCCGCCCTTATCTCGTTCGTTGCCATACCGCTGTTCGGCCACCTCTCCGACCGGTTCGGACGTAAGCCGATCTACATGATCGGAATCGGCCTGACTGCGGTCTGGGGCTTTGCTTACTACGGCCTGTACAGCACGGCGATACCGATCGCTGTCTTCATCACGATCATGCTCTCGCTGATTCCACACGACATTCAGTACGGTCCCCAGGCGGCACTGATTGCCGAGAGCTTCACCGGCCGGCTGCGCTATAGCGGCGCATCTTTGGGCTACCAGCTCGCGTCGGTGATCGCAGGAGGCCCGGCGCCGCTGATCGCGGTCTATCTTTTCGCACAGACGGGCAGTCCGTACAGCATCAGCGTCTACATCCTTATCTGCTGCGTGATCGGCTTCGTGGCCACGGCGTTGCTGAAGGATCGCTCCAAGTTCGACCATGCGCGCGAGTACGAAGAGCAGGATTTGCCACGTCCGGTGGCCGCGATTCCCCTGCTACCGCGCGTGGCATGACCGTCATCCCGAAATCTGA
>DATCAV010000093.1:0-9828 GCA_036512415.1 Candidatus Dormiibacterota bacterium | reverse complement strand
CCCGCCGATCGTCGTCGACGTCGCCTTCCATTGGACGTTGATCCATTTCCTTGGCGTCCAGTTGCCCATCCTCGCCCTGCTGATGCTGCCTGCCAGCCGTCGTTGGTGCAGGGCGCCCTGGTAGGGGAAGGGCTTCGCCGTTCAGGCGTGGGCCCGGGCATGGTTGTCGAAGCGCTCGATCGAATCGATGACCGCGTAGTGGTTGACCCAGATCACGACGATGGTGGCGAAGCTGATCACATAGGCTGCGCAGGACGCCACTCTTCCAGAAGTGCGAGGCCGAGCCCCGACGAGACCCTGGCCGATTACGCCGAGTTAGGCGCAAGACTGAATACGAACCGGCTGAGTTGGCTGGGGAGGAAGGATTCGAACCTTCAACCTTCCGGTCCAGAGCCGGCTGCGCTACCGTTGCGCCACTCCCCAACAGGTCGGCCGCCTATTCTAGTTTGAGGTGGGGTTCCCCCCTCAGGGTGCCGGGCCTGGCGAAGCCAGCTCCCGGCCCACCCCCCTGCGACGCTCAATTCGGCCCCCTCGAGCCCGGTTATCCACACTCTGTCCCCAGGCATGCTTGGCTCGCCTGCCGCTAACCTGTCGCCTGCTTACGGCCCATTTGCAAGCCACCGTACCCTCGGGCTGCAAGCCGCGGGGATGGGCCAGGCCATGCCGCTGACGACGGATCCTCTCGCGGAGCGGGCCGCAGCCCTCCGCCAATCCACAGGCGACTAGTCCAGGTCCTTGACCCCGGTCTTCGTGCGCTCGCTGTGCGGCCGCGAGGCCATACGGATGGACAGCGGAGGGGGCGGCCCCATCAAGCGCTCGAAACCGGCCTTGAGCAGTGCCTTGGCCCGGTAGAGGTTGATCGCCCAACCCACTCCGAAAACCCTGTCGCTGAAGAGTGAATCGGACGAGGGGTTCCAATAAGCGTCGCGAATCTTGTCCCACGAGGGAACGCGAAAGTCATACGGAACGGCGCCAAGAACTCGACCGTGCCAGTTGCGCTCCTCTTCCGGCTTGGCCAGCTCAGTCGCGACTGCGCCGACCACCAGCGCGAGCGCAGCGAGACGGACGAGCCGACGTATACCCCGCAAAGTCCCCATACTTCAATTGAAGCGTAGTTCACGTAACCGTGCACGTTTTGAAACCGTTCCTGCAAGCGGGGTAGATGGCCACAAGGCTCCAATCCACGACACGACTGCTTCGGTGGTTAACGCCAGGTCTCGAGATCAAGCGTTGGCTTCTGCTCCTCATGTTTGCGGAGCTGGTGCTGGTGCTCGGGTTCGCCTACGGCTTGAAGGCTCTGTACAGCACCCTCGAGCTGCCCGGCCAGTTCTACTGGATAACCCTTCAGTTCCTTCCGTACCCGATACGCGCGCTGATTTTCGCGACCCTGGGGATCAGCCTGCTGATCTTCAGCTACTTGAAGCTGACGCAATCGGTGCTGGGGCCTTTCTTGCCCGGCAACAGCTCGAGCAGCATGGTCGAGGTCATCCACGCGTTCCGGTTGAAGAGCCGCGGCCCCCGCATCGTGGCGATCGGGGGCGGCACCGGTCTCAGCTCATTGCTGAGAGGCCTCAAGGCTTACACCTCGAATCTCTCAGTGATCGTCACGGTCGCCGACGATGGCGGCAGCTCAGGGAGATTGCGCGACGAATACCGAATCCTTCCGCCTGGCGACTTCAGGCAGTGCCTTATCGCACTCGCCGACGCCGAGCCGCTCATGAAACAACTCTTCGACCATCGATTCAAGGAGGGGTCCCTCGACGGCCACTCCTTCGGCAACCTCTTCATCATGGCGATGGCCGATGTCACGGGAAACTTCGAGCGCGCCCTCCGCGAGTCGGGCAAGGTGCTTGCGGTCAAGGGCACGATCATTCCGTCGACTCTCCAGGACGTCACGCTGGTCGCTTCCATCAACGGACACACGGTGGAGGGCGAGTCGAAGATCCCGAAGCAGAATGCGCCCATCAGCCAGGTTTTCCTCAAGCCCGACGGCGCGCTACTGAACCCCGAAGCCTTGCAGGCGATCATGAATGCGGAGCTGGTGGTGATCGGTCCAGGCTCGCTTTACACGTCAATCCTCCCCAACCTGCTCGTCGAAGGCATGGTCGAGGCGATCAAAGCTTCACCGGCGCTCAAGGTCTACATCTGCAACCTCGCATCGCAGGAGGGAGAGACCGAGGGTTACGACGTCAACGACTACCTACGCGTGCTCCACGAGCACGTTGGCTCGAACATCTTCGATTTCGTGCTGGTTAACTCGAACAACTCCCACATGCCGACGGGCGGGCAGTCTCAGGTGATCTTCCAGCCCGAAGACTCCACCAGGCATCCGGAGGTGCGCTTCATCGGAGCTGACGTCGTTAACGTGCGGATCCCCTCCCACCACGACCCGGACAAGCTCGCCCGGTCGATCATGCGGAAGGTGTGGCGGGCGTAGCGCTCGCAGCGCGTTTGCGCCAGCGGCTGACCGTCTCGACGATGATCGTGGCCGCGGCGACGTAGGGGATCGAAGCAAGCGCGTCGACCACGTAGTGCTCGCCGAGATAGACGATCGACAGGACCACCGCCGCAGTCCACAGGACCAATGCAACGGACAGCAATCGATATCGCTGCCATGCGTAAACGGCCGCAAGCATCGGAAAGGCGGCGTGCAAGGAAGGGAAGGCTGCGAAAGGGTTTGGGTTGAAGCTGTGGTAGATCGGTGTGACCAGCGTGTAGCCCCACAGAGACCGGACTGTCTGATCGTTGACCTTGACCACCTCGTGCAACTGGTACCAGGGCGGCGCGCTGGGCCAGAAGAGATAGGTGATGAAAGCCAGGAGGCACATGAGAAGCAGCGCAGCGACGAATCGCCAGTAGTACTCACGGCTGGTCACCCAGAACACAAACCCGACCACGATCGGCAGCACGAAGTGCATGAAGTAGAACAGCATCGCGACGATGTCCTGCACCCCGACCACCCCTGGGTGATAGAAGTCGTGCTGCAGAACAAGCGTCGGAATCGTGCCCCCAAAGACCCAACGCTCCAAGCCCGAAATATCATGCGGTTGAAAGTTGGTCTTCGCCGCAAAACCTCTCATCGCCTCGTAGGCGAAGAAAAGCAGTAGGAACGGCGTCCAGTCGGCGACGAAGTTACGGCCGCGTCCAAGCGCTACCGCGATGACGAGCAGGACGAGCAGGACCCACTCCGGCTCGATCGATACGCCGCGCCACAGCATGACCCCAAAGATCAGGGCCAGGTAGACGACGCTGCCGATGAGGAGCAGTCGGGGCCGGCGCGCCGCCGCCGGCTTCGGATCAGCGGGCGCGGACAACGACCACTGCTGCGATCTCGACCGTGACCGAAAAGGGGAGCGAGTTGGTTCCAAGCGCCGCCCGCGAATGCTTGCCCCTCTCACCCAGTACATCGATCAACAGGTCCGAGGCGGCGTTGATCACCTTCGGCTGGTCTCCGAATTCCGGAGTGGAGAGAACAAAGGCGATCAGCTGGGCCACCTGTTCAACATTGGCAAGCCCGGCGGCAGCTTCCATCTGCGCGAGCAAATTGATCCCGCATGCGCGGGCCGCGACCTGGGCCTCTTCAACGCTCACCTCGTCCGGGCAGCGTCCTGTCAAACGCTTGCCGTCCAGCATCGACACCTGGCCCGCGATGTAAAGCAGTGAACGGCCGCCTCCAATCGGGACGAGCACAGTGGGCACGTACGACGCAACTGGAACTGGTGGCACTGGCAGCTTGAGTCCTAGCTCGCGCAGACGCTCGTGAGGATCAGTCAACTCGAGGGAGTCTAGTGGAGTCAGCCACGCCGGCCGCGGAAATGGGAGACCACCGCCATCAATATCACGATCACCGCAACCAGTCCGATCGCGATGTACGGCGTCCGTCCGGAGAGAAGGAGCTGGCTGATTCCCGAAGTCCCGGCGGGCGGCGGCGGGCTGGTGCGGCTGCCGCTGGCAGGCGGGGTGGGCGTCGTGGGCACGCCCTGGGGAACGCCGCCCGTGTCGCGATAGGCCCAGAGCACGGCGACCTGGTCAGCGGGTCGGAATGTCGCCACGTACAGGATCGGTGTCTCATCGTTGGAGACGGCAAGCGCCGTCACCGAAGGCATCGGAGGTGAAAGCGAGGTGAAGTGATGCGCGGCGTCCCGGGTTCGCCACAGCCCTCCCGACGTCGAGCCTCCGCCATCGCTCGCCGCGTAGAAGCGGTCGAAATGGGTGGTGACAAAAGCAATCTGTGAGTAATCGGTCGACGGCAACAGTCCGCCGCCGCTGCTGGGTGTGAAGGAGGCGCCATTGTTGATGGAGGTGAACAGACCCGAGTTCGTGCCAACCGCCAGTGGCCTGATCGTGATTGCCGGCGGCAAAGGGCCTGAGGCTACTGACGAGATGACCTTGCCGCTGATCGCGGCCCTTAGCTGCGACCAGGTGGTGCCGCCATCGATGCTCTGAAAAAGCGGGACGCCGCCATTCGTGGATGCGGCGTCGCTGCCTGCGACGATGCGCACCGGATCATGGATCGCGGCCACCGCCAAGGCCCCGATGCTCGTGTTCTGCAGACCTGAGGGTCTCCAGGCCAAACCATCGGCGCTTGCGTAGACACCGCGATCGGTACCCGCCACGACGAGCGCGAGCGCGAACCCGAAGACGCGGACGGAACGGCCTTCCAGGCCACTCATCGGTCCCCATGTGATTCCACCGTCCTTGCTCGCCAATGCGCCGGCTCCTCGCAGGCCTGCCAGCACCAAGCCCGTTTTGTCGGGGCTGAATGCGATCGCCAGGACCGGGGCGCTGCCGGTGCGTGCCACCTTCCAGGTGGATCCGCCGTCTGTGCTCCTCATCAACGCGCCGTCGGACCTGCCCGCGATCACGACCTGGTTGTTGAATGGATTGACGCCCAACGCAAAGATGGCGCCCTGGCCTTGACTCGGTAATGGCGGCAAGGCGACCCAGGTCGATGGCGGGAGCGTGCGAGAGAGGTCGGTGACGCCTTCGGCGCCGGCTTGTGTGAGCATGGCGAAGCCGGCCCAAGCGCAGGACAGGAGCGCCACAAGCGTCGCGAGAAGACGTTTGCGAGGAAGCGACACGAGCGTGCCGATTATCACCCAAGCCGGTGGGCCAGGGGGGTGCGCCGGGAGCTGGCTCCGCCAGGCCCGGCGCCCTGAGGGGGAACGTCCCCCCCTCAAGATGTGGCGGTGGTCCCCGCGGCCAATACCGCGCCACTTGGATGATTGCCTACAATCCCAGAGTGCTGGCTCGTCCTAAGGCCTGGCTGCACAGCGTTGCGGCCTGGCTCGACCGGGCGGCATTCAGCCCGGCCTCGCTCCCCAACGACTTGATCACGGGCATCGCCCTCGCCCCGATGATCGCTGCCGGCATCATCATCTTCAAGCTTCCCGCTCTCGAGATGCTGCTGGTTGCCCTTGCGATGGGTATCGCCGGGACGCTGTTTGCTCGGTTCGTCTGGCGGCACGATATCCCGCGGCCACAACCAAGCCCATTGATTGCGGCGATCGTCGGTGTTGCGCTGGTCGGACCGGGATCATCGCTCGGCATCACCATCGCGGTCGCGGCCACTGCCGTGATCCTGGAGCTCCTCCGAGCTCGCTACATTCCCGCGATTCGCGCGCAGACGGGGCTTTTGGCGTTCGCCGGTCTGGCGGTTGTCTCCGGAGGCGCGCCTTTGGTCTACGTCAACCCGGCCAGCCAACGGTCATTTTTCCCGGACCCGATCGCGCTGTGGTTTGCGCAGCCAGCACTTCCGAGCTCGTACGACCCGATCACGCTGTACGTCGGCAACGTCGCGGGTCCGGTCTTCGCGACGTCCCTGCTCGCGGTCGGCATCGGAATCGCGTGGCTCGCCTACGCCCGGCGCTTGAGCTTCGGAGTCGCGATCGGATTTCTGGCGGGCGCTGCATTCGCGATCGTTGCCTACCACTGGGATTACGTCGTGCACCTGGACAGCGGGCCGACCTGGTTTGTGGCCATGCTGCTCGCGGACAGGCGTTACCTACCTCCGTCGTGGACGATTCGCCCCGTGCTGGGCTTCAGCGCCGGCCTGCTGACCGTGGCATTGCGAGTCCGCGGTTATGGGATCGAGGCCGCATTTCTCACTGCTGCCGGCGTGCAGGCTGTGATGGCCGTGTTGGTGATCGTGCTGTGGGCCGCCTCGTTCGGGTCTGAGCGGATGAAGACGAACCGCAGGCTGCGCCAGCGCGAGGCCAACCTTCGGATTGTCAAAACCTAGGCGAACTTGATTTCGACCCCGGCCGCGCCGAGGGTGGAAGCCATCTCGCCACCGCGGGCGCGAATCTCGGAACGGACCTTCGGCCGCAACTTCTCAAAGGGCTCCACCTGGATGCGGAGCGTTTGCTTGGCCACCGTGTGCGTCCATGTGCCCATGAAACCTCGGGCGCCGGTTTGGTTACATCCAATGCCCGAAATGCTTCAGGCGAAGAGCTCCGTTCCTCGGGTGACGAACTGGTCGCGGCGCGGGCCCGTGCCGATCAGGTCGATCGGGGCCCCAATCAGCTCGCCGATTCGCTCGATGTAGTCCTGGCATTGCTTGGGCAGGTCCTCCCAGCAGCGCGCCGAGCCGATTGGGGTCTCCCACCCCGGCATCTCCTCGTAGACGGGAACGCAGTGCTTGTAGTGCGAGATGTTGGCGATCGGGTGGTTCTGTCGCTCTCCGCGGAAGTCGTAGGCCGTGCAGATCTTGATAAGCGGTTGATCGTCGAGGATGTCGAGGCGCATCAGGGCGGCGCGGCCGACGCCGTTGATTCGAACTGCATACCTGGCAACCGCCGAGTCGAACCAGCCGATACGACGGGGGCGGCCCGTCACAGTGCCGAACTCGTGGCCTCGCTCACGGATCTTGTCTCCGATTTCGTTCAGGAGCTCGGAGGGGAAGGGACCGTAGCCGACGCGCGAGGTATAGGCCTTGAAGACTCCGATTGTCAGGTCGACCCTGGTTGGCGCGATCCCGCTGCCGGTCAAGGCGCCTCCGGCAGTCGGGTTGGAGCTCGTCACGTAGGGATAGGTCCCGAAGTCCAGGTCGAGCATGGTGGCCTGGGCGCCCTCCAGCAGGATGTTGGCGTTGCTGTCGAGGGCGGCCTGGATGATCGGGTAGGTGTCCTTGATGTAGGGGTCGAGCTGCTTGGCGTAGCCCATGTACTCGTCGAGCATGCTTTCCCAGTCGTAGGGCTCCGCGCTGTAGAGCTTGGTGAGGATCGGGTTTTTCACCTGGCCGACGACGAAGGCAAGCTTCTTGCGCATGAAGCCTTCCTTCTGAAGGTCGCCGATGCGGAAACCGATGCGGCGGATCTTGTCGGCGTAGGCGGGTCCGATGCCACGCCACGTGGTGCCAAGTCGGTCGTCGCCGCGCGCCTCCTCCTCGAGCTGGTCGAAGAGCGGGTGGTACCGCATGACCATGTGGGCGCGCTCGCTGACGATCAGGTTCTTCGGCTCGATGCCGCGCTCTTGCAGCTGGGAGAGCTCGCGGAGGAGGACGATCGGGTCGACGACGACGCCGTTGCCGATGATGCAGGTGCATTCGGGGTAGAGGATGCCCGAGGGGATGAGCTGGAACTTGAACTCGCCATCCTCGGTGATGACCGTGTGGCCGGCGTTGTTGCCACCTTGCGAGCGGATGACCATGTGGGCCTTGGAGGCGAGGAAGTCGATGACCTTGCCCTTGCCCTCGTCGCCCCATTGGCCGCCGACCAGGATGATGACCATCCTGGTTATTCAGTACCGGGTTCGGGCCGGCGCGTCTCCAGGTTGTAGAAACGGGTGTGGTCGCGGCGGAACTTGAGCTCGATCGTGCCGGTCGGGCCGTTGCGGTGCTTGGCGATGATGACCTCGGCAATGCCCGGGCGCTCTTCAGATTTGTAATACTCCGGTCGGAAAAGAAACATGACAACGTCACTGTCCTGTTCGATGGCACCCGATTCTCTCAAGTCGCTGAGGATCGGGCGCTTGTCAGGGCGCTGCTCGGGCGCACGGCTCAGCTGCGAGATGGCGATCACAGGAATTCGAAGCTCGCGAGCCAGGCCCTTGAGGGCGCGCGAGATGGACGAGACCTCCTGCACCCGGTTGTCATCGCCGCGCGAGCGGCCGTGCATGAGCTGCAGGTAGTCGACCACTATCAGGTCGATGTTGTGGCGCATCTTCGCCTGCCGCGCTTTGAGCTGAAGGGTCAACTCATCCATCGCAGGCGTGTCATCGATGTAGATCGCGGCCTCGCCCAGGGGCCCTAGAGCGTTCGAAACCCGGTCGTACTCGGCTTCGCTCAACTGTCCGCGGTGAAGGCGCTGAGCGTCGATCTGGGCCTGCTCTGTCAGCAGTCGCTCAGTGAGCTGCTCCTTGGACATCTCGAGGCTGAAGATGGCGATCGCCTTCTTGGACTCGAGGGCGGCATGGAGCGCGATGTTGAGGGCCAGGGAGGTGTTGTGCACCAGGATGTCCTGGGCGATGAAGTTGTTGGTGTCGGGCACCGTGAGGTCGTACACCTGGTGCTCGCCAGTGCCCTCAATCGAAACGATCTCGTCCCAATAGATGTCATCGCTCGCCAGCTGACTCAGACCGATGTCCTCGAGAACTGCGGCGTAGGCGGCGAGGCGCGCCTGCGGGAGACCGCGTGATGTGTGGGGGTTGAATCCGCGCTCGTATGCGTGAGGCTCATCGGCCTGCCTCGCGACGTCCATAAGAGAGAGTCCCCGCTGATCCGCCGAGAGCCGCACGTATGGCCAGATCTCCTTGGGCAAGTGACCGACGTTGCTGCGACGCGGGCCAACTTCCGCTGTGAAGCGTTCGGATTTCTCACCAATCCAGCCGATCGCCGACTGATAACGTGCGACTGATTTCGGTTCGGTGATTTCCACACGCCAGCACCGATCCTTCTTCTTCCAGAGCTTGGCGACAATTCCAAGCCTGACCAGCGCGTGGTGCAGGTCCTGCGCCAAACCCTCGCTCGCCACAGCGAACTCAATCCTGGGATAGCCCTGCATCGAATAGATAGTGCCGTCGCAGCTCATCAGGACTTTGACGAATTCGCGCAGGTGTTCTCGGTCCCAGCGCCAGACGCAATCAGGAAAGCGCTTGTCGGCTGAGAGCTTGCCCATAAGCCCAAGCTCGTCAAGCCAGATTGTCAACGGGTTCGGCCGCTCTCCGCGGCGACCTGACGGGTAGTAGGTGATGTCGTGCTGGCGCACATTGAGGGTTGGAAAGAACTCAGTAACTTGTTCGTGAAAGTCACTGAGGATTTCCGGGTCGGTATTGGTGAATCCGGGCGTGGTGCCCGTAAGACTGCTCTCGGCTATGAAATACGCCAGCAGGCGCACCTTGCCCAGGGGCATTGAACCGTCTGAACCAAAGCATCGCAACACCCGCGGCACCGCAATCCGTTCGCTGACCTTAATGTCGTGCAATGGCTGCCAGCCCTTGACTGTCAGGAACGGATGGTGGCCTGTAACCTCAACCGAGCGCCCGGTTCGAGTCGTCACCCGGAAGCAAGGCTTAATTCCGCTATCAACCCAATCGTGAACCTCATTCGGCTCCACCGAACCATCCCAAGCGAAGCCGAACACCGTCGGCATCCGACGGCGGACTGCCTCCTCGATAGTCAACCGCTCTCCCGTAGACGGATCATCAATCAGGCTGTCGCCGACGAGACACTTTCCCATGCTCGGTCGCCCCGCCACGATGATCAGGTCTGAGTCCTTGAACCCCCCCGTCATGCGGTCCAGGTCGTGGAAACCGGACGGGACGCCGATGACCCCCTGCCCGCTCTCCATCTGCAGCGAGATCCGCTCCATCGCCGGACCCAACAGGTCG
>DATCAV010000092.1:0-2893 GCA_036512415.1 Candidatus Dormiibacterota bacterium | reverse complement strand
GCGCTCCGAGATCAGCACGCGCTGGTCGGGGTCGCGGATCCCCTCGATGTCGACGCACAGGCCGAAGCGATCGAGGAGCTGAGGTCGCAGCTCTCCCTCCTCGGGGTTCATCGTGCCGACGAGGATGAAGCGCGAGGGGTGGGCGAACGAGACGCCTTCTCGCTCCACCACGTTGACTCCCATCGCCGCGGCGTCGAGCAGGACGTCGACCAGGTGGTCGTCCAGCAGGTTGACCTCGTCGACATAGAGGATGTTGCGGTTGGCCTCGGCCAGAACGCCGGGCTCGAAGCGCTTGGCGCCTGCGCGCAGCGCGGCCTCGATGTCGATGGTGCCGACCACGCGGTCCTCGGAGGAGTTGATCGGCAGCTCGACCACGCGCATGCGGCGCTTGTGCGAGGGCAGGACGCCGGCGTGGGCGAGACGCTGGCGGCATTCGGCGCACAGAGCGCCGGGGTCGTCGGGGTCGCAGCCGAAGTGGCAGCCCTCGACCACGAGGTGCTCGGGCAGCAGCCGGGCCAGGGCGCGAACCGCGGTCGACTTGCCGGTTCCCTTCTCGCCACGTATCAGCACCCCGCCGATGGTGGGCACGATGGCGTTGAGGATGAGGGCAAGCTTCATCGACTCCTGCCCGACGATGGCGGTGAAGGGAAAGACGTGGCGATCGAGCGTGACGCTCACTTATTCAGGATAGTTCGGGGCCTGGATAGCGCCGTTCGTGCCCTTTTGGCTGGCTCGCCGGCCGGCGGTGGCGCCATTCGTGCCCTTTTGGTCGGATCCGCCTCGTCCTCCCCGCGTGCCGGGGAGGTGGCTAGGTCGGCGAACAGCCGACCGTTGTTCTCCCCGCTTGCCGGGGAGGTGGCGCGCAAAGCGCGCCGGAGGGGGCGTCTAGCTAGGCACTAGCGCCTTAACGAGATCCCTCTCCTGAACGAGCTCCTCGGTGGTGACCCGGATGCGCTCCTTGGCGTCCGCGTCGTGCTCGAGGCCCTCGACGACCTTCCATGTCGTGCCGTCGGTCGTGACGGGATATCCGAACTGCAGGCCCTCGGGTGTCCCGTACTCGCCCTTGCTGCACACCGCGAGCGACGTCCAATCCCCATGGGGCGTGGCCGTGCGAACGCTGTTCACGGAATCGATCACCGCGTTGGCCGCCGATGCTGCGGACGACAGGCCCCGCGCCTCGATCACCGCGGCGCCTCGCTTCTGGACCGTGCTGATGAAGTCGCCCTTGAGCCAGGCGTGGTCCTTGATCACATCGAAGGCGGACCGCCCACCAATGCGCGAGTTGCGCGCGTCGGGGTACTGCGTGGCCGAGTGGTTGCCCCAGATCGCCATGTTGGTCACCGAGGCCACGGGCGCACCCGCCTTCTTCGCCAGCTGGGTCTTGGCCCGGTTCTCATCGAGGCGCGTCATGGCGAACCAGCGCTCGGACGGGATATCGGGCGCGTTGGAGCGCGCGATCAGGCAGTTGGTGTTGCACGGGTTGCCGACGACGAGGATCCGCACATCGCGGGCCGCCTTGGCCTGGATGGCCTTGCCCTGCGGCGCAAAGATGCCTCCGTTGATGGACAGCAGGTCGCCGCGCTCCATTCCCGCCTTGCGCGGGACCGAGCCGACGAGCAGCGCCCAGGACGTCCCGTCGAAAGCCTCTTCCGTGTTGCTGGTGAGGACGATGTCGGTGAGGAGGGGGAAGGCGCAATCGTCGAGCTCCATAGCGACGCCCTGAAGTCCTTTCATCGCGGGCTCGATCTCGAGGAGGCGGAGGACGATCGGTTGGTCGTGGCCGAGCAGCTGGCCTGAGGCGATCCTGAAAACGAGGGAGTAGCCGATCTGTCCGGCAGCGCCGGTCACCGTGACGTGGACTGGCGCGCGCGATCCGTCGACTTTATTTGCCATATGACCAAATGCTAGCCCTATGCAGAACCCCACTTGGTGAGGCGCCGGCGACGATCGCGAGTCCGTCTATTGCGCGGGCGTGGTCATGACCGGTCGTGGAACGCGGCGCCTCGTGTCAGTTAGAACGGTGAGGCGACGGCGAAAGTTCCGCCGGGCTACCCGCCGCCGCAGCTGCTTGGGTCGTGAGGAAGCAGCTCGGCCAGAGCAGGGAGGGCGAGCACAAGCGCGACGCCGGCGATCAGGATCGCCACGGCGATGCCAAAGAGGACCACTCGGTTCCTCACATTGAGATCAAACGGACGGGTCGAGTTGAAGGTTTCGCTGTGCCAGCCTGGGCGTCCCCTCCGGCCGCTCCGCGGCCACCTCCCCGGCAAGCGGGGAGGACGACTTCGACCACCCGTGCCCGATCGCCGCGAGAAATACTTCTGAGCCGGGCCCCTATCTAAACCCCTCTCCCTCTGGTTCGAACAGCTCACCTTCCGCGATGCGGCGGGCGAAGCACAGGAAGCCGCTATGGGCGACCATCCTGTGGGACGGCCGCAGGCTCCGGCCCCGCACCGTCCACCCCCTCTGCAGCAGCTCGTACACCTCGAGCATCCCGAACCCCCGCACCTCGCGCAGGCCCTCGAAGAAACGCTGCACCTGACTGACGTTCGGGCAGTGGGCGAACACGATCCCTCCAGGCCGCAGCGCGCTGCACACCGAGGGGATCGCCTGCCATGGTTCGGGCAGGTCGAGGAGCACCCTGTCCATGTCGCGCTCGTCCACCCCCTGGTAGATGTCTCCGAGCTTGAGGAACAGGTTGGGCGGCAGCTCCCCCAGCGTGTCGGTGATCCCGCGCCTGGCCGCCTCCAGGAAGTCCTCGCGCTGCTCGTAGGAGACGACCAGGCCGCTCGGACCCACCGCGCGCCAGGCCGCGAGCGTCAGCGCCCCGGTCCCTGTCCCCGCCTCCAGGACCCTGGCGCCCGGATGGAGGTCGGCGCTGATGAGGATTGCTCCG
>DATCAV010000091.1:0-3048 GCA_036512415.1 Candidatus Dormiibacterota bacterium | reverse complement strand
GGCGGTGACCGACAAGGACGCAGTCGCCGCGTTCAAGCTCTGCACCCGGCTCGAGGGGATCATGCCGGCGCTCGAGCCCTCGCACGCGCTGCACCACGCAGGAGTCATGGCGCGCGAGTTCGGGCCGGGCGGGCGAATTCTCGTCTGCCTGTCGGGCCGCGGCGACAAGGACATGGACTCGGTCGAAGGTGTCTGAGGGCCTCCGTCTCGAAACAGCGCTGAAGGCCGATGGCGACCTGAAGCTCGTCGCCTACATGATGGGCGGCCACCCCAACCGCAAGAAGTCGGTCGAGGTGGGGAAGAGGCTCGCAACCTCCGGCATCGCCGCACTGGAGATCGGCATCCCCCATTCCGATCCGCTGGCGGACGGGCCCGTCATCCAGCGAGCCGGGCAGGTGGCGCTTGAACATGGCATGACGGTCGAGGCTTGCCTCGAGCTGGCCGGCGCGATCGCGAAAGAAGGCACACCCATCGTGCTGATGACCTACATCAACCCGATCCTCGCCTATGACCCGCGGAAGTTCGCGGCCGAGGCGGCGCAGGCCGGCGTAACGGGCGTGATCGTGCCGGACCTGCCGGTGGAGGAATCCGAGCCGGTGGCCGGATGGCTGCGGGCGGCATCGCTCGACACGGTCTTCATGGTGTCGCCCACGACATCGCTGCAGCGTCTGCAGACCATCTGCGATCACTCGAGCGGTTTCGTCTACTGCGTCACCGTCACCGGGATCACCGGAGCGCGCAAGGAACTGCCTGAAGGAATGCCGGAGCTCATGGAGAAGGTGCGAAGTCACACCCCTCTGCCGGTGGCGGCCGGGTTCGGCATCTCGCGACCGGAACACTTGAAAGCTCTGCGCGGCGTGGCCGACGCCGCAGTCGTCGGCAGCGCGATAGTCGCCGAGATCGACAAGGGCCGCGACCCCGTGGTTTTGGTCAAGGAGCTTTTGAAGGCATGCCGGTGAGGGGGATTCGCGGCGCGACCACCGCGGCGGCCAACACCGCCGAGGCCATCACCGAGGCGACGCAGGAGCTGCTGGTGGAGCTGACGCGCCTCAACGACCTGGACAAAGACGAGGTGTGCTTTGCCTACTTCACCACCACACAGGACCTCACGGCGGAGTTCCCGGCCTACGCCGCCCGCCGTTTGGGCTGGCTGGAGGTGCCGCTGTTATGCGGCCACGACATGGACGTCCCGCTGCCCAATCCGCGCGCCGAGCCGATGTGCATACGTATCCTTCTGCTCTACAACACCGCCAAGCCGCAGTCGGCGATGCGTTTCGCCTACCTCCGCGGCGCGAAAGCGATCAAGGCCGACCTCGAAGCATTGAAAGGAACAGTGATCCCGTGATCATCGTCATGACGCACGCGGCGACCGAAGCCGACATCAAGGCGGTGGTCGATCGCGTCCAGGAGATCGGGCTCAAGACCGAGCTCTCGCGTGGCGAGGAGCGCACTCTGGTCGGGGTGATCGGCGGCAACGCCTACGCCTACAAGGAGGCGTTCTCCCACCTCAACGCGATCCACGAGATCATTCCCATCACCAAGCCATTCAAGCTCGCGAGCCGCGAATTTCGCCCTCAGAACACTGTGGTCGACGTCGGCGGCGTGAAGATCGGGGGCGACGAGGTCGTGATGATGGCCGGCCCATGCTCGGTCGAGGGCGAGGACATGCTGCTCGAGACCGCCCGCCACGTCGCCGCCCAGGGCGCGACCATCCTGCGCGGCGGCGCATTCAAGCCGCGCACCTCGCCATATTCGTTCCAGGGCCTCGGCGAATCGGCGCTGAAGATGTTGGCGTTGGCTCGGGACGAGACTGGCCTCAAGGTCGTGACGGAGGTGGTGTCGCCGGCCGACGTCGAGCTGGTGGCGCGCTACGCCGACATCCTCCAGCTCGGCACCCGCAACATGCAGAACTACGCGCTGCTGCAGGAGGCCGGCCGCTCGGGCAAGCCTGTGCTGCTCAAGCGAGGCATGTCGTCAACGATCGAGGAATGGCTGCTCGCGGCCGAGTACATCCTGTCGCAGGGCAACCGCGACGTGATCCTGTGCGAGAGGGGCATCCGCACTTTCGAAACCTCGACCCGTTTCACGCTCGACTTGAACGCTGTCCCGCTGGCGCGAGAGCTGTCGCACCTGCCGATCATCGTCGACCCATCGCAGGCCACCGGCCGCTGGTCGCTGGTACGGCCGCTCGCCTTGGCGGCGGTCGCGGCTGGGGCGCACGGCCTGATCGTCGAGGTGCATCCCACGCCGAACCAGGCACTGTCAGACGGCGCGCAGTCCCTCGACTTCGAGAACTTCGATCGCCTGATGGAAGACCTCAGGCGGCTGCTGGGCGCGATGTCCAGACAGCTCGCCTAGACCGCACTCCAACATGCCTACCGTCGCGATAGTGGGCCTCGGCCTGATGGGCTCGTCGCTCGCGCTCGCGCTCAAGGACTCAAGACCCGACGTGGTTGTCGTGGGGAGCGATAAAGACCCGGCCACGTTGCGCAAAGCTGTCGATCGCGGCGTCGTCACCACCGCAAGCGCGGACCTTGCGGTCGTCGAGATCTCAGACATGGTGGTGCTGGCCGTTCCGATCCTGGCTCTCCGCCAGGTCTTCTCGAACCTCAGCGGTCACGTCGCCGGCAAGGTGGTCACCGACATGGCCAGCACGAAGGTCAGCGTCATGGAATGGGCGTCGGAGGCCGGCGTCGACTTGATCGGCGGCCATCCCATGTGCGGAAAGGAGATGGCCGGCATCGACGCTGCCGACCCTTCGCTGTTCAAGGGTGCGCCTTGGGTCCTTACCAGCGCGCACCCGGCAGTGAGCCATCTGGTCGAGTCGGTCGGCGCGCGCCCGCTGGTCATGGATGCGGCGACTCACGACCGGCTCGTGGCGGGCGTCAGCCACGCCGCCTTTCTGCTGTCAGTCGGCTACGTCCTCTCGCTCTCGAGCCGGTCTGACTGGCCCGAGGCGTCGAAGCTGGCGGCGTCAGGGTTTCGCGATATGAGCCGCCTCGCGGCCGGCGATCCGCAGCTCTACGCGGGGATCTCGCGGACCAATCG
>DATCAV010000090.1:0-2449 GCA_036512415.1 Candidatus Dormiibacterota bacterium | reverse complement strand
CCCGTTCGGCGACCAGCTCAGCGATGTCACGCCAGCCCACAATTGCCATGGCGATAACGAAGGCGCTCATCTTGCCATTGGGGGTTATCGCCTGGACCGTTACGGCTGCAAGAGCGATATACGGAAAACCCAAGACGACGCTTCCGACCCACCGACCAAGCTCCCGCATCAGAGGCAAGCCCATGCCCATCGCGACGCCAACGACGACGCCGACGGCAAAGCGAACCACAACCACGATCGCCACCAGCTCAAGCGAAGGAATAGCGCCACGTGCCACCAGTGCAAGCAGGTCGCGTCCCGCGGCGTCTGAGCCCAATGGATAGAAGTGGGTGCCCCCCGGCTGGACGTTGATATCGAAGACCTGGAGCGTGCTGAGGATCGGGAACGGAGGCACCACCAGCACATCGGAGTGGCCTCGGTATCCGCCTGCCCAGATGTCCGTTGACCACTCGAGCGGCTGCGCCAAGCCCGACCAAATCAAGAGGGCGATCGCACCAAGTAAGGTCAATCCGCCGATGACAGCGACGGCCTGCCATGTCAGCCGGATTCGTCGAGTCATGCAGCGCGCGTCTCCCTGAGCCGGGGATCGAGCAACGTTTGAGCAAAGAAGGCAGCTGATTCCAAAAGCGCCAGCAGTCCGAACAAGGAGAGCACTGCTGCAATCGCGAGGTCAGGATCTACAGCCGCCGGCTCACTCGGGTAGTGGATACCAATTGCGTGTAGCAAGGTGTCGCCCAGGCCCGGATATGCGAAAAAGAACTCAACCAGCGGCAAGGCTCCGACGACAACCCGTATCGAGTTGAGCCAGCCGGCCACCAATGCGCCTGATGCAGGCCTGACGATGTAACGCAGAGCGATCTGCCACTCGCGCAGACCGCGCGCCCGTCCAGCTCGAACATGCTCGGCGGTGGCCTCCAGCTCGAGCGATGCGCGCGCTTGTCGGTAGACGTATGCGGCGGGCCTGATTCCAAGCACGACGGCGGCCCAGAAGACGGTGAGGGGTGTCACCACCGCGTAGCCGCCGCTGGTCGAAGCTCCGGTTAGGTTGTAGATCTCGGACTGGGCTTGTTGCGCGAGGATCGCCACAAGGAACGTGGGCAAGGCCCAGATAACCGTAGCTATTAGCCCCGCGGCTCTCAGTCCTCGCCAAGGCGTTGCCGTCACGGCGATGGCCGCTCCGAGCCCCAAACCCGTGCCAAAGACAATTGCCACCGCGATCAAGAGCAAGGAGCGCACCGCCGGACCGGAGATCGCTTGGACGAGCTGGGTCGCCGAGTCGCTCAGCGCCGCCGAATTGAAACCAGTCGCCGCGGCGTTTGCGTTAGTCGCCAAACTGACCAGGAGCCATGCAACCCCGAGTACGGCAGTGGTCTGGAAGCAGAGCCGCGTCAGGGGTCGAGCCAGCTGCCACGCACGGGGTCGATCCCCGGCGAACAGAACAAGAAGCCCACCGAGTATGGCCACCAGAAGGGCCAAATTCAGCCACGCCATGGTCACTTCAGGGATTATCCTGGCCCTCGCCGAGTCGTTCGGGGCGAGCGCGTTTGCCTAGGCCACCTCCTTGGCACATTTGACAACACCAGGGCTCGATATGCAGCGGTTGACGCGCTCGCCTGCCGGGTCATCCACCTCGCGTGCCCGGTCGGCGTCGGAACAGCCACGTCCGTAGACCGATCTCGGCGCCCGCAAGAGCAATTACAGGCACTAGAAAGGCAAGGCCATACAGTTCGCCAGTCATGGGATCTGCGGCTACGCAGGAGGGAGGCTTGCAGCTCGTCAACTGCTGAGCTATGACGGCTGCCCAAACCAATCCAAATCCAATAACCAAGCCGCCTGCTGCGGCTGCGATCAGAGGCGCCCTAATCGGGAGGCGCCAAGCCAAGACGAGGATGCCGATCGCACATAGCAATACGAGAATCCCAACCGGGGACGCCACCTCAAGCGCGAGCAGCCCATAAATTGCACCAACACCGCCAGCGAGTACCAGCGTTCGTGCCCACACGACGGGTCTGAGTCTATGCGGGTCGACGTAGCCGAATCGGCTTCAGAAAGGTTCTGGTACGTGCTCGGCTGGGATCGTTGACGGTTGCCGGGACCTACTTGGACGGCTAGAAACGTCTTGAGACGTTTTTGGCGGTCCTCTGTTAGGGGACCCGGTCAGTGTGGGGCCAGTGCGTTGGGCTGCCCAGTCGTCCCCTAGCTCGAGGCGCCAAGGAGGACGTCGTCGGCGATGCGGCGCCGCCCCCGGTCAGCTTTCTCCGCGCTTGGTGTCATCGTGGCCAAGGAGACCAGTTCCGGCGCGACGTTGGTGGGCGGTGATGGTCTCGAACCAACGGCCTCCTGGGTGTAAACCAGGCGCTCTACCAACTGAGCTAACCGCCCTTAGGGAACGCTCAGTTTACCCAGCGAGTGCTGTTAGGGCCGCGTTCAGCTGGGTGTCCTTCGCGAA
>DATCAV010000089.1:0-4103 GCA_036512415.1 Candidatus Dormiibacterota bacterium | reverse complement strand
TGGCCCAGCTCCGGCCGAGCGGTCGTGGCCGGACTGGATCCCGCCCGCGGCGGTATCGAGCTTCGGCGGCGGATCAGCCACCAGGATCAGCAGTCGAAGCTCTACGGCTGGATGAAGGGCCGGGAGCTTCTCGAGTTTGTCGGTCGACTCTTCGGCTTCCGTGGACCGGATCTCAAATCACGCGTCGACGAGGTGCTGGAGAAGACTGGCCTCGTCGAAGCCGCCGGCCGCCGCGTGGCCGGCTATTCGGGCGGAATGCGCCAGCGCCTGAACCTGGCGCAGGCGCTGATGAACCGCCCCCAGGTCCTGTTCCTGGACGAGCCCGCCAGCTCACTGGACCCGGCCGGCCGGCACGACGTCCTCGACCTGCTGGCGGACCTGCGCGGCCAGGTCACCGTCTTCATGTCCAGCCACATCCTGGAGGACGTTGAGAAAGTCTGCGATCGGGTCGGCATCATCGACCGGGGCCGCCTGGTAGCGGACGCGACGATGACGGAGCTCCAAGCAAGGTTTGCGGAGCCGGTGTTCGCGATCGAGCTCGAACCGGGCCAGGCTGCCGCCGGTGCGGATTTAGTCACCCTCCTCGGACAGTCGGCATTGGTCGGCGGCATCGGGCGCGACGGAGCCGTATTGCGGGTGGCCGTTAACGATGCCTCACGAGCCGGGCCCGAGATCATGCGGATCCTCGCCACGAGCGGCGTTCACGTCGCCCGTTTCGAGCGGATCCGGCCGAGCCTGGAAGACGTTTTCCTGCGACTGGTTCCGAGCCAGCGGCCACCCGAAAGCCGCGAATGAAAGGCTTTGCCGTGCTGCTCAATAAGGAGATCGCGGAGCAATGGCGCACCGGGCGGCTCCCCGTGGTCGCCGTGATCTTCCTGCTCTTTGGGCTCGCGTCGCCGGTGCTCGCCAAATACACGCCGGACATCGTCAAGCTGGCCGCCAGCACGATCGACATTCACGTGCCCACGCCAACTATTAAGGACGCAGTCGCCCAGCTGATCAAGAACCTGAGCGAGGTCGGGGTCCTCACCGCGATCCTGCTCGCGATGGGCAGCGTCGCCGGCGAGAAGGAATCCGGCACAGCAGCTTTCGTCCTGGTTAAGCCGGTGAGTCGCTTTGCATTCCTTGCCGCGAAGTTCAGCGGCCTCGCCGTGACCATGGCGGTCGCTGTATTCGTTTGCGGACTGGGCGCCTACTTGTATACCGACCTGCTTTTCGCACCTCTTAACGTGCTTGGATTCGGAACCGCGTGCCTGGTTATTCTGCTGGGCTTACTTGAGATCGCCGCCGTAACGTTCCTGGGCAGCACTTTGGTGCGGTCATCAATCCCCGCTGCCGGTATCGGAATAGTCGCTCTCGTCGTCGCGGGCCTTGTCGCCTCCCTGCCCAACGTCGGTCACTTCACTCCGCTTGGCCTGAATGAACTCGCAATGGACCTCGCCTTGCGACAAACGGCGGCGGGGTGGGACTGGCCAGTGATCGCTAACGCCGGTTTTGTGGTGGTCGCGCTGGCTGCTAGCTGGCTCGTCTTCCGACGTCAGGAGATATGACGCAATCGGGCCGCAGGAAGGACGTGGAGCCCACGCCCGGATTCGAACCAGGGACCTTTTCCTTACTAAGTGGTCTTCGGACCCTGGCGAATACGATCTGATCTTATTTCGATGAGCAAGTCACCTCACGACGACGTCCACATAGACGTCGCCGGTCAGCTGGCCCATAGCGACGTGGACGTCCCAGCAGCCTGGCGCGGGGAACAGTAGACCCGTTCCGAATTCAGCACCCGGCCGGTTCCAGTTTGAGCTGCCGTGAGCCTCCGGTCCCCAATTGAGGCGTCCTTTTCGACTCGCTGGACCGACCAGCGCGAACGTCGATGCCCCCGACGCACCTGGCCCATCGAGGCGCCAGATAGTTTTGTCCTCGATCCCCGCACGTGGCGGATAGCCAGCCATGAACCACGCCCACACGGTGCCACCTGTCGCTGTGCCGAAGACCTCTCCTGAGAATGCACCGGCCGGCGATACCGGTCGACAGCCGGCCGCACCCAGCGCCCCGACCACTGGCGTCGGCGTTGGCGAAGAGTTGATTGCAGAGGGTGAGGAAACCGTGGAAGAGCTGGGGTTTGACGGCGTGCAGGCCACGGCAACCATCACCGCCAGCGCTGCTGCGCTCACGCCTCGTGACGTTAGTGTCCGCATGATCTCCAGCACGTATACACCGCGCGCTTCTCGCCGGTTCCACTGCAACTTGTGCCTTGCGGAGTGCACGCATCGGGCGATCCTCACCATGCCTGGGGTTGCGTACTAGCGGCCTTACTGGTAGCCCACTCCTCTCCCCTCGCTCATCGCTGCACCACCTGAGTGTTCAGCCTCAGGTCCCTGGATGACCGCCCTGCCCGAAGCGTGTAAGTGCCCAGGTGCGATACCCACTCGCGCCGCGCCTCGTCGAATCGCGCGAATGAGCGGCCTGGAACCGTGATCCGCGCCTCGGCCTGCTCGCCGGCGCCGGCATCCACCGTGGCGAAGCCCGACAAGGTCCGCACCGGGCGGCCGGGATCGTCGTCCGGCCCCTCCAGGTAAACCTGCACGACCTCCCGCCCGGCCCGCCCTCCCGTGTTGCGGACCGTGACCAACACCTCGAGGTCCTCGCCCGCCGCGATCGCCTCAGTCGCGGGCGTGAACGATTCGTAAGTCCAATCCGTGTAGCCCAGGCCGTGGCCAAAGCAGAACAGCGGCTCGGCCCCATTTCGGTCATAGCCCCGATAGCCGACCAGCAGGCTCTCGCCATACGTGAGGGCGCCTGCCTGCGGGTGGGCGCTGAGCACCGGCGAGTCGGCCTCCGCACGGGGGACCGACACCGGGAGGCGCCCGCCTGGCTCGGCCGCTCCCACCAGAACATCGGCCAGCGCATCGCCGAAGGCCTGCCCCGGGAACCACACCTGGACGATGGCGGCGACCTCGCCGGCCCACGGCATCAGCACCGGCATACCGGAGTTGACGACCACCACAGTGCTCGGATTGGCGGCAGCGACTCGCCTCACCAGCTCGTCCTGCCGTCCTGGCAGCACCATCGTCTCCCTGTCGTATCCCTCGCTCTCCGTCCCTTCCGGCGAGCCCACCACCACCACCGCCACATCAGCGTTGGCAGCGGCCTGCACCGCCTCGTCCAGCAGGCTTTCGTCCTCGACCCAGGGCGTGATGCCCAGGCGCATGGCGGCGAAGCCGGACTGGTGGCCTCGAGCATTCGGGCCATGCTCGAAGGTCACCTCGACCTCGCGCCCTGCCTTCAGCTGCAACGGAACCCGCAGCTCGGGGGGTCGTGACAAGGCCTCCACCACATCGCGGGGAGGCAGATTCGTGGCCTCGGCCAGCACTGAGCCGTCAACGCTGACGCGCAGCAGGCCGACCCCGGAGACACCGAGGACGTGTGGGCCATCCACCTCAGGCCGGTATCGCGCGCGCAGCACCACCACCGAACCAGGAAGGTGCACCGCTTCCGGCAGGCCGTCCCACCAGGTGAGCGCGCTCCTCGAAAAGTGCTCGTCGTGGACGACGGCACGGTCGGCCGTGCGCACCTCGACACGGAGCCCCTCCTCCCCACTCACCGGATCTCGCAAGCTTCCCTGCGCCGGCGCCGCGGTCGTCGCGCTGGTGAGACAACCCTGGTGCACGCTGACCGTCGCGGAGCTTCCGAACGCAGCCCGCAGCGACTTCGCGAGGTCGGTGCGGACCGCCGGCAGGACACGCACGCTGCCGCCGCCCTGGGTCTGAGGGTCGATTGCATTGGGGCCGATCAGCGCGACCTTTCGGACCTTGCCACCTTCTAATGGAAGGAGCCCTCGTAATGGAAGGAGCCCTCGCGGATTGGTGAGCAGGACGAAGGATCGCGACGTGACCTCGCGCAAGAGCCGCGAGTCGACGAGCGCCGGCGCCGCCGACGCGCCACCAACGTGAGAACCATCCGTATGGCCGGCTCCCTCCAGAGCGCCGACCCGGCGGGCCAGGCCCAGCAGCCGGGACACCTTGTCGTCGACCTCGGCCTCGGGCACCGTGCCCGCACGCACAGCCGCCACGAGGTGCTCGCCCCACGGCCCGTCAGGCCCCGGC
>DATCAV010000088.1:0-7808 GCA_036512415.1 Candidatus Dormiibacterota bacterium | reverse complement strand
GCGAGGCGGTGGAGCTGCTGGAGCGGCCTCGGGCGCCGGCGTCGCCGGAGGTGCCGTCTCTTCGGAAACGGCCGTCGCAGCCGGGGTCTCCCGGGGTGCGACGAAGGCATCCGGCTGCGGGCCCATCGACACATTGCCGCTGAAGGTCGCGCCGTCCTGGATGACCAGGCGCGCGACGCGCACATCGCCTGTTAGGGAGCCGGAGCGGGCCACCACCAAACGCTTGCGCGCGGTCACGGGGCCGCTGACGCTGCCCCGAATGTTGATGTCGCCGCCGGCCAGCGATGCGTTGACCTTGGCCTCGTCGTCGACCTCGACGTCCCCGGTGGCATGGATCTCGCCCTGCACCGTCCCACCAAGCCGCACGTCGCCGTCGATGTGAAGCTCGCCGATCAGGCGGTCGTTCGGGCCGAGCGTGATCCCGCCACGCTGGCTATTGGTAGGCGCGTCCGGCGGCTGATCCGCCGCTGACCTGGGAACCCTAGCCCCCGGAGCCCTGGTGCTCAAAATCGCCCATCCTCACGTGGCCATTGAGGCTGGCGCCGTCCTCGATCTGCAGCCGGCGCACCGTCACGTCGCCACTCAACTTTGCGTTCTTCCCCAGCACCAGCTTGTCGCGGGCGTTGAGGGTGCCTTCAACGTCGCCCTTAATGGTGACGTTGGACGCTTCGAGCAGAGCCTTCACCTTGGCGCCAGAGGCAACTTCGATGTTTCCGCTAACGCGAAGCTCGCCTTCCGCGCGGCCGTCGACGTGGACGTGGCCGTCGTACGTGAGCTTGCCTTCCAGAACGTCATTCGGTCCCATCGTGAACCGACGAAGCCCATCTTTCTTGTCTTGGGCAGCCTCGACAGGCGTGCTTTCTGCGACTGCCTCCTGTACGTCCATGGACACGAATCACCCCCGCTTGGATTAGGGCTCCGTCACACCGAAGCCGAGCCCTCAGGTTACTGCGGAACGGTGTCCGGCTGCGGTCCCAAACTCATTTGTTGCCAGGCAACCTAGAGTTGCTGGGTCGAGCGGTCTTCGATCTCCCAGGCATGGTCGAGCACGTGCCAGGCCATTCGCCGGGCGGCGTATCGGGCCGGCCAGCCACGCTCGGTAACGCCCTTGGTGCCGGCCCGCAAACCGGCGACTATCGCATTTCGGAACTCCCGCACCGCAGTCGATTCGCCTGCCGGGGGCTGCTGCAAGCGGAGGCCGAGCTTTCGGGCGTACATGGTCTCCGCGCCGAGCACATGCTCGACGATCTTGTCCCGGTCCCGGCCACCACCGCGCGGCCCTTTCCGCAGTGCTGACGGGGCCTTTTCGACCACGCCGTCCAGGACGGTCCACGAAGCCGCCACCAGCGCCGACAGCCTCCCAGCCTCCTTCTTGGTGAGCCGCTTGGACTCAGCCTTGGCGATTGCCCCAGGCGCTCCGAATTCCGTGGTCGCATCGCCCGGCAGGCGCTCGACGATGTCGAAGGTCGAGCCCGGGGCGAACGGGATGCGCGCGGCCTTGGCTGCGTGGGCGTACCTGGGCGCCGCCGCGGCGAGCGCCTCGAGCGCGGATTTCTCGTCCTTGCCCGAGCGGGACCAACCTGGCCAGTCGGCGGCCGATGCGAAAACGTGCCGCTTGCCGACCTCGACATAAACGCGAGTCACGAATGCACCTCGGTCACGGTGTTGGCGGCCAGGTCGTAGATGAAGCCCCGGATCTTGTCCCGGTGGGCCAGGTGCAGGTCGAGGCGCAAGCGGCCTACATCTTCGACGACCGCCGCAATGGGATCCTCGAAAACGCCGAGCGCCTCGTCGAATCGATGTCCGCTGGCGGCGGCGATCTTCTCGGCCAGGTCCTTCTGTTTGAAGCGGCCGAGGAGGCAATCGGTGTGATGGATGACCATGATCTCGCGCGTCCCCGTAACCGCCTGCGCCATCGCCAGGGCATGTCGCGCATCGTCGGTGGCGCGTCCTCCCGCGTTGCGAATCACTTGAGCGTCACCTGGTCGCAGGCCAAGCAGCCCGCTGACGTCGATGCGTGCATCCATGCAGGTCAGCACGGCGAGCTTCTGAACCGGCTCGATGATGCGCGCCGCGCTGCCCAGGTAGTGCAGCCGCGTGTTCATGACGACTCGGTCTATCGCGTCCAACTCAGCCCGAATAGTCTCGCTGTGCTGAGGAAGCCGCGGCGCGCGCTTTGCGCGGGCCATGCGCTTCGGCTTCCTGGGAGCGCCGGTAGCGGATCGAAGCCTCCGCCTGGTCTCCCCTCATCTCGGCCACGCGGGCGAATGCCCTCCACGTCCAGCCGGCGAGCTGGCGCTCGCCAAGCTCCTCCGAAGCGCGGATCGCATATCGAAGGTCTTCCTCGGCCTCGTCATAGCGTCCGAGCTCCCGCTTGGAGATCCCGCGCTCGGCCCGGGCGTCGGCAAGCTCCCACCGCGCACCCAGCTCGCCGAAGATCGTGATCGCTCTGTCGAGCCAGGCAAGCGATTCGTCGAAGCGGCCGAGGTCTTCGAAGACCCGACCCTTCTGCACGGCAGTGACGGCAACGCTGAACTGATCGCCGGTCTCTTGGGCGAGCTGGCTTGCCTCTTCGATCAACCGCATGGCTTCGTCGAAGTTCTTCTTCTCCATCTGGTTGATCGACAACGAAGTGAGGGCACGCACGCGAGCCCATCGGTCCTTGGTGCCGGCAATCGAAAGCGCTCGGCGCCAGATCGCCTCGGCCTCGTCGAAATGGTCGCGAGTCCACGGCACCCAACCGGCGAAGAGAAGGGTGCGAGTGATCGCAAAGTCATCGCCGAGCTTCTCAGCCGCCGCCAGCGAGCGGTCGAGCAGCGCTTCCGCCTTGTCGACGTCGGCTTCCACGTTGATGGCGATGTCTCCGAGGAACCGGAGGGCGTGGGTGAGCGCAAACGAATCGTCGTGGACCCTGGCGAGCGCCACCGAACGTTCGAGCGCAGCCGCCGAAGCCGGGTACTCACCCAGCCAGTAGTGGGCCTCTCCCAGCCCCGCCAGCACGCGCGCCTCACGAACGCCCCACCTGCCATCGGGCCCGGACATGGCGAGCGAGCGCTCGTAGAAGTCGATGGCGGAGCGGCTCTCCATACGCCGCCTGGCGCGGTCCCCTGCCACCTGCAAGCCGTCGGCTGCGCGCTCGGTCGTCACGTGGTCGCTGGGGTCGAGATCGCGAGCGGCCAGAGCCGCAAGCTCGAGATGATCGGCAGCCCACGACGTATGCCCGGTGTTCAGCAGGTTCTGCGCCACGAGCTCGTGGAGCCTCAGGCGTTCGCGTTTCGGCAGGCTGGCGTATGCGACCTCGCGGAGGGTGGCATGCCGCATCCGCCATTGCGCCTCGACCCTGCCTTCGTCGCGCACGATGATCTCCGAGTCCTCGAGCATTTGCAGCTCCTCGAGCTTCGGCGCCTTGTCGACCAGGGCCAGCTCCGCCATGTCGAACGAATAAAGGAACACAGACGCTCGCCGCGCAAGCTCTCGCAGCCGAGAGGGCAAGGCATCCAGCCTGGCGGCCACCACGGCCTGAACTGTCGGCGGCAGGTTGGCCGCGCCTCGCGCCGGCGCCACGCCCGCCTCGTTCATCAGCATGCCCGTCGTCTCGATGATGAAGTAGGGATTTCCTCCTGCGCGCGCGGCAATCGCTGCCGACTCCTGGTCGTCGATCTTGTCGCCTCCCGCAGCGCGGACGAGCTCCATCGATTCCTCGCTCGAAAGCGGATCCAGGTGTACGAGAACCGCGTTCCCGCTGCTCGTCCCCCATGACGGCCGCGCTTCAAGAAGCTCAGGCCGCGCCAAGGCCACCACCAGGGCGCGTCGCGATCCGCGAGGGCCCTTTGCGCCGAGGCGTTCGATGAGGTCGAGCATCATCGGCCGCAAGGCGTGGACGTCCTCGAACACGAGCACGACAGTGCCCTTCTGCGCGAGGCCGTCCACCAGGGTGATAAAACCGGTCGTGACGTCGTGCACGAAGGCAGACTCCTCCCTCTGCCCGACAACGCCGAACAGCAACCCAAGCCGTTCGGTGGTCGCTTCGACCTCTGATGGCTCCACCGATCGCTGCGCCAGCTCGTGCAAACGCTGTCTCGTCCTCTCCTGCGGCTCGCCGTCTCGAATGCCTGCCAGCTCACCGACGATTGCAGCTGCCGGGCCGAATGTTGCGGTGTCGGTGTACGAGCGAGAACGGCCTCGCCCCACGACCACGCTTGCATCGAGGCTTGCGACCAGCTCGGCTGCGAGCCGGGACTTGCCGATGCCGGCCTCTCCGACGATCGTGACGAGCACAGGCCGCCCGGTGGTGGTCGCCAGGGTCAAGCTCTGGCGAAGGATCGCCTGCTCGCTCGCACGGCCGACGAAGGCGATGGTGCGGCGGGCCGATCGGGCGGTCAGCGCCTCTACCGGAAATGAGGCCAGCTCCACGTCGAAGCCCTTCGCCTTCACCATGCGCCGGTGGCCGTACGAGACGGCCTCGGTAGTGAGCGCCCGGGTGGTGTGGCCGGCCAGGATCTGGCCGGGCCTGGCCGCCGACTGCAGGCGCGCGGCCATGTTCACGACGGGCCCGGTCACGAGCAGCTGGCCTGCGGGACCCACCCCGGTCGCCGCCTCGCCCGATTCGATGCCGATCCTCACCTCGAGAGGCGTTGCGAGGCCCTCGGCCCGGCCGAGACGCCGCACCCGCTCGCGGATCGCCATCCCCGCCCGAACCGCCCTGATCGCGTCGTCCTCATGGACGTGCGGCAGACCGAACACCGCCATCACGGCGTCGCCGATGAACTTCTCCGGCCGGCCGCGCAAAGCCTGCAGCTCCTCGGTGGCGGCTTCGAAGAACCGGCCCATCACCTCCCGGGCTCGTTCGGGGTCCAGGGACTGGGCCAGACCCGTGGAGTCGACCAGGTCGGCGAAGAGGACGGTGACCATCTTGCGTTCCTGGGTGCCGAGGAGCGTGCCGACAACGGCGCCGCAGTTAGAGCAGAACCTCGCGCCTGGTTGAAGGGGCTGACCGCAGACCGCGCATTGCATCGCAGACGACGAAACCGTGTCAGGAGACTTCTTGTTCGCCGCTTACCTCAATCGGCCTTGCCACGATCGAACGAATCGCGGCGGAGGCGGTCGGCTGCCGCGGCAAGAACCGTGGAGAGCAATGAGTCACTGGTCTTGATCGCGTCGCGAAACTGGGCGTGGCTCATGACCATCGCGCGCGCCGGCGTGGTGGTGATCACTGTTGCGGTGGCCGGCCCGCGGTCCAGCATCCCGATCTCGCCGAAGAAATCGCCGGCGTGCAGCGACGGCCGGGGTTTGCCGTCCACCTCGACAGCCGCCTCGCCCTCGAGCAGGACGTAGAAGCAATCCGAGGCGCTGCCCTGCTTGATCAGGGTGTGGTTAGCCGTGAGGTCCACCTCGTCGGTACGGCTCGCGAGGAACTCGAGCTCCTTGCGGGTGCACCGAGAGAACAGAGGCACCCGGCCCATCGCGTCGACTTTTGGGTCGCTCATGCATGGGAAAGATACCCCCGCCAAGCTGGCCGGTAAACGACATCCCCCTCCCACGCCGGACCCATCGGACGACCATTAGTGCCTTTTTGGCTGTCCAATTTCGGCGGGCGCGACCATTTGTGCCCGAATGGTCGAGCTCGATACGGCTTTGCTCCAGCTGGAGGTGGCAGACCTGCCGATGGAATTTCCGCCGCCGCGGATTGGGATCAGCGATTCGGCAAGGCCTGCAGCGCGGCGACGGCCTGGTCGAGCCGCGAGCGAGGCAGGCGGCCGCTTGCGACGGCGGCCTTGATCGCGTCGTAGGTCGCGTTGGCGACCGACAGGTGGTGGGCGATCATCACCATGTCGCCACCGTTGACGAGGAACTCGACTGCCGCCTCCGGCGCCGGCGTGGTCGCGGTGATCGCTCCCATCTCCATGTCGTCGGAGATGATCGCTCCCTTGAATCCCACGTCTGACCTGAGCTTCTGGATCGTGACCGGCGAGAGGTCGGCCGAATGGACGGTGTCGAGCACCGGATAGTAGAGATGGCCGAGGAGCACGAAGTCGACGCCGTGCGCCACCGCCGCCTTGAAAGGCGGCCACTCGCGTGACTGGAGCGTCGCCAGGCTCTCGTCGATTCGAGGCAGCTGCGTTTCCGAGCTGACGCTCGTGTCGCCATGGCCAGGAAAGTGCTTGGCCGCCGACAGCATGTGCGCCTCGTGAATGCCGTCAACAACGGCTGCGACCGCAGTTGCGACAGGGCCCGGGCTCGTGCCATAGCAGCGGCCCCACATGATCGATGACGGGCCGCTGCACACATCCGAAACCGGACCGAGGTCCAGGTCGAAGCCGAGGGACTTTATGGCCGCCGCCATCCGGATCGTGCCCGCTTTTCCGACTGGCATCGGCGCGCACGGAACTGTGCTGAGCGCAAGGCAGACATAGCCGCCCTCCTGGTCGGTGGCGGCGATCAGTCGATGACGGTCCGCGGCCCGAATCGTCGCGATGAACGATTTCATCGAAGCGGCGGTGCTCGCGTTGTGGTTGTTGTTCACCACCAGCAGCCCGCCGAACTGTCGCCGCTTCCAATCGGCGAGCACCGCGTCGGTGAGGTTCCCTGTGAAGCCCACCATGATCACGGCCCCGATCTCCTCGTCCAAAGTGAGCCCACCAGGCCCGAGCTGCTGGGTTGGGCTGGGTGATGGCGCCGGCGAGGTCCGGGCCGACGGGGTCTGGGATGGCGTCGAGCTCGAAACGGGCTCGGGGGCTCCGCATGAGATCAACAACACCGCGAGCACGGCTGGTATCAGCCGCTCGGTCTTTAAGCCTCCGATGTGCACATCGAGATAACGCGGGCGGCGCAGAGAAAGCTACAAACGCGATCCGGTGGCGCGGACCTTGCAATCAGTCGATCAGTGGATCCAAAGGCTCCGGCCCGGTTGTTCTGGGTCGTAGCGGATCGTGCCGTGATCGCCAGGCCTGAACTTCCTGGCTTCTCCCTCCGACATCGTCCAGCTGCGCCCCTCGTACTCCTTCCCGCTCCTGTCGCGATAGGCATACGAGATCTCCCACTGGACGCGCCGGTTGATCCTCAGGTTGGTCGTCTCGACCGCAGCCACTGTTGCCGGCGCCTCGATGCCCACCTGCAGGAGGCGCCAATCTTCACGGAGAGTCCGTGACGAGGTCACGACGAGGTAGCCGCCAATGAGAAGGGCCACCGACCCGATCAAGATGAACACGACTTCGAAAAGGAGGTTGCCGGCGCTGGGAAGCCGGCTGGACGACGGGTCGGAGGCAAGGTACTGGACCGTGACCGGACCGCGCTCGACCAGGCGGTCCCAACCATCCACATCGATCGTGCTCGAGCCCTCGTACGTCCGGCCGTTCGAGGCGGTGAATCGGTAGCGGAGCGAATAGGACGTGCCCGAGCTGCCCGTCGCGTGCTTGATGTCTTTGGAGAGGACGATGCCTTGGGCAGTTGTGCCACCGGAGGCGAACCGTAAGTCCTGAACCGCGAGACCAACGCCGATCGCGCCGAAGACGAGCCCGGGCAAAATGAGGAATGCGCCGATCCAGAGCAGGGGTGTCCGCCGAAGATAGGTGATGATCGACCAGCGGGAACGCATCGGTTGCGAACGCATCATGCGATTTGGGCACGAGCATAGTGGGTCGCCCGCTCTGTCATCGACGTCGATGAGAGTGTGGAGCGGGTGATGGGAATCGAACCCACGTAAACAGCTTGGAAGGCTGCCGCACTGCCATTGTGCTACACCCGCTTTGGCGCTTTGCCGGTGGCCCGAACGGGGCCTTCAGGCTGGGACAGCAATTAGAGTACCTAGA
>DATCAV010000087.1:0-20098 GCA_036512415.1 Candidatus Dormiibacterota bacterium | reverse complement strand
AAAGGAGCCTGTGGTCGCCGCGGCGCATGGGCCGGCCACCCTCCGGAAAACGATCCGAGCGCATCGACGGCTTGTCCGCGTAGACGACGACCTCGGTGGCGAACTGCCGGAAACCGCGCAGCCTGAATACCGGCAGAAGTGCGTCGCGGTCGGGGAGGCGAACGAAGACCCTGCGAGCGCCTCTTTCCAGCGCCTGGTTGCTGAGGTGCTCGACGAGCGCCGGGGCAACCTCCTCCGAATCCGACCCTTCCGCCACCTCCAGGTTCAGCACCTGGAGAACTGTCGCGCGCGGCAGGTCGAGGCCGAGCGGCTGCCCTGAGGCCTGGATAAAGCCGACCACCTTGCCGCCATCCTCGGCGACATAGATCAGCGTTTCCTGAGAAAGCGGGAGCAGCGCCGAAAGGGTCGAGCTCAAAACGGCCCAAAGCCTCGCCGCCGGTGGAGCCGCCTCGGTCAAGCGCGTGTCCGACGATCGGTACAGCTCTTCGATGCGGGCGAGATCCAACAGGCCGGCAGCGCGAATTTTCATCAGGCAGTCGCCATCCGGACGAATTCGCGGTGCAGGCGAAGGTCCTTGGTCAGCTCCGGGTGGAAGCAGAGCGCAATAATGTTGCCCTGCCTGACGGCGACCGCGTGGCCCTCGTGGGTGGCCATCACCTCGACATCACCGGTCGATTCAACGAGCGGCGATCGGATGAAGATCGCGTGAAAGGCTTTGCCATCAAGGCCGGCGACGTCGATGTCGGCCTCGAAGCTGTCGACCTGGCGCCCATAGCCATTGCGCCGCACTGCGATGTCCAGCAAACCCAGGCCACGCTGTTCAGCCATGCCGTCGGACACCTCGCGGGCCAGCACGATCATGCCTGCGCATGTGGCCAGCGTTGGCAACCCGCCATCGATCGCAGCGCGCAGCGGACCCAACAGGCCGACGCGGTCCATGAGCATCGTCATCGTCGTGCTCTCCCCGCCGGGCAACACAATGCCATCGAGCCCGACGAGGTCGGACGCCGACCTGACAATGCGGGTTTTCACGCCACATGCCTCCAGCGCGCGTAGATGCTCTGCGAACGCGCCTTGCATCGCCAGCACGCCGATCACAGCACGGGAGTCGCCGCGTGAAGAGGGCATGCGTCCGGGAAGCGGCTTCGTGCCGGACTTACCAGCCTCTGGCAGCGAGCAGCTCTTCCTTCGGGATGGCGGAAATCTCGAGCCCATGCATCGCCTTCCCAACGCCGACGGACACCTCGACCAGCACTTCCGGCTTGTCGAAGTAGGTGGTGGCGGCCACGATCGCCTTGGCCATCTTCAGCGGGTTCTCCGACTTGAAGATGCCCGAGCCGACGAAGACGCCATCGACCCCGAGCTGCATCATCAAGGCGGCGTCGGCCGGGGTTGCGATCCCGCCGGCGGCGAAGTTGACGACCGGCAGCCGGCCCAGCTTCTGGCATTCCATGAGCAGCTCCACAGGCGCGCCAAGCAGCTTGGCCTCGTGGACGAGCTCCGCCTTGTTCATGCCCTGCAGCTTGCGAATGCCGGCGTTGACCGCGCGCGCGTGTCGGACTGCCTCGACCACGTTGCCAGTTCCGGCTTCGCCTTTGGTCCGGATCATCGCGGCACCTTCGGCGATGCGGCGCAGGGCCTCCCCCAGGTCGCGGCACCCGCATACGAACGGAACCTTGAATGGGTGCTTGTCGATGTGGTACTCCTCGTCCGCAGGGGTGAGCACCTCGGATTCGTCGATGTAGTCGACCCCGAGCTCCTCGAGGATCTGCGCCTCGACGAAGTGTCCGATCCGGCATTTCGCCATCACGGGGATGGTCACCGCCTCCATGATCGAACGGATCAGCGTCGGGTCGGACATCCGGGCCACGCCGCCTTCCTTCCTGATGTCCGCGGGGACACGCTCCAAGGCCATCACGGCGCAGGCGCCCGAATCCTGGGCGATCTTGGCGTGCTCGGCGGTGACGACGTCCATGATCACGCCGCCCTTGAGCATCTGCGCGAGACCGGTCTTGACCTTGAAAGATCCCTTCACGGCTTTGTGCCCATTCGACCCGTTGCGTTCGGCCATGAACAGGATTCTACGCTGGGCTTTCCCTCCCCCTGCAATAAGGGAAGGTCAGGACGACCGGCGGCTAGAGACGCTCCAAAACCAGCGTCCGCTTCGAGGCGTACTCGTTGTCGGACAGCAGGCCGTCCCGGTGCAGGCGGGTGAGCATGTCCATCTCTTCGAGCACGTCCAGCAGCGGGGCCATCGTGCGCCGCGCGAGGTAGGCCTCGGACGCGGTGCCAGCCTCCTCCCCCCTGGCGTCGAACTCGCGGATGAAGAACAGCGCCTTGACCGCCGAGAAGGGGATGCCGAGCTTGCGGACCGGGCTGTCCGTCTGCTCAGCGTGCAGGTGGAGGACCACCCCGTAGCGGTGCCTTTCCAGGGTGCCGTCGAGGTGCCCTCGCAGGACCTCCCCGTCGAGGAACCTGATCGCGACCTTGCGGGTGGGCGTTTCGGACGCGAGGTCAGGGTCGCGCGCCAGCTCGACCCACTTCACAGCAGTGAGCGGGATCCAGGCGGTCTCGTTGTTGTCGAGGCCGCCGGCATCGTCGACCTCGACCAGGAAGTCGGGCTCGTCGAAATCGAGGTCGCGCGCTACGCCCTCCAGAGTCTCGTCGTCGAAAAACCGAACGACTACCTTGGCCATGTCACTTACTACTCTACTAACCCTCATTTGACCGGAGTCCTGCGAACTGCCCGCCTGCCGACCTTCCTGGCGCACTTCGCGCATACGGCGAGATGCATCCGAACTGCCTCCGCCTGAGAACGCCTCAGCTTCCCGGCGAGGTACGGAGCCAACAGCGGAACCGCCTCGTCATGGGTCAGCGCCCCCTCCCCTTCGGCCGATATGAACTCCTCCTTAAACCGCAGGCGGGCCCGGTAGAGCAAAGTCTCGACCGCGCTCTCTGACATCTTGAGGGACCTGGCGATCTGGCGGTAGCTCAGATCTTGCAGCTCGCGCAAGGTGAGGACCAGGCGGTACTTCTCAGGCAGCCTTTGAGACACGGCCCAGACCTGCCGGCGAAGCTCGTTCGACTCCTGCACCTGGACTGGATCGAAGCTACGGGAGGTGGATGGAAGGCTTGCGAGCAGGTCCACGGCGTCGTCGTCACCGCTGTCCACCCTGAGGTCTCGCTGCCGGCGGCGCAGCTCGTCGAAGCAGAGGTTCCGGGCCACCGTGTGCACCCAGCCGCCGAAGTTGAACGAGTCGTCGACGCGATCCATCATCCGGAGCGCCTTCATGAAGGTCTCCTGGGCTATGTCCTCGGCCAGCAAAGCATCGCCCAGCTTTCGACGGACAAGGCGGTAGATCGAGGCCACGTACCGCCGGTGGAGCTCCTCGAAAGCATGGCTGTCGCCGTTGCGATAGTCCCTTACGAGTTCGACGTCCGTGGGCTCGATGCCCAGCTTGGACGTGATGTCAGAGTCGTCGGTCACTCTTGGGTCTCAACAGCTCTCTAACGGCGAGGGCGGCCGCACGGGTCAGTGCAGGTCTTGCGTCTTGCATCAGGTCCTGCAGATTGTCGCCCTCTTGCGCGAGACTCGCCACGGAGCTGAAGCCCTTGGTGAGCAGCGCCTCCCAGCCTGCGCCCTTGGTTCCGGCGATGAGAACTGTCGGTATCCCAGCAGCCTGGGCACGGCGTGCCACCTCGCCAGGCGCCTTGCCGTAGGCGGTCTGGCCGTCCGCCCGGCCCTCGCCGGTGATGACCAGCTGCGCGCCCGGGAGGGCTTCATCGAAGCCGCTTGCGTCGACCACGAGAGACGCCCCGGAGACGAGCTTGGCGTCAAGGAATGCCATCAGGCCGGCGCCTGTGCCACCCGCTGCACCGGCTCCGGGGATGTCCGCCACACGCTTTCCGTACTGGTGCTCGATCACCTGTGCAAGGCGATCAAGCGCCTGATCGAGCAACCTGACGGTCGCAGGGTCGGCGCCCTTCTGCGGCCCGTACACGGCGCTCGCGCCTTCCGGACCGGTCAGCGGATTGGTGACGTCGCACGCCACCCTCACCTGCACGGACCGCCAGCCGGGATTCAATTTGGAATCGTCGATCCGTTCGAGTCTGAGCAGCGCGGCTCCTCCTCGTGGCAGGTCGACGCCGGCCGCATCGAGAAATCGGTAACCAAGTGCCTGCGCCATGCCGACGCCGCCGTCGTTCGTGGCAGAGTTGCCGATCCCGGCGATCACGGACCTGGCTCCCGACTTCCTGGCCGCCTCGAGCAGCTGGCCGAAACCATACGTGGAGGTCTTGCGAGGGTCGCGCATCGCGGGCGAAACGAGGACGTAGCCGCTGGCCGAAGCCAGCTCGGCCACCGCTGTCTTGCCGCCGTCGATCAGGCCGTACGACGCCAGCACAGGATCTCCAAGCGGGCCCTCGACGTTGACCCACTCGTAAGTTCCGTGGTGGGCGGACACGAGAGCCTCGACAGTGCCTTCGCCGCCGTCCGCGACCGGGATCTCTACGACCTCGGCGTCAGGGAATACCTCACGCACACCGTTCGCGATCGCGTTCGCCGCCTGCGTGGCCGACAGGCTGCCTTTGAAGGAGTTGGGCGCCACGATGATCTTCATCCAGGCCAATTTCCCAGATGATTAGTAAACGGGGATCGTCCAGTCCTTGTATTTGGGCGTCTCTCCGCGAACGGCGCCGAAATAGATGTTCTGGAGCTCCCGGGTGAACTCTCCCACCTTCCCGTTGCCGACAGTCCTGCGGTCGACCTCGATCACAGGCGCGACCTGGGCCCCGGTCCCGCAAAGCAGCAGCTCGTCGCAGGTGTAGAGCTCGGTCCTGTCGATGCTCCTTTCGATTACCGGCAGTCCCAGCTCGTCTTTGACCAGGCCGATGATCAAGGTCCGCGTGATGCCCTCGAGGATGTCATCGGTCACCGGCGGCGTTACGACGGTGCCGTCTTTGATCATGAACAGGTTCTCGGCCGAGCCCTCGGAAACGTGGCCGTCGACCGTGAGCACAATCGCCTCGTCAAAGCCTGCCTCGTTGGCCTCGGACTTCGCGAGCGCCGACTGTGCGTATGAACCGGTGATCTTGGCGCGGGCCGGGAGCGATTGGTCGGGCACGCGGCGCCAGGTGCTCACCATGCAGCGGAGGCCGCCCTCGATCTCGACGTAGTTGCCAAACGGAATGGCATAGATAAGGAAGCTGTGCTCGATGTTGTGGAGGCGGACGCCAATCTCCTCGCTGGAGGTGAAGAGGAGCGGCCGTATGTAAACGTCCGACTTGAACTGGTTGCGCCGGAGCACTTCGAGGGTGATGTTGACCAGCTCCTCAGTCGAATGCGGCAGCTTGAAGCGCATGACGTTCGCGGAACGCCTCATCCGGTCGTAATGCGCCGGCGCTTTTAAGAGATAGAGCTGCTCCTTCTTTCCGTTCCAGTAGGCGCGGATGCCCTCGAACACACCTGTGCCGTAATGGAGGGCGTGAGTCATCAGACCGAGCTTGATGTCGTGGTAGCGGCCGTACTCGCCGTCGTAGTAGACCCATGTGTTCGGGTGCACAGCCGGTTTCTTGGCCGCTGCCTTTGATTTGGTCTCCACGCTCATTTCAGCCCTAGTGTAAGTCGCTCCCGGGCGGGCCACATGACACATGGCCAACCCATCCACACGCATGTGGAACGCCATTTCTGTTATGAATCGGGGCGTGACGCTGTACGGCATCATCGCCGACCTCCGCCGGAAGCATCCGACGCCTGCCGCCATGCAGACCCTCGACATGGTTGTGGCGGAGCTGGGGCGTACTCGTGACAACCTCAAAGAGGCGGTGGAGGCGCTCAGCACGAAGCCCCTTCCGCCTGGTGGCAAAGAGGTGCTGGACGAGGTGGTCGAACGGGCTCGAGCAGCGGACATATACGAGCTCGACTACGGAGAGGACCCTTACGATCGGCCCCCAGTGGAGCCCCTGGACGAAGGGACTCTGGGTATCGGAATCCTGCTGGGCGTGAGCTCGCTGGCCGGCATCGTGCTGGCGGCTCTGGCGGTATACGCCGGCATCAACGCGATCATGAACACACCCGGTGGCTGAGTTCTCGTTCGACGTCGTCTCGGAGTTCGACGCGGCCGAGCTGACCAATGCCCTCGACCAGGCGCGACGGGAGGTCAGCACGCGCTTCGACTTCAAGGACACCGGGACGGTCTACGACCACTCGGACCAGACCATCCTCATCGAGTCCGCGAGCGAGGAGCGCGCCAAAGCGGCCCTCCAGGTGCTTCGCGAGAAGGCTGCGCGCCGGCAGCTCTCGCCCAAGTTGTTCAAACCTGGCGATCCGAAGAGCGTGGGCAAGGGTCGCGGCCAGATCGAGGTCCGGCTAAACGCCGGCATCACCGATGACATCGCTCGCGACCTTCGCAAGAAGATCCAGAACGTCACGCCCAAGGTTCAGGTGCGAATTCAGGGCGACCAGCTGCGTGTCGTCAGCAAGGACAAGGACACCCTGCAGCTCGTGATCAAGGCGCTGCGCGAGGCTGAAGACATACCGGTCCCGCTGCAGTTCACCAACTACCGCTAGGACTTCCGGAAAGTCCGCACCGCAGCGGAGGCACGGATGGAGCCGGCGGCGAGAGATTCGGCGTACAGGTGGTCCAGCTGCTAGGCGCGGGCGAGCACCGGAGCGCGCGCATTGATAGATTCGTAAGTGAGGAGCGGAGCCCGCAACAACGCAGATGGGCCGCATGGGCGCCGAAGATCCGTCGGCGGTCTCCGTCCGGGCCTCCTGGGGCACCATAAGGGCGTGCTCGTGATCCCTGCCATCGACATCCTGGGCGGCCGTTGCGTCCGTCTGGTGCGCGGCGACTACGCGAATCCGACTGTGTACTCGGATGATCCTGCAGATGTGGCCGCGAGCTTCGCTGAGGCAGGAGCAGAGCGCATCCACGTCGTCGACCTCGACGGCGCGCGAGGGCTCGGCGACAACCATGCGGCGATCGAGACGATAGTCCGGCGCAGAGACGTGAAGGTGCAGGTCGCGGGCGGCGTGCGGACTGAGGCCCAGCTCGACAAGTTGATTGCCCTGGGTGCACACGCAGTCGTGATGGGCACGGCAGCGGTGCGCGAGCCGAGGTTGCTCGAGCGCTGTGTGCGGAAGCACACGGGTCAGGTACTTGCGGCCCTCGACGTGCGCGACGATCAACCGGCGGTCCATGGGTGGACCGAGAACGAGCCTCTGAAGATGGGAAGCCTGCTGGCTCGCTGGGACGTCCTGCCCCTAGCCGGGGTCATCTTCACGAGCATCGCGAGGGACGGAACCCTTGAAGGGCCGGACCTGAACACGCTGAAGCGGGTGCGCGCGATGACGAGCTTGCCCATTCAATACTCGGGTGGGGTCTCATCGATGGAGGATGTCCGCGCAGCGGTTGCGGCTGGTGCAAAGGCGGTGATCGTGGGCAAAGCGCTGTATGAAGGACGGATCAAGCTGGCGGAGGCGCTCGCCCTATGAGACGGCTTGCCCTGGTAGCCGCGGCGATGCTGGTTCTGGTTGCCTGCGGTGAGCGGGCGGCCGCGGACGACCAGGGCCTCCACAGCGACATCGTCAACAACAGCAATGGCGCCGAGGTCACATTCGACGCCACGGTCCTCAATGACCCGGTGGAGTCGGGCGGCCACGAGAGGTTCGAAGTCAAGGCTTCCACCGGCGAGACGCTGGAGATCGATCACAACACCACGCTGGCGACCTCCGTCCCGCTGCACGCCGGCGACACGGTGGTGATCCACGGCCAGCTGTACATCGACCCGGGCCCGAAGGTGGGCGTGCATTGCACACACGCCACCACTTCGAGCGGCTGCCCGAACTCGGGCTGGATCGAGTTCGACAACAATTACTACGAGTAAAAGCACGGGGGAGTCAGGCCTCCCCCGTGGAACCCCCACCCTCCTGGCCACGATTGGCAGGGCGTTCTGAGGGTGGAAGCGGGGTGACGGCCGGAGTAAATCCGGCCTAGGAGCGACGCGTGTATCTATTTATGAGAAAAATTTGTCAGGTGGCCCTAGAAAGATGAAGCGACCGGTGGCGAGGACAGCGGCGTCCGCCCTTCGGAACCTGTTCGCCGGCGGCATGGGCCCTTTGGAGCGGATGCGGACGGTTGCCGCCAACATCGGCAGGCGAGGTGGTCCGCGCAGGGCCGACTGTTGCGGCAATTACGGCGAGCCCGGTTGTTGAATGACGCTTGAAGAGGCCCGTGCGGCCGGGTTGGTCAATCCCCACGATCACAAACCTCACGACCACAAGCCCCACGACCATGGGAAGTAAAGAAGGCTAAGCCGGCTTCCGAGCCACCAACCACGAGGCTGCCTGGGCGACCGGGCGGATGACTATTTCGTCGATATTTACATGGGGCGGGCGCGTCACCGCGAAGACGATGCACTCGGCGATGTCCTCGGCCACCAGCGGCTTCACGCCCTGGTACACCGCTTTCGCCGCTTTTCGGTCGCCGCGAAAGCGCACCGTGCTGAACTCCGTCTCGACCATCCCTGGCGCTATCTCCGTCACGCGGATCGGCTCGCCATTCAGCTCGAGGCGCAAGGTGCGCGACATGGCGCGCACAGCATGCTTGCTCGCCGTGTAACCGGCGCCGCCTTTGTACGTCTCGAAGCCTGCGATCGAGCCCAGGTTGACGATGTGGCCATGCTTCGCCTTGCGCAGAAGCGGCAAGCTCGATCGCGTCATACGCATGAGCCCGAGAACATTGACCTCCCACATCTCGATCCAGTCCTCGTCACGGGCCTGCTCGATCTGGTTGAGCCCCAGAGCCAGGCCCGCGTTGTTGACCAGCACGTCGATGCGTCCGAACTTTTTGGACACCTCGCCCACGAACGCATCGATGCTCGCCGGGTCGGTCACATCGAGGGGCAAAGCCACGCCCAGGTCGCCAACGACGCGGCGCACGCGCGCCAGCCGGCGAGCCCCAGCGACGATCTGGTAGCCGCGCCGCCCCAACGCCACGACAGTGGCGGCGCCGATGCCTGACGACGCCCCAGTGACGACAGCGACAGGCCTTGATCGAGTTGCAGCCAAATTCTCCCCCGTGAATGACGAGCGAAACGCCGTCAAAGCGTACGCTAGGAAGCAATGCTGGACGTCGTGGTCGGCCTGGTCGTCGCCCTCCTGATTGTGGCCGGAATCCTCGTCATGCTGGGCCCGGCAACCGGCACGCTGATCAAGCGAGCGCGCGACCTCCGCCGCGCCCGCGTCCCATCGGTGTTCCAGGCCGCGCAACCGCGAGAAGGGGCGCCGTCAGGCCTCAACCCCAAGACACAGCGTGTGCTCATCGCCGCGGCCCGGCTCGGCAACTGGCTTCGGTCGCGCGCGCAGGACGACCTTGCGCGCGAGCTGCGGAGCGCCGGCGGTCAGATCACCAGCAACGAGCCCGCCGGCCTGTATGCGATGCAGGTGGTGCTCCGCCGGCTGCGCTCCCTCAACCTCGACGACAAACCGTCACAGGATCGTTTGAAGGGTTTGACGAACGAGCTGCGAATCGCAGTCCAGGACCGGTTCGAACAACTCGAGCTCCTGCCCTTCAAGCGCCCCTAGGCGGTCTTCGACCCGCCTTATGAGAGAAGACCCAAATGGTCTTCTCTCATCGCCAGGCGCTGCGCGCGTGGCTGCTCTTAATCCGGCTATTGATTGGATTAATTACGAATCGATTTCTCAACGCAACGCCTGGCAGTCGAAGAGGACAAAGTCATGGCCGGGGGGACCCCGGCCAACCCTGCAACGCTGCTGGCTAGATTGGTTTGCGGCGCAGCACCTCCGGGTGCATGTCAGACGGCAGCTCGACTCTCGAGGACGATAACAGGCAAAACTCCGGCGCCGGTCCCAGCACCATCATCCGGCGCCAGAGGCTGACCCCCGGCTCTTCAACCCACGGTTTCATTCGGGCATAGAAATCCGCATAGGGCATCCCCATGGGTTTGCCAAACCGGACCTCGAAGCCCGCTGCAAACGACGGGCTACCTACCGCGAGGCTGAGAAGCTTGCCCACGCCGTCTGACGCCATCCTGGCTGCGGAATCATGGGCGGCCGCTCGGGGTCCGCTGACGGCGGCTGCGTTCAAGGCGTCCATTGCCGACGAGCTTTCGAGCAGGTACCAGTCGCTGTAGCCGGCGCCGACGGCAAAAGTGGCTGACGCTATGAAACCGTCGATGGAAGCTATCGCGAGTTGCTCATGAAACTGTTTCAGCGAATCTTCATACGCGGAGACATGAGCCGCGTCGGCCGGTCGGTGAGAGAAGACGTACGCAAGCACAGGCCTACTTCGCCTTCGGCCCCTTGCCCAATTCGATGTACTTCTTGAGGGCGGCCATATTCGCTCGGACTCCTTCTGCGTACTTGCCGGCCAGCAGGCCGCCTGCAAACCGGAGCATGCCGCCGAGCTCGTAGTCCATCTCGTACACGACATGCGTGCCGGCCTTGGTCTCCGAGTATGTGTACGCCCAGGTCCCTTTCAATGGCCCGCGGATGAACTTGCCCGCGCACCGCTTCGGTTTGACCCACGTCGTCTGCTCGACCTCCACGGTTTCTTTGAGCCCGCCTGGCAGGTGGAGGTGGTAGCGATATTGCGTCCCCTTGCCTGGCGGCTTGCGGTCGAGCTGTTCCACCTTGGCAACTTCTTTCGACCATTTGGGGACGTTCGGAACGTCCTCCTGCACCACCGCCCAAACGCGTGCGATTGGTACGTCGATGTCCACTATCTCGCGGAGCTTGGTCATCCTGCGATCATCAACTTTAGTGCGAGAGCCTCGAGGGACTCCCAGACAGCCGGGCGCACGCCGGGTGCTGGGGGCCCTGCGGCACCGCAACTACCGCCTCTTCTTGACCGGGCAGATCATCTCGACCATCGGGACCTGGATGCAGAGCGTCGCCATGCCGTGGCTCGCGCTCCAACTGACTCACAACCCTCTCCTGGTGGGACTCGTTCTCGCGGCGCAGTTCACCCCGGTGCTGCTGGGCAGCCAGCTCGGCGGAGTCGTCGCCGACAGGTACCGCAAGCGCACCGTGCTGCTGATCACGCAGACGCTGTTCACGATCCCAAGCTTTACGCTGTTTGCGCTCAGCGCGACGGGCCGCGCCCAGTTCTGGATGATCGTGATCGCGGCGATCGCGGCCGGCACCATCAACATGTTCGACGCCCCCTCGCGTCAGTCCTTCGTCATCGAGATGGTGGGCCGGCAAGACCTGATGAACGCGATTGCGCTCAACTCGTCTGTCTTCAACCTCGCCGCTGTCGTCGGGCCTGCAGTAGCGGGCCTGCTCATCGCGGCAGTCGGTGTTCCGATCTGTTTCCTGGCTAACTCTGTGAGCTACCTGGGAGCAATAGTCGCGCTGCTATTGATGCGCGACCTGCCGGCAGTCGTGCGTCATGGGGCGGAGCAGCCGGTCTTCGCCCGGATCGTTGAAGGCGCGTCGTATGCGCGGCACGAGCCTGTGGTCGGGATGCTCCTGGTCGCCGTCGCCGTCTTCTCACTCTTTGCGATGAATCGCCTGACGCTGATCCCGTTCTTCGCCGACCAGGTGCTCGATGTCGGTGCCAGGGGCTTCGGCTTCCTCCTTGGCTCGATGGGTCTCGGCGCTCTGGTCGGGGCGCTGACCCTGGCTATCAGCCCTGGCGCGAGCGACCCGCGACGTCAGTTCTGGATGGCGATGATCTGGGTCGCGGCCCTCCTCACATTCTCGATTTCACGAATGTTCGTCATCTCGCTGGTGTGCTTGTTCATCGCCGGCTACAGCCAGATCTCTTTCGTGGCGACCGCCAACAATCGCATCCAGACGATCACTCCCGACCACCTGCGTGGCAGGGTGATGGCGCTCTATGCGCAAGCGCTCATCGGAGTCGGGCCGCTCGGAAGCATGCAGGCCGGCGCCCTCGCGACACTGTTCGGAGCTCCGGTGGCGATGGCGATCGGCGCGGTGGTCGCCGGGGCGGTCGTGCTGGCGATCCGCATCGCGCGACCGTATGTCTTCGCGCCGCCCGAGCGATCGGACCTCGGAGCTACCTAGTCGCGGGGTAGGTAGCGCGGGAGCTCGGTCATAGAGCTCAAGCCGCGCAGCTCGAGGTGGGCGGCGATGCCGTCGTGGATCTCGGCGATCGCCTGCGGGTTGAGGAAGGTCGCCGTGCCGACCTGCACGGCGGAGCAGCCTGCGACCAGGAACTCGAGCGCATCCTCAGCGCTCATCACCCCGCCGATCCCGATCACCGGGATCCTCACCGCGCGCGCTGCCTGGTGCGCAAGATGAACCGCGAGCGGGCGGATGGCAGGCCCTGACAGCCCTCCGGTGCGGAAGCTCAGCCTCGGCTTGTAGGCATTGAGGTCGATCGACATGCCGACAAACGTGTTGACCGCGCACAGGGCGTCGGCACCGGCGCCTTCGACCGCACGCGCGATCACGCCGATGTCAGTCACCATGGGCGTGAGCTTCACCCACACCGGCAGGCTCGTACGTTTGCGCACAGCGTCGGTGACGGCGGCGGCGGCGCGCGGGTCGTTGCCGAAGTACAGGCCACCCTGCTCCACGTTGGGGCATGAGATGTTGATCTCGAAACCTGCGACTCCTGGCACACCGTCGAGCCGTGCCGCCAGCTCGCCGTATTCGGACACCGACTCCGCGTTGATGTTGACCAGGACGGGGAAATCCCATGCAGCCCACTGCGGCGCGTAGTCGCGAATGAGCGCATCGACTCCGGGACCTTGCAGGCCGATCGCGTTGAGCATCCCCGAAGGCGTCTCGACGATTCGTGGCGGCGGCGTGCCGGGCCGCGCACGCAAAAAGATTCCCTTCGACACCATGCCGCCAAGCGCTCTCCGATCGAGCAGCGGCACCTCGGTGCCGTAGCCGAACGTGCCAGACGCCGCGAGCACAGGGCTGCGCAGCTTCATCCCGGCCACCGCGACGCTCATATCGACAGTCATGCGATCACGCCGTAAGGCAAGTGGGAGGGGAGCGCCGCCCAATCGACGTCGGCGGCGCGATAGACCGGTCCCTCTTTGCACGCGCGGTCATATCCCCCGCGGGTCAGGGGGACCGCGCAGCCGAGGCACACACCGGTGCCGCATCCCATGTACGTCTCGACTGCGACCAGCGCTTGCGGCCAGCGAGCGGCGACCGCGGCGAGCATGCGGTTCGGCCCGCACGCGAGGACGACGTCTCCATTCGGGGCGGCGGCGACGGCGGTCCCGACCGCGCCTCGCGATCCGTCGTCGGTGGCCCAGATCACCTCGTCGCCCTCCGACTCGGAACAGAGCTCCTCGCTGCTCCGCGCGCCGTGCACCCACGTCACCCGCATGCCGAGCGCGTGCGCCTCTTTGGCGGCCAGCGGCATGGGCGCGACGCCGAGTCCACCGCTCACGAGCACAGCGCTGCGCGGACCGGCGACGAGGTCGAAGCCATGTCCCAGCGGACCGAGGCAGCTGATCAATTCGCCAGGTCGCATGGCAACCAGCTGCGAGGTCCCTCTGCCCACCGCTTTGAGCACGATCTCGATGCGATCACCCGCCACCCGATAGACGGAGAACGGCCGCCGCAGAAAAACTCCGGACCAGCCGAGGTTGACGAACTGGCCGGCGCGGACAGTCGCCGCAATCTCCGGTGCGTCCATCGAGATGACGACCATTCCGCGCGCGACCTCGCGGACGGCGGTGATCGGGGCGTTAAGCAGGAACACCTTGCCGCCACTCCACTATCGTCCGCACCTCGAGCTGAGGCGGCCCTCCGCCCTCGCCGCCTTGCGGCGCACCCGCCTCCGACTCGACCAGCGCGACGGCGGTGTCGAGCGAGGTGAGGCACGGAATTCGCCGCTCGACCGCGGCACGCCGGATCTCAAATCCATCTTTGAAAACCGGACCGCCGGCTTCGGCGGAGTCCGTGTAGATGTTCGACATGGTGTTGATCACGAGATCAACCTCACCGTTCGTGATGACATCGAGCACGGTCGGACCGGCGTCGCCGATCTTCGCCACGACCCGAGGCGAGAAGCCGGCCTGACGCAATGCCCGCGCGGTGCCTTCGGTCGCCACCAGCCGGCACCCCATCTCGACCAGGCGCGAGACGATGGGAAAGATCTCGGGCTTGTCGACGTCGGCGATGGTGAGCAGCACCGCTCCGCCACGCTTGACGTGAACTCCCGACGCTGCGAAGGCCTTGCGCAGGGCTTCGCTCAATGTGCGGCCGATGCCGATCGCCTCGCCCGTCGATTTCATCTCCGGCCCAAGGTAGGAATCGACCGCAGGCAGCTTGTTCATCGAGAACACAGGCGCTTTGACGGCGACCAGGTCGCGCGGAGGCACCAACCCCGTCGTCCAGCCCATGTCTGAGAGTTTCTCGCCGAGCATCACCTTGGTGGCCATGTCCACCATAGGGACGCCGGTGACCTTGGACAGGAATGGGACTGTGCGTGACGCACGCGGATTGACCTCGAGCACGTGGACCTTGCCTCGATGCACTACGTACTGCACGTTGACCAGGCCTCTCAGCCGTAGATGCCGCGCGATCCGCACCGTGTAGTCGATCACGTCATCCAGCTGGGACTGCTCGAGGCCCGAGGCGGGATAGACAGCGTACGAATCGCCCGAGTGCACGCCTGCCCGCTCTACGTGCTTCATCACGCCGGGGATGACAACCGTCTCGCCGTCAGTGACGGCGTCGACCTCGACTTCGTCACCCTGCAGGTACTTGTCGACCAGGACCGTGCCGCGCGGCATGGCGGCGATTGCCCAGACCATGTAGCGCTGCAGCTCGCGGCGGTCGTGCACGATCTCCATCGCCCGCCCGCCGAGCACATAAGAAGGGCGCACGAGCACCGGGTAACCGGCGCGATCCGCGATGCCGATCGCCTCTTCGACGGTGGTGGTCGTGCCGCCCACCGGCTGTGGGATCCCAATCGCATCAAGCGCCGCGGCGAAGGCCCTGCGATCCTCCGCAAGGTCGATCGCCTCCACGGCCGAGCCGAAGATGGCGAGGCCCCGTTCCTCCAGCGGCAGCGCGAGGTTGATAGCGGTCTGGCCGCCAAACTGGACCAGGGCGCCGTCGACTCGTTCTGCCTCCGCGACCTGGGCGGCGCCGTCGAGGTCGAGCGGCTCGAAGTAGAGGCGGTCGGACGTGTCGAAGTCGGTCGACACCGTCTCCGGGTTGGAGTTGGCCAGCACCGCACGCACGCCGGATTTTCGAAGCGACCAAGCGGCGTGCACCGAGCAGTAGTCGAACTCGATGCCCTGGCCGATGCGGATCGGGCCGGATCCGATGACCAGGGCCGTGCGCGAATCGACCGGGACGCTCTCGGTCTCGTCCTCCCAGCATGAGTAGTAGTAAGGCGTGGCCGCCTCGAACTCTGCCGCGCAGGTGTCGACCAGCTTGTACGTCGGCGCCGACCTCTCGACCGCTTCGCCGCGGAGCGCACTGATCATCGAGTCGGAGAAACCGGCACGCCTCAGCTCGCGCACGTCTCCATCCTTCTCGAGCCGGACGATGTTCGCCATCCGATCGATGAACCATTGGTCGATGCCGCTGCGGCGCGCCAGCGAGGCCGGATCGTCGCCTCCGCGCAGGGCATGCAGCAGGGCAAACAGCCGGCGGTCGTTGGGCTGCTCGATGAGGTCGGCGCGCTCCAGCTCGGAGACCGATGGCGGTTTCTGCTCGAGCGACCGCATCGCCTTGGTCAGCGCCGCCTCAAAGGTCCTCTCGATCGCCATCACCTCGCCGGTGGAGGCCATCTGCGTGCCGAGGCGCCGGTCGCCCGCTGGAAACTTGTCGAACGGCCAGCGCGGAATCTTCACCACGCAGTAATCGAGCGCCGGCTCGAATGCAGCGAAGGTCCGGCCGGTCACCTCATTTCTGATCTCTTCGAGCCGGCGGCCCACTGCGACTTTCGCGGCGACTCGCGCGATGGGATAGCCCGTCGCCTTGGAGGCGAGCGCCGACGAGCGGCTCACGCGAGGGTTGACCTCGATGACGTAGTAAGAGGAGCTCTTTGGATCAAGCGCGAACTGCACGTTGCAGCCGCCCTCGATGCCCAGCGCGCGAATGATCCGGATCGCCGACGACCGCAGCATCTGATGGTCGCGGTCAGAAAGCGTTTGCGCCGGCGCGACCACTATCGAGTCACCCGTGTGCACGCCCATCGGGTCCAGGTTCTCCATGTTGCAGACGGTGATGCAGGTGTCGGCAGCGTCGCGCATCACCTCGTACTCGATCTCCTTCCATCCCCAGAGCGAGCGCTCGACCAGGACCTGGTGGATGGGCGAGGCGGCGAGCCCTCGCTGCGCGATGTTCTTCAGCTCGTCTGCATTGGTCACGAAACCACCGCCTGTCCCACCCAGCGTGTAAGCGGGCCTGATGACCAAAGGCAGGCCGGCCTGCGCGGCAAACTCGTCGACCTCCGCCATGGATTCGCACACCCTCGAGGTCGGCACCGGCTCGCCGATGTCCTCGAGCATCTGCTTGAACGCCTGGCGATCCTCGGCGTTCCTGATGGTCTCGAGGCTGGCCCCGAGGAGCCGGACCTGGTAGCGCTCCAGCACGCCGGCCTTGGCGAGGTCGGTCGCAAGGTTCAGGCCGGTCTGGCCGCCGAGCGTCGGCAGCAAGGCATCGGGTCGCTCTCGCGCGATGACTCGCTCCACCGACTCGACGGTCAGCGGCTCGAGGTACACGCGGTCGGCAACGTCTTCGTCGGTCATGATCGTGGCGGGGTTGGAGTTGACGAGGACGGTGGTGATGCCCTCCTCGCGGAGCGCCTTGCACGCCTGCGTGCCTGCATAGTCGAACTCCGCAGCCTGGCCGATGACGATCGGTCCGGAGCCGAGGATCAGCACCTTCTTCGGCTTCGGAGGCTGAGCCGCCCCACCGACCGCCCTCATCACCGGCCTTCGCTCGCGAACCATGTCGAGGAACCGGTCATAGAGGTGCTGGTTGTCCTGCGGGCCGGGGCAGCCCTCCGGGTGGTACTGGACGCTGAAGGCAGGCAGAGTCCGGTGCGTGAGGCCCTCGACCGAGCCGTCGTTCAGGTTGCGCTGCGAGACGACGAGGTCGCCGGCGGGGATGGAGGCCGCGTCTACCTGGAACTCGTGGTTCTGGCTCGTGATGTGAACGAGGCCCGTCTCCAGGTCCTTGACCGGATGGTTGGCGCCGTGATGCCCGAAGGGCAGGCGCGAGGTGGTGGCGCCTGCGGCCATGCCGAGGATCTGGTGGCCGAGACAGATGCCAAACAGCGGAATCCGGCCGAGGGCCTGGCGCGCAAGCTCGACCGGCCCGGCCAGGACGGCGGGGTCTCCAGGGCCGTTTGACAGGACGAGGCCGTCTGCCCCAGTGGCCTCGACGTCGGACCAACCTGCTGTGTGCGGCAGCACGATGACGCGGCACCCCCGTTCGCGCAGCGACCGGAGGATGTTGCTCTTGACGCCGTAGTCGACCACCGCGATGGTCAGGCCCGCGCCATCAGTCAGGCGTCGCGGCCTCAGCTCTCCAGGCAGCGGGTCGAGCCACTCCATTCGCGTAGTGCGGGATGTCTCCGCCACGAGGTCCTGCTCCGCCAGCGGGGTCACACGTCGCGCCGCCGCCGCCAGCTCTGCCAGCCGCGACTGGCTTGGCAGCTCCGCCTCGTGGGTGAGGACCGCGCGCTGTGTTCCATGCGTGCGCAGGTGGCGCGTGAGGGCGCGCGTGTCGATCTCGGTGATCGCCGGCACGCGCCAGCGCCGCAGGTACTCGTCCAGCGAAGCCTCGCTCGAATGATGGCTCGGCCGAGGACACGCCCAGCGCACGATCATCGCGCGCGCCCATGGACGCGAGGACTCCGCGTCCGTTTCGCGAACGCCGTAGTTCCCCTGCAGCGGATACGTCATGCACAGCATCTGGCCTGCGTACGAGGGGTCGGTCAGGACTTCCTGGTAGCCGGTCATCGCAGTGTTGAAGACGACCTCTCCCTCACCGACGACATCGGCGCCGAGTGCCGCGCCCACGAATGTCCGCCCGTCCTCGAGCACGAGGGCGGCGTGCATCTTCAATGATCCGTTAGCGCTAGCCGGCAACTATCACCGCCTGGTCGATCCCGTCCTCCTCCTCGACCAGAACCTCGATCCGCTCCGTGTCGGAGGTCGGCACGTTCTTGCCGATGTAGTCGGGCCGGATGGGCAGCTCGCGGTGGCCACGGTCGATGAGCACCGCCAGCTGAATCGCGCGCGGTCGTCCAAAGTCCATCAGAGCGTCCATCGCGGCACGCGCGGTGCGTCCATGGTGGATAACGTCGTCGACGAGCACGACCACTTTGCCATCGATTTCGGGGATGCGCGAGGTCGCCCGATGGGAGGGTTGGCGCAGGTGGCCATCGTCGCGATGCTTGCTGGTGTCCAGCACGCCGACAGCGACCGGCGCGCCCTCGAGGCCGGCCAGGTTGACGGCGAGCCGGCGCGCCAGGTGGTCGCCCTTCGAGAAGACGCCGACGAGCACGAGGCCATCGATCCCCCGGTTGCGCTCAGCGATCTCGTGGGCGATTCGCGATAGCGATCGCCTGATCTGGTCCGCATCCATCACCGTTGCTTTGAGGCGCTTCTCGGTGATGCTCATCCCAATAGTCGATCGAGCAAAGCCATGCGCACGTGGAGGCCGTTGTGGGCCTGGCGGAAATAAGCGGCGCGCGGGTCCGCGTCAACCTCGCGGGCAATCTCGTCCACTCTGGGCAGCGGGTGCATCAGGATCGCGTACTTCCTCATGAGCCCGAGCGATCGTTTGTCAATCCGGTAGATGTCCTTGAGCGCCTGGTAGTCCTCGGGGTTGGCGAAACGCTCCTTCTGGATCCTGGTCTGGTAGACGACGTCCACCTCAGGCAGGACAGAATCAAGGTCTTCGGTTTCGACCCATGGGACGTTGTGCTCGGTGAGGTGGGCTTTGATGTCGTCGCGCATCGCCACCTGTGGCGGCGCCACGAACCAGATCTTGATGTCCTTGAACTTGCTCAGCAGGTAGGTCAACGAGCGCGCCGTGCGACCGTTCGCAAGGTCCCCGACCATTGCCACCTTGATCCCATCGATCTTGTTGAGCTCGTCCTTGATGGTGTAGATGTCCAGCAGTGCCTGGGTTGGATGCTGGCCCGGGCCGTCACCGGCGTTGATGATCGGGACGGTGCTGACAGCCGCGGCGCGCTTGGCTGCGCCCTCCTCGTTGTGTCGCAGGACGATCACGTCGGCGTATCCGCTGACGATGCGGATGGTGTCTTCCAGGGTCTCGCCCTTGGCTGAGGATGAGAACTCGCGGGCGTTGTCGGTGCCCATCGTCCAACCGCCCAGCCGCATCATCGCCGCCTCGAACGACAGCCGGGTACGCGTCGAGGGCTCGTAGAAGAGGGCAGCCATCACCTGGCCGCTGAGACGGGCCATGAAGCGATGCGGCTCTCGCTTGATCTCGTCCGCTCGCGCAAACAGCTCTTCGAGCGACGAGCGCGAGAACTGCTGGCTCTCGATCACATGCGTCAGTCGAGAACCGACGGCCATAAAAAAACCTCCTTCCCGGCCTCTCTGGGACCGGACTTAAAGGAACCCGGCGCGACTGCGCCGCCTCCGGCATTTTACAGGCCGTCGGCGTCGGGCGTTGCGACCCCGGTTTTGGGGATTCAGTACCTTAGCTACGTGAACAAGCGGCCCGGGCAGATCAAGGTGACCGTCGAAACCGGTTTCTGCTCCTTCTGCGACAGGACGAGGAACCTGCGGCGCGAGGAGCGCCAGCTCGGCGCGCTCGTTCGGACTGTCACGTCGTGCGAGAGCTGCCACCGGGTGCTGTCGAGCACGATCGGAGTCGCCGAGCCTGAGGCAGCGACATCAGCGACATCAGCCCCCGCGCCGGCAAAGCCCGAACCGGCAGCCGCAACGGCGCCCCGCGTGGACGAGTCGACGCCCAAATCCAAAGCCGCGGTCAAGCCCAAGGCTGCCGCGAAACCGAAGACCACAGCGACCCGAAGCCGACCCAGCAAGTGACCCAGGCGGCGGTCGCGGTCGAGCGCCTGGAGAAGACGCTCGGAGCCAACAAGGTGCTTCGGGGCATCTCCTTCGAAGCCCAGCCTGGCGA
>DATCAV010000086.1:0-5878 GCA_036512415.1 Candidatus Dormiibacterota bacterium | reverse complement strand
CGGCGAATTCGGTCATCCGTCGACCGGTTTTCTGGCGCGGATCAGGCAGTGCCAGTACGCATGCCACAGCTTGCCGTCGCGGCGCTCCGGGTGCAGCTGGCTTCGCGCCCGTCCCTCCGCGGATTCGATCAGGCGCGCCAGGTCTGCGGCCAGCGCCGGCTCGACCGCCATGTTGCCCATCCAATCCTCGAAGTCCCAATCCAACTCGCGGCTCGTGGCGACCTCGAGCACGAAGCCTGCCTGCTCGAGCCGTTCGGTCCACTCAGTGACCGTCAGCGAGCGGACATGCGAAGGGTCGCGACGCACCTCCACCTCGTGCATAACCTCGCGGGCGGCAGGCGGAGGAGCGCAATCGACAAAGGCTGCTGATCCTCCCGGCTTGAGCACGCGCAACGCCTCGCTCAGGAAGCCATCGAAATCGGTGAAGTGATGGGGCGCAGCCCTGACCGTGTACAGGTCGAAGGAATCGTCCGCGAAAGGCAGGCGGGACGCGTCCCCCAGCACCCACTCTGCGTTGGCGATGCTGCGCTCCCCCGTCAGCCGGCGAGCGTGCGCCAGCATCTCCCGCGTCAGGTCCAGTCCAACGACGCGAGCGACGAAAGGCGCCAGGGCCAGGGCCGTGTTGCCGGTGCCGGTGGCGACGTCGAGCGCCAGGTCGGTCGGCTGTGGCTGCGCCAGCTCGAGGACCTCGCGCAGTCGCTCTGGCGAGGTGTGGAACGCAGCCTTCGCGTAGTTCGCAGCGACCGGAGCGAACCGCGCGCGCACGTCTTCAGGCACGCCCGTGAGTTTAGGGCCGCTCCTCGCTTGACCTGCCTGAGGGGGACTCCCCCCTTAAGGCGGCGGGCCTGGCGGAGCCAGATCCCGGCGCTCCCCCCTCTCGCTTCGCGAGCGAAGGAACGCGACACCGACGACCACCACGACGATCATCGCGGCGACGCCGCCCCAGAGTAATGGGCTCGACCGGATGGAGCGTTCGAGGCTGTCCCCGAACAGCACGCCGAGCAGCAGAAACACGCCGGCCCAAGCCGCGCTCGATATCGCGACGCTGATCGCGAAGATGCGGTAGCGAAGCTTGAGGATGCCGGCGGCCACGGTGAGTGGAACTCGAAATCCCGGGACGTGACGACCGAAGATCAAAGTCCACGGCCCCCACCTCGCAAACCATCCTTCGGCGCGATCCAGGCGGCTGGGAGTCAGCTCGAGGATCCGGGCGATTCTGTGCTCCAGCAACCGGCGGCCGTAGCGGCGCGACAGCAGATAGAGGTTGGTGGCGCCGAGGGTGACCGCGAGCGTGAAGCCGAGCCATGCCGCGAACAGGACGGGGAAGTTGTGTGGAAGCCGATGCCCCACATAAAGAAGGAAGGCGTCACCAGGGATGAAGAGTGGGGGTCCTGACTCCTCTATGTAGATCAGCGCGAAACCGACGAGGTAGCCGTCCTCCCGCAGGATGTCTCCAATCGATCGGTCTGCACCAGGCAGCTCGCCGGACACATCGTGCTCGACCAACAGCCACATCACCACGATCACGACGATCAGCAGAGCAACGCCGACGACGACGCGCCATCGTGCCGACAGGCCGAAGACGTTGTCCGGGTCGGTTGCCTTGTTCATCCGCGGGCCAAGATACGGCTATCGTTCGGATCAATGGCGAAGGCAATCGCCCGTTGGAGCGGTACGAAGGTCAAGTTCGACATCGAGTCCGCATCCGGTCACAGCGCCAGCATCGACGAACCGCCGATCTTCGGCGACGACGCCGCGATGCGACCCACCGAGATGCTGCTTGGCGCCCTGGGTAGTTGTACTGGTCTCAACGTCGTCCTGCTCCTCAAGAAGTACAAGCAGCCGCTTGCCTCGCTGGAGGTCCAGGTCGAGGGAGAGCAGGAGAAGGAGTGGCCCCGCCGCTTCACGAAGATCGACATCACCTTCGTCACCGGATGGTCCGGCGACTTCGACAAGAAGATGGTGGACCAGGCGATCGACCTTGCTTGCAACCGCTATTGCCCCATCCACGCGACTCTGAGCCAGGGGGTCTCCATCGAGCACAAGCGAAAGAACACCTGAACCGTCTCTTCCTTTGTGCCTTGTGCACCCTTCTCGCCACCTCATTCCTCTGTGCCTCGTGCACCCCCCTGGCCACCCCGTCGGCTCAAGCCACGCCGTCCCCTGCACTCACCCCCAGTCCCAGGCCATTAACGACGAACTCGCCATCGCCATCGGCGGCTGCGGTGGCCTCCCCTACCGCAACCTCCTGCCCGGCCACTTCGAGCCTGGTTAGCGCGCCGCTCTGGCCGCGCGCGACCAACATCGTTTACGACTCGACCAGGTCGCAGGTGCTCCTCTTCGGTGGCCTTGGCGCGACGGTCAGCAATGACACCTGGGCTTGGGACGGCAGCAACTGGTTGCGAAAAGAGTCAACGGCGATGCCGTCGACAAGAGACGGCGCTGCCCTCGCCGACGACCCATATCACCACGTTGTGCTGCTGTTTGGGGGTGACAACGCCGGTGATGACCGAGGCGACACGTGGCTGTGGAACGGGGCTTGGCACCAGGCGTGCCCGGCTCATAGCCCATCCGCACGAACGGGGGCGGCGCTGACCTACGACCCCGTGCACCATCTAGTGCTGCTGTTCGGCGGCTCGGGGCTGAATGACACTTGGGTGTGGGATGGCAAAGATTGGACCCAAAAGTCACCGGCGACGTCGCCGCCGGGGCGCCTGTATGCCCGGCTTGCGTTCGACGTCGCACGCGGCAACGCCGTCCTGTATGGCGGATTCGATGCCCTTACCGACACCTGGACCTGGGACGGAACCAACTGGACGAAGCGGCATCCCACGAGGACCCCACCGGGGTTTGGCGAGGCCACCCCTTTCCCTCAGCAGATGGTCTATGACCCCGCGCGCAAGGTGATCCTCTTCGTCTTGCCCGTCCAGCACGCGGCATCAACTGCCGACAACACGATGGACACGTGGACGTGGAACGGCGTCACCTGGACGCGTCTCAATCCTGCTGCCTCGCCCCCACCTCGTGATGGAAATGGGCTCGCCTACGACGCGAAGCGCTCGTTGGTCGTGTTCGCGGGTGGCTTTCCTTTCGGCGGCGCCGACCCGACCACGACCTGGGGATGGAATGGAGTGACCTGGTCGGAGCTGGGTGGCCTGCCGGCCTAGTCAGCGGCAGCTCTTTAGGGCCGAATAGAATTAGTCCTCGTTCCATAACGCCCCCTTTTTAGTGAGGCCGCTTCGGAAATTTGCTCGAGAGCTACGTCCCGCTACTGATTTTCGTACTGATAGTTCTCGGTTTGATTGGCGCTTTGGTCACCCTCAGCTTCGTGCTGGGCCCGAACAAGCCGCACAAGTCGAAGCTGGCCCCGTACGAGTCCGGCATCGTCACGGACAGCCCTGCCCATCGCCGGCTCTCCGTTCGCTTTTACCTCACGGCGATGCTCTTCATCATCTTCGACGTCGAGTCTGTGTTCTTCTACCCGTGGGCGGTGATCATGCGGCAGCTCAAGTGGTTCGGCCTCATCGAGATGCTTGTCTTCATGGGCATCCTGCTCATCGCCCTCGCTCACATCTGGCGCAAGGGAGGTCTCGATTGGGACTAGAAGAGCTGCTCGACCCGATGGGACAGAACGTCCTCACGACGACGCTGGGCAAGCTTGTCGGGTGGGGACGCGGGAACTCGGTTTGGCCTGCCCAGTTCGGCCTTGCATGCTGCGCCATCGAGATGATCGCCACGGCAACAGCCGGCGTCGACATCGCGCGGTTTGGCTCGGAGGCGATGCGCGCCTCGCCTCGGCAGTCGGACCTCATGATCGTCTCGGGTCGCGTCTCCCAGAAGATGGCGCCCGTGCTGCGCACCGTCTACGACCAGATGCCTGAGCCCAAATGGGTCATCTCGATGGGCGCGTGCGCGTCGACGGGCGGTGTGTTCAACAACTACGCGCTGCTCCAGGGCGTGGACAAGATCGTCCCTGTCGACGTTTACATCCCCGGCTGCCCCCCGCGCCCCGAGGACCTGCTCAACGCCCTGATGATCCTGCAGGAGCGCATCAAGGCCCAGGGAATCAAGCCGCGCCAGTGATCGCCGACACGCTGATACTCGACCGCGGCGTCAGCGCCGGGGATGCCTGGATAACCGTGCCGTCCGAGAGCATCAGGGACGCGCTGTCAGGCTTGCGGTCCGAAGGCTACCTGCTGCTCACCTTCCTGACCTGCGTCGACCACCTCGCCGACGCTTCACGGGGGGGTGCGCCGGGGGAAGGCCTCCGGCCGGCCGCCGCACAGGGGGGTCCTCCCCCCGTTGATGAATGGCCCGCGCGATTCGAGATTGTCTACCAGCTCCGCAATCTCGATTCACTCGAGCAGCTGCGGGTCCGCGCATTCGTCGACGGTGATCCGCCGAAGATCGACTCGGTGCAAGACATGTTTCCCCCGGCCAACTGGGACGAGCGCGAAACGTACGACCTGTTCGGCATCGTCTTCAACGACCACCCCGACCTCACCCGCATCCTCATGCCCGACGACTGGGTCGGCCATCCGCTGAGGCGCGATTACCCCGTCGGCGGCGAGACCGTCGAGTTCTCGCAAGAGCACGAGAAGTGGCAGACCGCCCCGGAGGACGCCTGATGAGCGTGACCCAGGGCGTGACCATCACGAAAACCGGAGAGGCGGGCGCGTTCGGCGGCGAGATCCTCACCGTCAACTTCGGTCCGCACCACCCTTCGACGCACGGGGTGCTGAGGCTCATCGTCGACCTCGACGGCGAGCAGATCCGGGGGATCAAGCCGGTGATCGGCTACCTGCACACTGGAATCGAAAAGCAGATGGAGGCGCTGCGCTGGCAGCAGGGCGTGGTGGTCACCGACCGCCACGACTACCTGTCTCCTCCCATCAACAACCTCGCCTACGCGCTGGCGGTCGAGAGGCTGATGGGCGTCGAGGTGCCGCCGCGAGCCCAGGTCCTCCGCGTGATCATGTCCGAGCTGACCCGCCTTTCGTCTCACCTCGTGTGGATGGGCACGAGTGGTCTGGAGCTCGGCGCGATGTCGATGCTCATGTACTGCTTCCGGGAGCGCGACACGATCCTGGACATGAACGAGGAGATCTCCGGCTTCCGGATGCACACGTCTTACATCCGGCCGGGTGGCGTGTTCGCCGACGCGACTCCGCGGTTCCTCGAGATGCTCGACAAGTTCATCGGCACCATGCCCGGGCACGTCGACGAGTACGAAAACCTGCTGACTATGAACCCGATCTGGCGGTCCCGCACGATCGGGATCGGCCGCCTGTCGCCCGAGGACGCAAAGGTGCTCGGAGCGACCGGGCCGATGATCCGCGGCTCAGGGATCGCGTGGGACCTTCGCAAGACGATGCCTTACTCGGGCTATGAGAGCTACGACTTCGAGGTCGCGACGTCCAACGATTGCGACTGCTACGGGCGCTACCTCGTGAGGATCAAGGAGATGCGCGAGTCGGTGAAGATCCTCCGGCAGGCGCTTGATCGCTTGCCTGACGGACCGGTCAACGTCGACGATCGCAAAATGCTCCCGCCGCCGCGCGAGGAGCTCGAGACTTCGATGGAGGCCGTGATCCACCACTTCAAGCTGTTCACCGAGGGCTACTCGGTCCCGGCAGGCGACGTCTACGTGGCGGTGGAATCGGGCCGCGGTGAGAACGGGTGCTACGTCGTCAGCGACGGCACCCACAAGCCGCGGCGCGTCAAGTTTCGCTCCGCGTCGTTCGTCAACCTCCAGGCCCTCGAGCGCATGGCGCTGAACCACATGGTGGCCGACATGATCGCGATCATCGGCACCGCGGACGCGGTGTTGGGAGATGTGGATCGATGAGCGCTTTGTCAAGCCACCTTCTCGAAGAGA
>DATCAV010000085.1:0-2168 GCA_036512415.1 Candidatus Dormiibacterota bacterium | reverse complement strand
GCGTCTCTACAATCGACGGTTCCTGCAGATGTGCAGCCATTACCTCGTCGATCCGGTCGCCTGCACTCCGGCGTCGGGCTGGGAGAAGGGACAGGTCGAGAACCAGGTCGGGCTGGTCCGTGAGCGCTTCTTCACGCCGCGGTTACGGTTCAAAAACTATGATGAGTTGAACGCCTGGCTGCTGGATAAATGCATTGCCTACGCCAGGGCACATCGCCATCCGGAGTTCACGGACCGGACGATCTGGGAAGTGTTCGAGGCGGAGCGGCCGAAGCTCGTTCCCTACGCCGGCCGGTTCGACGGCTTCCATGCGGTGCCGGCATCGGTCTCGAAGACCTGCCTGGTGCGCTTCGACAACAACAAATACTCGGTAGCGGCGAGCGCGGTCGGAAGGCCCGTCGATGTTCACGCCTATGCCGACCGCATCGTGATCCGTCAGGACGGCCGGATCGTCGCCGAGCATCCTCGCTCGTTCGGCCGCGGCGATACGGTGTTCGACCCTTGGCATTACGTGCCCGTGCTCGCTCGTAAGCCCGGCGCCTTGCGCAATGGCGCTCCCTTCAAGGACTGGGTGTTGCCGGCAGCGATGGAGCGTGTGCGGCGCAAGCTCGCTGGCGCCCATGATGGCAATCGGCAGATGGTCGATATCCTCACCGCGGTGCTCACCGACGGACTGCCTGCGGTCGAAGTCGCCTGCGCCGAGGCAATCGCCCACGGTGTCCACTCCGCCGATGTCGTCCTCAACATACTCGCCCGTCAGCGTGATCCCGGCCCACCGGCTACGATCCTCACCCCGGCCGCGCTGACGCTGAGACACGCGCCCGTTGCCGACTGTGCCCGTTACGACAACCTCAGGAGAACCGTCTAATGGAACGAACTCAGCTCTTCGACCTCATGGGCGAACTCAAGCTCTATGGCATGAAGGCCGCCTTCGACGAGATCATGGCCACCGCTGTCAAACGCCAGCATGAGCCCCAGCGCATCGTCGGCGATCTGCTTAACGCGGAAGTCAGCGAGAAGCAGGCGCGCTCGATCAAATACCAGCTCACCATCGCCAAGCTGCCGCTCGCCAAGGACCTCAATGACTTCCACTTCGATGGTACGCCAATCAATCAAACACTCGTCAACGACCTCGCCGGCGGCGGCTTCATCGCCCAGCAGCGCAATGCCGTGCTGGTCGGCGGGACCGGCACCGGCAAAACCCATCTTGCCATCGCCATTGCCCGCAGCTGCATTCGGTCCGGCGCTCGTGGTCGGTTCTATAACGTCGTCGATCTCGTCAACCGGCTCGAGACCGAGACCCGCAATGGGCACCAAGGACGGCTCGCCGATCATCTGACCCGCATGGACTTCATCGTCCTCGATGAACTTGGTTATCTGCCCTTCGCCCAAGCCGGCGGACAGCTCCTGTTCCACCTCGTCAGCAGGCTCTACGAACGCACCTCCATCGTCGTCACCACGAACCTCGCCTTCGGTGAATGGCCCAGCGTGTTCGGCGACGCCAAAATGACGACAGCCTTGCTCGACCGCCTCACACATCACTGCGACATCGTCGAGACCGGCAACGACTCCTGGCGCTTCAAAAGCCGCGATGATGATCAAACAACCCGCGCTCGCACCGTCTCCGCAACCCCGACCAGCTCCGACGGTGCGAGCGCTACCGGCCGAACTCGCCGTTCAAAGGGGTCCCTTTTGGATGCCGATAAGGGGTCCCAATCCAACGCCGATTGACAGAAGACCTGCGCGAGGGTCGCTACCGCGCCGGCTTCAGCTGCCCCGTGGTGGTTTCTGCCATCCGTCAGTTGCGGCGCGAGCAGAGCTTCATTCCGGCGCCTGCAGAGGTGCTGCAGGCCTGCCTGAAGCATCGGCGAGGGTTCCGCGATCTGGTGTGGACCATGGATGTTCTGATCGAGGTGCGCGCCAACGCGGAGGAGGTGTTGGTCGAGGACAAGCGGCAGTACAGGGAAGACTTCGGCGACGATGAAGATGAACCGGTCCAGCACAACCCTAGGCGCTGGCATCGGCCCTACGTCGACGATCCGGCGGACGTTCCGTTCTAGGCAAGAGGAGTTCGCAATGGCAGACGAATTAGCAGTGTGGCAATCGCGATTCGCCGACCTGATCGCGCAGGCGCGGGCCTCCGATCTCTCGGAACGGGAGATGGATGA
>DATCAV010000084.1:0-20691 GCA_036512415.1 Candidatus Dormiibacterota bacterium | reverse complement strand
TCAAAAAGCTCTGGAGGCGCAAATGGTTTTCCTCGCTGGCGACCCCGACTTGAGTGCGATCACCAATCTGATCAACAACTGGATTCACATCGGCCAGGCGCTGGTCGGGTCGATCGGCGCCCTGGCTTTCATCTTTGCCTTCTTATGGAAGATCACCTCCGTGGAGGCAAAGTCGGCGCTGGAGGCAAAGCAGTGGATCCAGCGCATCGTCGTCGGCACGATCGGTGTCGAGGTGGCGGGCGCCTTGGTGAGCATCCTTACGAGCTCAGTGCCGCCGTCAAGCCACTGACGCCATGGATTGGATCCCGTCGCTTCTGCAGGAACTCGGCCAGCTACGAGACCTACTGTGGCCCTTAGTCCACCCCGACAAGGTCATCGCATCGCTGCTCGAAGACAGCCTCGGCCTGCTGCTCAAGGTCTGGTTCGGATTCATCCTGCGCACCACCGACTTCGAAACCGGAAAGGACTTTGTCTCCAACGTGACGATTCACCGCTTCGAGCCGGCGCTCCAGCTGGTGGCCAACTCGGCTCTGGTCCTCGTGGTGGTCGTCGCCTGTTACAAGCTCATGTGGGGCCAAGGCGTCCGCAGCCAGTACACGGTGCGCATCATGCTTCCGCGTTTGTTGATGGGAACGATCCTGATCAACTTCGCGATGCCCCTCTTCCAGGTCGCCGTCCAGGCCAGCAACGTGGCGTGTGACGCGATTCAGAGCTTCGGCACCATCCCGAACTGGAACACCTGGTGGGACAACTATCGTCTCGACCAGACGCACGGAGTCTGGCAGTTCATCACGACAGGCGCGTTGGTAGCGGGCTACGACGTCCTCGCCGTCGCGTACCTCGTGCGCTACGCGATTCTCATCGTTCTGGCGATCACAGCGCCGATCGCCGGCCTGCTGTTCACGTTGCCGGACACGCATTACCTCGCCAAACACTGGGCGTCGTTGTTCGTGACGAACCTGTTGATGCAGCCCGCTCAGCTGTTCGTGCTGGCAATCGGATTCGCGCTCGAGAACGGCGGGCACACACCGGTGCACCACCTGTTCGCGCTGGCGTCGCTGCTGATCGTGTTCAAGGTGCCGGGTGCGCTCGGCGGGGCTGAGAAAACTGCGCACAAGCTCGAATCTGCGCTCTCGACCGGGCTGCATGGGCTGCAGCACGTCGTCGCACGGGCCATGTGATGGGTTGGCTGCGCGTTGGCGGCGTGTGCCTCGCCGCGGCGCTGATCTGGATGGTAGGAGCGTCGAGGGTTTCGAGCCACGAGAAGCTCGCCCTCGCCGCGATAGTTCCCGGCGCTGCGATGACGCAGCCTTTCGGGTGCTCCAACCTGGTCCTCGAACCTTTCGATCCTTACTGTCCGAGCCGCCACGTGCATACAGGGGTCGACCTGGCCGCCCGGGCAGGCACTCCCGTCCACGCTGCCTCAGGGGGCACCGCCAGTGTTGGCTTCGACCCTGAAGGCGCGGGCCTTTACGTGGCCGTGTCCTCCGACAACCACGTTCGCGTCCTTTATTGCCATCTCGCCGTTGCGTTGGTGGTGGGCACCGAGCAGGTTACGGCCGGCCAGGTTATAGGCCAGGTCGGATCCACCGGACTGGCGACAGGTCCCCACCTGCATTTCGAGGTCCAGGTGGACGGGCGCGCGATCGATCCCATCACATGGCTCGCCTCTTAACAGGCTGGCTAGGCGTCGCGAACCGACGCGCCTACGCTGCAGGCAATCAAATGGAGGTGATCGAAATGATCAACAAGGTGCTACTGATCGGCCACCTGGCGGCGGACCCGGAGGTCAAGGCCACGCCGAAAGGCGTGTATGTGGCGAACCTGCGGCTGGCCACCAATACCTATGCAGGGAAGGATGAAGGTGGGAACAGCAAAGAGGAGACCGAGTTCCACAACCTCGTGGTCTTCGGCAAGACGGCAGAAGTCGCCGGCGAGTTCCTGCGAAAAGGTCGCTTGCTGTGCGCGGAGGGTCGCCTCAGGACGCGCACGTGGAGTGACAGCGCGGGCTTGAAGCACTACAAGACGGAGGTCGTGGTGAACTCCCTGACGCTTCTAGGTCCGAAGCCGCAGGAGATCGCCGCCTAGCCGAACGCTGCCTATCGAGGTTGCGTTCGGCGCGCCGGGGGGTAATGATGTAATCGATGGCTGAGGATCTAGGCTCCTGGTTCGCCGGTCGCGTCCCCAAAACGTGGTTCGTGGGGCCGCCCGAGGTGACCGCGGACGGCGACGAGGTGCTCGTCCTGGGCACGCTTCCCGACGTCGAGCTGGCGAAGGGCACCTCAGCTGATGGGCGCGCGGCAGCCCGTGCGGCTCGCATCGACCGCTTTCGCGAGGAGACCCGCGAGGAGCGCGTCAAGATCGCCCGGGAGGCCGAGCGCCACTTCAAGCGGAAGGTCGCCTGGGCGGCGCGATGCGGCGACGAGACGAAGATCTTTACCACCCTCAGCGTGCCCGTGATGACGCGCCTGCGGATGTCGGAACGCTCGATCCTCGATACGCTGGTCGCGGGCGGCGTCGCACGCAGCCGTAGCGACGCGCTGGCCTGGTGCGTGAGGCTGGTCGGCATGCACCAGGCTGACTGGATCAAGGGCCTTCGGGACGCCCTGGTCAAAGTCGATGAGGTCAGGAGCAAGGGCCCGCTGAACTAGGCCCTCGGGACACGATAGGCGCAGGTTCCGAACCGGAGCCTCGTCAAGACCGTTGATACCCTGTGGGCACTTTGACAGTCGAGGACGATCGCCGGCACGTCGTGATCATGGGCGCCGGCCCGGCAGGCTTGACCGCCGCCTACGAGCTCATGAAGCACGAGGTCCCGATCACGGTCGTCGAGAAGGACACCGGCTACGTGGGCGGACTTGCCCGAACCGTTGAGCACAAGGGATACCGCTTCGACATAGGCGGGCACCGTTTCTTCTCCAAGAACCAGGAGGTCGAGGACCTTTGGACCGAGATTCTCGGCTCGGAGATGCTCACGCGAGACCGCCTGTCGAGGATCTATTACCGCGGTCGGTTCTTCGCCTACCCGCTCAAAGCCGCGAACGCGCTCTGGAACCTTGGGCTGGTGGAGACCATCAGGTGCACGGCCAGCTATGCGCGTGCACGGATGTTTCCAATCCGCAATCCCCGCAGCTTCGAGGATTGGGTCCGCAACCAGTTCGGGTGGCGGCTGTACAGCATCTTCTTCAAGACATATACCGAGAAGGTGTGGGGTATCCCGACTACCGAGCTCTCAGCGGACTGGGCAGCCCAACGAATCAAGAGCCTCGACCTGTGGCTGGTCCTGACGAGCGCGCTGCTGCCGCACAGAAAGCCGACTCATCGCGACGATATCGTCACCACTCTGATCGACAGCTTCCGCTATCCGCGCCTCGGGCCCGGACAGATGTGGGAGCGAGTCGCCGAGATCTGCAAGGAGAAAGGCCAGCCTGTGATGTTCGGGCAGGCGGTCGACACGATCAAGCACGATCGTGGCCGCGTTCGCTCGGTGACCACGCGCGCGACGTCAGGAGAGATAAAGGAGCACGCCGGCACTGATTTCGTCTCGAGCATTCCGATACGCCAGCTGATCGAGCGTCTCGATCCGCCACCTCCCGCCGCGGTGCAGAAGGCAGCGAAGAGCCTGTCCTACCGAGACTTCATCAGCGTCGCGCTGATGATCGACCGAGCAGACGTTTTCCCCGACAACTGGATCTACATTCACGACCCAAGCGTCCGCGTGGGACGCATCCAGAACTTCAAGAACTGGAGCCCCGCGATGGTGCCCGACCAGGCCAAGACGTGCCTGGGCCTCGAGTACTTCTGTTTCGAGGGCGACGGGATGTGGACCTCCGACGATGCGACGTTGATCAAGCTCGCGACGAATGAGCTGGCGCAGCTGGGGATCTGCACGCCGGACCAGGTGTTCGACGGAGTCGTCGTGCGCCAGCCCAAGGCCTATCCGGTTTATGACGATGCATATCAGGCGCATGTGGATGTCGTGCGCGATTACCTGCGCACTCAGCTCAGCAACCTTCACCTGATCGGCCGCAACGGCATGCACAAGTACAACAACCAGGACCACTCGATGATGACGGCGCTGCTGGTCGCCAAGAACATCGCAACAGGCTCGAGCTACGACCCGTGGAAGGTCAATGCCGAGGCCGTTTATCACGAGGACGTACACATCGGCGAGCGAGATACAACAGGCAGGCAGGTCCCGCAGCGCCTGGCCGGCTGAGCGGTCGGGGTCCTTAGACAGCCCTCTTCGATCGTGCGAAGTTCGCACCGATCAAGCTGGCGATGGCCAGGACGCCGAATAGGACTGCATGGGTGGTGTGGTGAGCCGCATGCGTGTCGCTGACGAGTATCTGCAGCACGCCTTCGTAATAAAGGCCTGCCAGAACCAGGAAGACGACAGCGAGCACTACGAGTCCGATAGCCAGCGAGTTTCCTTTCACGGTCGGAAGGTTAGCAAAGCGAGACTGATGGCCCCGGCGGCGGCGCAGTACCAACCGTAGGGGTCGAGTCGTCCGGAGCGGAAATAGCGCAGAAGGAAGCGCGCGCTGAGGTAGGCAGCCACTCCGGCGAGGACCGCCGCGGCCAGGTATTCGACGATGGGCACATTGCTCGACAGCAGCTGCGGGATCTCGAGCACGCCGGCTGCAGCGATGATCGGCGTCGCCAGCAGAAACGAGAACCGCGCGGCCTCCTGGTGTCGCAGTCCTGCCAGCAGGCCGCCTCCGATTGTGACACCGGATCGTGAGATGCCGGGCAGCAGGGCTAACGCCTGGCACGCGCCGACCAAGGCAGCAGCTTTGAAGCTGATCTGCTCGGCCGCCGCGAAGCTCTCCTCTTGCTCGACCCTGCTCCGAGCATCGGGCGCGACCCGTGCCTCCGCACGCCGCCGGAGCGCCTCGAAGCCCAGCATGAGAAACCCGTTGACGACCAGAAAAATGGCCGCTGCTTCGGGGCTCGCAAAAAGACTCTTGAGCTCGTGCTCGAGGAAGACCCCGAGAATGCCGGCGGGGATTGTCCCAACCAGCAGGAGCATCGCCAGCCGCTCCGACGGCCGCTCGATTCGGCCTCGCACTGCGGCCGTGAAGAAGCCCTTGATGATGTCCACCCACTGCGTCCTGTAAACGACGAGCAGCGCACCCGCCGTGCCCAGGTGCAGAAGCACGAGGAACGGGACGAAAGAAGGGTCGGATTGTTTGAAGCTCCAGTGCAGAAGGCTCGGTATCAACACCGCATGCCCGAGCGATGAGACCGGGAAGAGCTCGGTAGCTCCCTGCAATAGACCCATGAAAAGCGCTTGCGCTAGCGACATCGGGTGACCAGATGCAGGAAAGGCAGCTAGCGGGGACTCAGCTTTGCGATGGCCTCGCCAACAAGGCGGCGAGCGGTGTCGAACTCGCGGCGGACGGCGGCGTCCTCGGCGCGGTCCAGGGTCGCGACTACATCCTCCCAGCGCTCAGGATCGCGCTCGCGCAGACCGGCCTTCACCTGGCCGATCGTCTGCGTCGCGAACAAGAGGCCTCCGCCAGGATTGTCGAGGATCGAGCTCGCAATCTCGAGCTGGCCTCGGGCCCACAAGACAATCTCCTCTCCGGGGTGGGTGTCGAGCTTTTTCGGACGCAGCACCTCCATCGCCTGACTATTCTCGTCCAAGCGCGCTGAGCGCTTCGCCCGTCAGGCGGTAGATGGTCCATTCCGAATTGGGCTTGGCGCCGAGGCGCTCGTAAAAGCGGATGGCTTCCTGATTCCAATTGAGGACCGCCCATTCCAGCCGGCCGCAACCACGTTCCACGGCGAGGTGGGCAAGGTGGGCGAGCACCGCTCGACCGACGCCTCGACCCCGGTGGTCGGCAAGCACGAACAGGTCCTCCAGGTAAAGGCCTGGGCGGGCGAGAAACGTCGAGAAGGTGTGGAAGAACAGCGCGAAGCCAATGGGCCGGCCATCCTCCTCGGCGATCACCGCCTCCGCGTACGGTCGCGGACCGAACAGCCCGGTCCTCAGGAGCTCGTCTGTCATCACGACCTGATCCTCGAGCTTCTCGAATTTCGCAAGCTCGCGAATCAGGTTGGCGATCACCGGCACATCGGCGGGTTCGGCAGCGCGAATGCTAAGTGTCAATTGGTGCGGCCACGCTCGCGCGTGGTTGCAGAGCTGCGCTTGCGCGCCACCCCCGATCGTTGCTGTCGCAACGCTCGCGGCCGGTCTCGCAGGCGAAAAACCAGCCGCATCGCGCCGTGGGTCTCCGAGAAGCTTGCGATCTTGTTGTCAACGAGTCCCGCGGCGAGACCCGCCGCGATTACGTCGGTGTCGCGCAGCGCGCCGCGCCCTGCCTTCGTTCTGATGACCCAGATGGCGCCGTTGGGCTCGATCCAGTTCTTCATCTCGCTGACTCGGCTCAAGTCCTCTGGGGTCTCGGCGCCAACGAACACCAGGTCGCTTGGTGTCGATGGCTTGCCCTTGACGATGTCCCGGGTGCGCGTGCGAAGGAGCGCAACGAAGCTCTCGTCATCTAAGTTGACGATTGCCACCTTGGCGCCGGGCTTCACGCCGAGCTTATCGAGGAGAGGCCGGGAGCTTGCGACGTCCGGGCTCATTCGCCTTCTTTTCTCTTCTCTTGCCCGTTCTCTTGCTGGTCGGGGCCGCCGCGAACCGCGCCAAAGGCGATGACTCCAACGAGCCAGCCGGCGTAAGCGCCTGCGATGGCCAGGATGATGACCGGAAGCGGGCTGGCGACACGGTTGAGCAGCGTGAGCCCAAGGCCGATGAACAACGCGAAAACGATGATGCCTGCGATCGCTCCTACCAACGTCCCGGCGACGGTCCGTGGGCTCAGACCTCGACCACCTCGAGGTCGCTCACTGCTCCGTCGACGGTTCCCGAGTAGAGATGGTTGAACATGAATCGCGTCTTAGGGTGGCGCGCCTTCAGCTCTTTGGCAGCCTCCCAGCTCATGTGGCTGAAGACGTCTCCCGGACCCGTGGCCTCGACGATGGCCACGTGAGCGCCATCGACCAGCTTGTCCAGCGGGGCTGTCGCTTCGGTATCGCCGGAGTAGGCCAGGATCTTGCCGTCGACCTTGATGCGGTAGCCGCTCGAGCCGCTGGTGCCGTGATCCAGCTTGATCGCCTCGTACTTGTATCCCCCGGCGGTACCAGATGGCGTCGCTTCCTGGTACGTCACCTTGAACCGATCCTTCATGGCCAGCCCCCAGTCCTGGCCCCAGCTCACCTCCCACAAGGCCTCCATCCTCGCGGCGAGGCCCTCGGGGCCGACGAAAGTTATGGGTCGCGGGTCGACGAACACCCGATAGAGAACAAATGGCGGCAGGCCGAGCGTGTGATCGCCGTGGAAGTGGGTCAGGAAAACGGCTTCGATGTCGCCGGGATCCACGCCGCAGCGGCGCATGTGAGGTAGAAGCGGCGCGCCACCGTCCAGGAGCAGGCGGCCGTCCACGACCACCGCCCCGTTGTAGCGCTCCGGGGAGAATGCCGCGCCGGTTCCCAGGAAAGCTAACCGCATTTGTGGTCCTTCGCCGCCTTCAGGCGACGGTGACCGACTGATTCAAATAGACGTCCTGGATCGCGTGCAGCAAACCGACGCCCTCCTTCATCGGCCTCTGAAATGACTTACGCCCGCTGATCAATCCCATGCCGCCGGCGCGCTTGTTGATGACCGCCGTGCGGACAGCTTCTTTGAGATCGGAAGCCCCGTGGGACTCCCCACCCGAGTTGATCAGGCCCGCGCGGCCCATGTAGCAGTTCACCACCTGATAACGGCAGAGGTCGATGGGATGGTCGGTGGTGAGCTTGCTGTAGACGATGGGAGAGGTCTTTCCGAAGTTGAGCACCTCGAAGCCCCGGTTGGTGTCAGGCAGCTTCTGCTTGATGATGTCCGCCTGGATTGTGACCCCGAGGTGGTTGGCCTGCCCGGTCAGGTCAGCCGCCGCCTCGTAGTTGACGCCGTCCTTCTTGAAGGCGTTGTTGCGGACGTAGCACCAAAGGATCGTCGCCATGCCCAGCTCGTGGGCCCGGGCGAAAGCGACCGCAATCTCCTGAAGCTGGCGATCCGATTCGGCGGAGCCGAAGTAGATCGTGGCTCCAAGCGCCACGGCACCCATCTCGTACGCCTCCTTCACGGTCCCGAACAGGATCTGGTCGTACTTGTTCGGATAGGTGAGGAGCTCGTTGTGGTTGATCTTGCAGATGAACGGAATGCGGTGGGCGTACCGGCGCGCCACCGAGCCAAGAACGCCGAACGTCGACGCCACGGCGTTGCAGCCGCCCTCGATGGCCAGCTCGATGATCTTCTCGCTGTCGAAGTAGATCGGGTTCGGGGCAAAGGAAGCACCGGCCGTGTGCTCGATGCCCTGGTCGACGGGCAGGATCGACAGGTAGCCGGTACCCGACAGGCGCCCGTGCTCGAAGAACGACTGGAGGCTCCGGAGCACCCGGGTCGGCCGGTCGCTGTCCTTCCAGATGCGGTCGACGAAGTCGGGTCCGGGCAGGTGCAGCTGCGCCTTCGGCACCGTCTCGCACTTGTGCTCGAGGAGGCCTCGGGCGTCCTCGCCCAGAATCTCCTCCAGCTTGCCGAAAGATCCCCGTGTGGCTGTAGCCATGCCTCTTACACCTTTATTTAAATGGGCCCTCCGCAGGTTCGCGGGCGCGCAGGCGTCACTCTATAGTGGCACCTCATGACCGAGCGAGCTAGCGATCTGCTCAGCAAGCTCGCCGAACGGCTCTCGGCCGACGTTGGCGAGAGCGGCCTGGTGGCCGCCGAATCGGTGCGTTCGCTCGCTCCGGAGATCCTGAAATCCCAGAAAGGCGGGTCGGCGGATGAGCTCCTCAAGACGTCTGGAAAGTTCCTCGAGCTGCTCTTCCGGTCCCTGAACGCCGACTCCCGCATCCCGTGGGTCGAGTATTACGCCATCGCCCGCGAGGCCTCCCGCCGCTACGCGGAAAAGGGGATCCCGCTGGAGGCCCTCATGGAAGGGCTTTCGGTCTTCCGCCGGTCGGTGATCGACAGGGTCACCGAGGAGGTGACGGGTGACGAGGGTGCAGAAGCGGTCATCCGCCTGGCGCAGGGGCGCGTGGGCGAGGTGATCGAGCACATGAACTCGAGCTTCATCCGCGGCTACCTCGACTTCACCGAAGCCCGCCACATCGCGCGCCAGACCGAGCTGCACGGTCTGTACCACATCGCCAGCGCGCTCGGCCGGTCCCTCGACGTCGCCGAGATAGCCGAGGTCGGGCTGCGCGAGACCCTCCAGGTGCTGCGCCTACAGGCCGGCGCCGTGTGGGTTCGCGAGGGCGCGCGGCTCAAGCTGGCCAAGACCCTTGGCATGCAGCCCGGCGAGGAGGAGGAGTTCACCGAGTCCGGTCGCTCTCGCCTCGTCAAGGTGGTCGAGATCGCCTCGGGCCCCGCGGAGTCGCGCGTCGACCGGATCACCGGCGAGTGGAGCGCGATCCGCGCTGAGCTCAGGACCAAGGGCGTGCTACTCGGCGCGATGACGGTTGCTACCCGGCTGCCCCGCACCTTCGAGTCAAGCGACCTCGAGTTCGTCGCAGCGGTGGCCGACCAGATCGCTGTCGCGCTCGACCGGGCGCGCCAGCACACGCGAGAGGCTCGCACCGACTACCTGACAGGGCTCGCCAACCGGCCCGAGTTCGAGCGCGCTATCGACCGTGCGGTCGCTGCCGCACAACGACACAAGCGCCGCCTCGCGCTGATGATGATCGACCTCGACAACCTCAAGGACATCAACGACACCCACGGCCATCACGTCGGCGACGAGGCGATCCGGGTGCTGGCCCAGGAGCTCAAGCGCGCGGTGCGCGCGACCGACACGTGCGGCCGTCTTGGTGGCGACGAGTTCGGGGTCGCCATGCCTGATGCCGACGAGCGCCACGCAAGCGAAGTCGCGACGCGCGTGCGCCAATCCCTCGAGGAGCTAAACGGTGCGGGCAAGTCGCCGGTGCCGGTCCAGTTCAGCATCGGGATCACGTCGTGGCGCGCGGGCATGGACTGGCAGGCCATGTACCAGGTCGCGGACAAGGCGTTGTACGTCGACAAGCGGCGCCGCCACGCCGGTCGCAGAGCGGTTGGCGAAGCCCGAGCCTGACCAGGCGGCAACCCGACCAGCTGGTCGCCTCCTGGGTTCGGAGTTCTTCGATCGGGACACGGTGGCGGTGGCGCGCGACCTCCTCGGGAAGGTTCTGGTGCGGGAGGTCGGCGGCAAGCCGTTGTGGGGCAGGCTGGTCGAGGTCGAAGCCTATCTAGGGCCCGAGGACCTGGCAGCGCACTCATCCGGTGGCCGTCGGAGCCCGCGCAACGAGGTGATGTACGGACCGCCCGGCCACGCGTACGTCTATTTCACCTACGGCATGCACCACTGCCTGAATTTCGTGACCCGGCAGGAAGGAGTGCCACAAGCGGTCCTGGTGCGTGCGCTCGAGCCGGGCCCCGGTGTCGGTCGGTGCAGCGGGCCGGGCCTTGTATGCCGAGCGTTGGACATCGACCGAGACCTGAACGGGGCGGCCCTCGTGCCTCCCTCGATCTACGTCATCGACGACGGCTCGCCTGGCCGCTGGGTGTACGCCACGCCAAGAATCGGCATCGGACAGCAGGGCGACTGGACCGACCGTCCTCTACGTTTCTGCTGGGACTCGCTCTTCCTCTCGAGGCCCCTACCTAAAAAGACAAAGCCTGGCGTCTAGGCCGGATTTACTCCGCCTGCTCTGTCCCCGGCGCGACCCTTATCAATCTCAAGGCGCAGCGTCCATCAGGGGCCCCCGCGGCGTCGCCGCGGGGCGAGGCCTGCGTCCTCACCCGCGCCTTACGGCCACCTGCCGGGCGAGGGGGCTTCACGTTTCAACTCTGCCCAGTCCGCGCGCACCGGCGCGAACACGTCGACAACACTGGCGCCCTCATGACCTGCTGCCGCCTCATGCGGGACGTTGCTCGGAATCGTGTACGTGTCACCCGCATGCAGCTCACGTTTCTCTGATCCGACCCGCATCGTGATCGATCCCCTGATCACGAAGCCAAGCTGCTCGTTGTCGTGCTTGTGCTCGGGCACGGTGGCGTTTGGTTCGAGGTCCACGACGGCCAACGTCATCCGCTCGCCTGTGACCACCCGCGCCGTCACCCCATCTCGCAGTACATGGGGCCTGATCCCATGCAGCCCGAGGAAGGTGCTCATTCGACGACGCGGTCGATGATCGTCGCGGTTCCGATCCCGCCGCCGCAGCACATGGTCTCGAGGCCGTAACGAAGGTCGCGGCGCTCCAGCTCGTATAGGAGCCGGTTCATCAAGATGGCGCCGGAAGCGCCGAGCGGGTGACCGACCGCGATGGCGCCACCGTTGACGTTGGTCTTATTGATGTCGGCGCCGGTTTCCTTCTCCCATGCGAGCACCACAGAGGCGAACGCCTCGTTGACCTCGAACAGGTCGATGCTCTTGATATCGAGCCCGGCCTTTTTTAGCACTGCGGCGGTGCCTGGGATCGGACCTTCGAGCATGAGCACCGGGTCCGTGCCGACCACTGCCTGTGCCCGGATGCGAGCGCGGGGCTTGAGGCCGAGCTGCTTCGCCTTCTCGAGTGACATCAGCAGAACGGCGGCGGCACCGTCCGCGATCTGGCTCGCATTGCCCGCTGTGATCGAGTGCTCCGGGTTGAACGCCGGCTGCAGCGCCGCCGTGGCCTCGTAGCTTGCGTTCGCCCGGATGCCTTCGTCCTTGCCGAAGAGCTCCGTGTGGCCGTTGCCGTTGAGCGACAACTCGACAGGCATGATCTGCGACTTGAAGTAGCCATGCTCGGTGGCCTCATGCGCGAGCTTGTGGCTGCGCACACCGAACTCGTCCATCTGCTGGCGCGAGATGCCGTACTTCCGAGCGATGAGCTCGGCCGAGATGCCCTGAGGGACGAGGTCGTAGAGCTCCATCAGCTCCGGCGGGAATGGCGATCCCGGCGACATAGCGTTGGAGCCCATTGGAACTCTGGTCATCGATTCGACTCCGCCCGCGATCGTGATGTCGCAGACGCCTGACTGGATGAGGTTGGCCGCGAAATGGATCGCTTGCTGGCTCGACCCGCATTGCCTGTCGACAGTGGTCGCAGGAGTCGTCACCGGGAAGCCCGCGGTGAGCCACGCGCTGCGCGCGATGTTCAGACTCTGCTCGCCCGCTTGAGAGACACATCCAAAGATGACGTCCTCGACCTGGTCCGGCGTAATGCCTGCTCGCTTGATGATTTCTTTGAGGACGAGCGAGCCGAGGACGACAGGGTGAATGTCCTTAAGCTTTCCGTTTCGACGGCCGATCGGTGTCCTCACGGCCTCGACGATGACAACTCCGCGCATGTTCATGGCTTCATTCTAGGCGCGCGCAATAGTCGGTCTCGATGTGCTGTGTCAAGCCACAAACATTTGCCAGGCATGAGGAAAATTTTCGCAGTTGACGTAGCCTTAATCCGCTGATAACTTTCGCCACGTCCCAAGCGGCTGAGTACGGTAAACCTGAGGATACCGAACGTCGAGTAGGTGGAAGGTCCGGCGCAAGCCGGGATGGAAACCGAAAAACGCATAGGGGACTTCAGGGTAAACAGGAAGGTCGCTTGGAGCATCTTTTCCACAACCCCTGCACACCCAACCCTCAATACGAAAAGCCGTGTTTCGAGGCATTCTTGCAGACTTTGTCCACAGCATCGGGGTGGATTTCCGCAGCCCTCTTCGCCAGCTCTTTCAGGCCGTCCTGAAGCCGGACCACTGGCATCGGATCCTCAAAGCGAAGCCATCTGTATGCCATCGACTTGGACCACTCGCGCCCCTCGCGTGAATAGAGCCGGCGGTGGGTCTCGATGACGATCTCCTCGACCTGGCGAAGCAGGCTGGGCTCCCCGGCGCTGATGGTGGTGAAGTCCTGCCGCGCCATCCATTCGAGCAGGCGAGCGAGGCGGGAGCCCGCCGTGGAATCCGTCTAGTTCACCGGGGGCGGCGCGGCGGCTGTGGCGCCTAGCTCGTAAAGGCTCGATCGCAGGGTGCATATAAAAGGAAGGTTGCGATAGAGCTCGCGATAGTCGAGGCCGTAACCGACGACGTAGTCGTTGGGGATCTGGAAGCCCACGTAGTGCACTGGGACCTCGACCAGACGGCGCGTCGGGCGATCAAGCAATGTCACGACCTCGATCGATGCAGGATTTCGCAGGCGCAGCTCCGACAGCAGGTAGTCGAGCGTGAGGCCTGTGTTGACGATGTCCTCGACCAGGAGCACGTGGCGGTCTTGGATCGGATAGTCGATGTCGCGCGCGATGCTGACGCGCTCGCGCGGCTGAGCGCCCGCATAGCGTTTGAGGTCGAGATAGTCGATGACGAAAGGGACCTTGATCTGGCGGGCGAGGTCGGCCATGAAGAAGGTGATGCCCTTCAGCACTCCGACGAGGACGATCGAACGTCCGCGATAGTCGCGCGAGATCTTGGTCGCGAGCGATCGGACCCGCGTCACGAGCTCCACCGGGGACACGACGATGTCGCCAATATCCTGCTTCCGGAGGTTTTGAACCTCGACGGCGCCATAGCCTGCCTTCGCGAGAAGCTGCTGGTGGTCCTTTCGGTACAGCAGCCGGACGCTGACGTCGGGATACAGCTCGCGCAGCATGCGAACCTTGCGGTTCTTCGGAGTGACCAGAGATTGCTTCATCGTCGTGACCTCGACGTACAGGTCGTGCTCAGGTAGGTAGAAGTCGGGCGTGAACATCTCCGCGATACGCTCGCCGTCCCAGGCGATTGGGAATGACAGGGGCTCATAGACCCATCGGATCCGGTAGTAATCAAGGAAGCGCGCAAATTCCTGCTCGGATGGATGGGCGAACTCCACGCGCGCGTGGGCCGGACCTGTACGTCTGACCAGGCGCGAGCGCTGCCTGACGGGGCGGCGCCACTTCTGTGGAACGTGGAGTGGAGCGGACGACGCCAAATAAGCTTTGAAATTGTACTCTCGATCTCGAGTGATTCGATGAGCACGCCAGCGCAGAGGATGGTCGCGGAACAGCTGCTGCCGAATGGGGTTACCGATGGGCGGGTGCTCGAAGCGATGTCTTCGATCCCCCGTGAGGAATTTCTATCTGGCCGGTTGCGGCGCTATGCCTATGAGAATCGCGCCCTCGCGATCGAGTGCGGGCAGACGATCTCGCAACCGCTGGTGGTGGCGTTGATGACCCAGGCCCTCATGCCTCAAGCGGGTGACATCGCCCTCGAGATCGGGACCGGGTCGGGCTACCAGGCAGCCGTGCTCAGCCGGCTGTGCAGGAAGGTGGTGACGCTGGAGAGGGAGCCGGCCCTCGCCGAGCATGCCTCCGAGACGTTGATGCGGCTCGGTTTCGACAACGTCGAGGTTGCCGTGGCGGACGGGAGCCAGGGTTGGCCCGCGTCCGCCCCGTACGACATGATCCTGGTCGCATGCGCCACGCCGGACCTCCCGGCGCCGCTCGTTGACGAGCTCGCCCCGGACGGGAGGCTGATCGTCCCGCTCGGTCGCGCCGAAGACGAGTACCAGGACCTTCGCATTTATCAGCGCCACGAGGGCGAGCTGACGTCGCGCTCGTTGTTCCCGGTGAGATTCGTCCCGCTCAGGACGGGGTAGCGCCGGTCGTCAGGGGCTGGGTGAGGCCGAGGGAGACGGCGTTGGCGTTGTGCCCGGTGTCGGTTTCGGCAGGGTGCCTTCGGTCAGTGCCTTCAGCTGGTTGAGCAGCTTGCCCACCTGCGCCATCTCCGACGCGTAAGTGCTGAGGTCTCCGGACTTCAGCGCCGTGTAAGCGGCGGCGTAGTGCACGTTGGCCTGTGTGACCAGGTCGGCGATCTGCGCGAGCACCGCCGGCGTGATCGTCACGGGGGGGTTAGTCGACGGCGGCCCCGTACTGGAGCCCACCAGCTGGTTGATCGCGAGTTGGAGGGTGTTCGCGTAAGCAATGCTGTCCTGGTCCGCCAGGATCACCCTCTTGAGCTCCGGAAGGCTGGTCGCCTGGTTGGCGCGCAGATAGATCGGCTCGAAGTACAGAAACGAATTGCCGATCGGGACGACCAGCAGGTTGCCTTGCACCACCGTCGACCCGGCCTGATGGAACAAGGTGAAATCAGTGGAGATCGTGGTGTTCTCGTTGATACGGTTGGCCACCTGCTGCGGACCGAAGATGACCTTGTCCTTCGGCAGCACGTACGAGACGTATTCGCCATAGTGCGAGCCGTCGCTTCGCGCCGCGATCCAGGAGACCATGTTGTTCTTCAGGTGAGGCGTAAACGGCATGATCAGTAGGAATTCCGGCTTCGTCTCTCCCGGGAGGCGGAACAGCACGTAGTAGGGCTGAACCGGGGTCGCCAGCGCGCCGGGTGCGGTTTGAGCGGTCGGGATGTCCCACACGTCCTCGCGCGCGAAGAAGACGTTCGGATCGCTGATGTGATACGTGGCGTACATGCCAACCTGGACGTTGAACAGGTCGATCGGCACGCGCAGGTGATCGCGCAGTCCGTTCGGCATCGCGTCGATGGGCTTGAACAACGAAGGAAACGTGGCAGCGTACGCCTTGATGATCGGGTCCGTCGGGTCGATCACATAGAAGTCGACGGTCCCCTCATATGCATCGACCACGACCTTCACGGAGTTCCGGATGTAGTTGATGTTTGGCTCGGACGTCGAGTCGACCGGGAAGGTGCTCGCCTGCGCGTATGGGTAGGTGGTGCCCGTGGTGTAGGCGTCCAGTATCCAGTACACGCGACCATCGACCACGACGGCATATGGACGGTTGTCGAACGTCAGGAACGGGGCGAGCTCGCGCGCACGGTCAACAACACTTCGGTTGAAGAGGAGCTGAGTCTTGTCGGTCACCTGCGGTGACACGAGCAGGTTGTATTCCTGAAGCCTCAGCGCCCACAGTGCACGGTTTACCGATGTCATCGGGACCCCGTGCGTGCCCTTGTAGTTGGTAAAGGCGTCCAGGTTGCCCTGTGGGAAATCGAACTCGGGGGTGTTGGATGGCGCCAGTGCGTAGCTGCTCGTTAGCGTTCCAAAGTAGATGGCCGGCTGGGTGACCGCCAGGGGTCCTTTGGGCGGCACGTCTCCGACCACGTAATCGGGCAGCCCTTCGCCCACCACCGCGTTGACGGGGCTGGCCGCGATCCCATAGCCGTGCGTGTAGAACAAATGCTGGTTGACCCAGTTCTGCGCCGCCTGCGTCAGCTTGCTGAAGTCGAACTCCCGCGCGCTGATCTCCAGCTGCGTGTACTGGCCGAGAATCGTGTAGCGGTCGAAGTTGATGTTGTTAAAGGTGTAGTAGGTCCTGATCGTCTGCTGCTGCTCGTAAGTGTCTTGCAGCGGCGCACTGTCCCACAAGATCAGGTTGTTGACTGTCACCTGGTCGTTCTGAACATCCTTGGCAGTGAGAGGCTGATCGCCGCTGAAGTTGCTCACCGTGACGTTGCTCAGCCCGTAAGCTGCGCGCGTCCCGGCGATCTCGCGCTCGATGTAAGGGATCTCATAAGAGCGCGCGCTGGGAGTGACAAAGAAGTACTGGAGGGCTGCGGGGTACAGCTGGCCCACCAGCAGCAGCGCAACCCAGATCCCGGCGGCGGTCACCGGAAGCCACAGGCGCCTTAGCCAGATATTTGCGATCATGGCGCCCGCCAGGACGATTGCCGCTCCCGCCTGGAATGTGAACAGCGGCAGCCGCGCATTGACGTCTGCGTAAGCGGCGCCGAAAACGATCGGGCTGTTGTGAGCGAAGAGCAGGTCATAGCGGCCAAGCCACATCCATGCCCCGAGCACCAGCGCGAAGATCGCCAGCAGCCCGGAAAGGTGGGCGATCGCAGGTGGACTGAGGCTGAGGTCGATCGTGTCCCCGCGCCACACGTAAAGCCCGGCGATGACAAGGATCGACAAAAACCCGAGTCCCAGCGCCCAGCCCGCGACCGCGTGGAGAAACGGAAGGGTCAGCAGGTAAAAGGCGATGTCCATCCCGAGGACCTGTTCGGTGGTGCCTGTGGGCGAGTAGTGCTGGAACAGCGCGAGAGCCTGCCATTGGCTGCCCGCGCCGCCGGAAAGGATCAGCGCGACAAGGGCGGCAGCGATGAGCGCGACGCGGCCGACGGGGGTGCGGACCACCGCGCGCCTGATACCCACGGCACGCAGGCCGGGGCCTGACCGAATTTGCAGCGCGATTACGACGTTCACCGCCAGGTACACAAAAGAGATCACGAAGCTGCCGGCGAACAGGAACAGCTGCAGGGACCATTGGGTCGTGAACACATCGAGGTATCCGAGGGCGCTGAACCACTGCCGTTCGGTCGCGAACCAGACGATTGGGCTCGCAAAGATGAAGATGAGAAACGCCAGCCCGAACAGCGAGGCGCCAATCCAGAAGCGCCGCGGAGGTCGTGGGAACCGAATCTCCCTCGCGCCCTCGAATGGGCCGCCGCGTTCGAATGGATCAAAGGGCCTGTAGCGGCGACTCATTAGTTACAGATCAGGTTAGCGACTCCCATGCGGGGAAGTTTCGTGCGCTCTCGCTACCGTCCTGCTCTGGAGAAGGTCGGCCCGGGAGGCGCGGGCACCGCAAGCCGCTCCGCGTCGGTCTTCGCGCGCCGCCTCAGCAGCTCCCTAGCGGATCGCCAAGCACTTCCGCGACCTCGTGGGCCGTGGCCTGGATCTTCCAGTTCGTGACGAAGTGATACTCGGCGGCCATCAGGTCCACTTCTATTCCTTCAGGTTGTTCGGGTCCAGCAGCTCTTGCTTCGGGCGCTCGATCCGCTGGCGCGAGCGCATGATCTCGATCAGCTTCTTGCGGCCCTTTGGCGGTCCGATCATGATCGCGCCCACCAGCTTGTCGTCCTTGAAGAACAGCTTGCGGTAGAACTTCTCCTCCAGGCTGTAAGTCCGCACCGACTCCAGGTCCGGCTGCACATCAGGCGTGACGCCCATCACCGCCAGGGTCGACCCGAACATCGTTGTGGTGTACGTCGGAACGTCAAAGAAATCCTCGGACGCTCCAGTCATGTTGCGTGCCGCGACCTTGCCGTGCGCCTCCGCGTTGTCCCACGTGCCCATCTGGTTGTGACGCCCGACCATCAGGTCGTAGAAGACAGCGATGTCGCCGGCCGCGTAGACGCCGGGGACCGAGGTCTGCAGCTTGGAGTCGGTGACGATGCCCTTGTTCAGCTCGATGCCGGTACCGCCGGCCGGTTCTGTGTAGTAGTCCAGGCCGACTCCGTAAGTAAGGACGTCGAAGTCGACGTGGTGACCGTTGACAGTCTCGGCTGCAAACCGGCCGTTTTTCCGGCTGAACTTCTGGACCTCGTCAGAGGTGATGAACTCGACGCCCTGGGCCTCTCCGAGCTGCCGGCAAAGCCGGCCGCCCTCTTCGTCCAGCACGTAGCGAAGGAACCAGGGCCCGCGCATGATCCAGGTGAGCTTTGCCTTCTTGCGAAAGCTGACACCCTCCGCCAGCTCATATCCGATGAAGCTGCCGCCCATCACCAGCACCCTTTCCGCCGTGTCCGCTTTCTCGATGATCGCGTCCGTGTCGTCGAGCGTCTGGAACCCGACGGTCTGCGAGACCTCCTCTGAGCCAGGCCAAGGCGGCGGCTTGGGACGGCCCCCCGTCGCGATGAGGATTGCGTCGTACTTGAACTCCTGGTCGCGGTTCGTCCGCACGACCTTGGCGCCGGTATCGATCTCGGTCGCCCAGGTCTCGAAGTGGATGTCGAGATTCTGTCTCGCGTAGTCCTCTGGGGTGCGCATGAACACCTTCTCGCGCCGCACCTGGCCCCGCAGATATCTCGGCAGCGCGACGCGGTTGTAAAGAGGATGGCGCTCGGCCGCGATCATCACGATCGACGAGTCGGGCTCGAGCTTCCGCAGCTCTTCCGCGGCCGTCTGCCCGGCAATGCCGTTGCCTAGGATCACGTAACGACGCGACACTGGCTAGACCTTCAATCCGTAGATGTAGCTGGTGTCGTCGTCATTTGCGAAATCGTATCCGCTTGCTCGCAGGTCATCGCCCGCAGGGTGGTCGCGTGGCAGAGGCAAGGTCACGTCGTCGAGGCCGTCGGCGTCGGCTTCGAAGCGCAGCGCGAGCATCAGCTCACGCAGCGCGCCACCCTTGCCGGCGACAAACGCTACCGAGATGTTGTTACCCCATGGCTCCCGCAGCGCCACGATCGCGCGCCCTCCCGGTCCCGACCTGAGCATCCCGATTCCGGCCAGCCTCGACAGTTCTTTGGCGCCCAGGTCCTGGGCGCCCTGGAAGTCGGCGGTGACGCCACCCCACAGCTCGAGCCCTGGGCTTGTGGCGATGCCGGACCATAGCTTCTCCGCCTCGCTTGGGCCGGGTATCCGGGCCGACTCGCCACCCTCGACTCGAAGGCCTTTCCACCACCGGTTGTCCTGGAGCCGGACGAAGCCTTCCTCCTCGAACAGCTTGGCGGCGGCCGGGTTGCCGGTCGCCAGGCGCAGCTCGCGAAAGCCTTGCTCGCGGGCCTGGGCGATGGCGAACTGCAGCATGTGGCGTGCGAGGCCCTGCCGGCGGTGGGTGCTCGCGACGCGCAGGCCCTCGTACCAGAGCAAGCCGGGCGCATAAGGGCGCAGCCGCTGCAGCCCGACGACGGTGCCATCGAGCTCGATCGCCTGGAAAGCAGAAGCTGAGTCGGACACCCAGTCGTCGAACACTCGCGGCACGTAGTCGTGGCCGTTCCAGACATCGCGTGTGAGGTCGACGACGCGCTCGCGATCGGCCGGCCTGACCGGCCGGATGAGGAGATCGCGGCCACGGAACTTCAGCGAGTCTGTGGCTGCCAATGCGCGATCCCGGTGAGCGTGACCGCTCCTTGGAACAAGAGCCCATCACCGTCAGCCTCGAGCAGGCCTTCGACGAGGGCTCGACCTTTCTCTTCGTCCCAGCGGTCTCCGATCATCGCCTGGCAGTCCGCAAGCGCCTCCTCGATAGCGGCGTATCTCTGCGGGTTCGGATAGCTGATGAATGTCACGTCCGGCGCGATGCCCATCTGCACCAGGAGCATGAAGAGGTCGCTAAAGCGTGGCAACCGAGGTTCCTGGCCCAGCATCCGCTCGCGGACGAGGGCCCCAAGGTGGGCCATCGGCGACTCGCGCAACATGATGAAAATCCGCTCTCGGGCGGATGCCTCCATCTTCGCGATGAAGGGGACCGGGTCTTCGACTCCGTACAGGACGTGGCTGCAGATCAATAGGTCGGCAGGCGCCACCGCGGCGTCCTCCCAACTGCTGGCGACGACGGTCATGTTGTCGAGATGTGGGATCTGGGCGCGCATCCCCTCTGACGGCTCGACGGCGGTGACCCACTCGAGGCGCTCGGCCAGTGGAATCGCGTGCCGCCCCGCGCCCGCGCCGACGTCGATCAGCGTTTTGCGGGGGGAGAGGTACGGCGCCACCACCTCGAGAAAGGCATCCGAGCGCGCTTGTGTGGATCGCGCAAAGGTCGGCGCGCGGCGGTCCCAGTAGCTGGGATCGCTGTGGCCCTTGGCGGCTGCCGCCCGCTCCGCGACCAGCGAGCGCCAGCGCTCTGCCCAGTCGATGGACAAGGGGGACTCCCCCCTGGAGGAGGCGGGCCTGGCGGAGCCAGATCCCGGCGCACCCCCCATGGACAAGGGGGACTCCCCCCTGGAGGCGGCGGGCC
>DATCAV010000083.1:0-5329 GCA_036512415.1 Candidatus Dormiibacterota bacterium | reverse complement strand
ACAGTTAGGTATGGGTCCAGCGGCAAGGCCGACGCAGACATGGTGAAGGGGGTCCTCCTACGAGCATCCCAGAGCGGCCGGGTGCGCGGCTGGCTCGGCCGCTCGGCAATGGCCCGCCGTGCGGTTTCTCGCTTCATGCCGGGCGAAGGCCTGGACGATGCGCTCGCGGCCGCGACGGGGATGGCTGACCGCGGCATTTCCACTCTGTTGACGCTGCTCGGCGAGGACGTCACCGATCAGGAGCAGGCGGATGAGGTCACCCGCCATTACCTGGACGCATTGACGGCCATCTCCCATCGGCACCTGCCGACCCATCCATCGGTCAAGCTCACGCAACTGGGTCTGGGCGTCAACAACGCACTCCTGGACGTAAACCTCGACAGGTTGGCCGGCGCGGCCGCAGAGGTCGAGCGACTTATCTGGATCGATATGGAGGGGAGCGCCTCAACTGCCGAGACGCTGGAGGCTTACCGCCGGCTGCGTGAGCGGCACGATAATGTCGGCCTCTGCCTGCAGGCCTACCTGCGCCGGACTCCCTCCGATCTGCAGAACCTTGTGCTGCTGCAGCCGCGGATCAGGCTGGTCAAAGGCGCGTACAAGGAACCCGTAGCGATCGCGTTCCAATCACGAAGCGAGGTGTCGAGTGCCTACAGGCTGATCGCGCTGCAACTGCTTGAAGAAGCCGGGCACGGCCACCCGCCGCCCACGCTCGCGACGCACGACGTCGAGCTTCTGAGGTCGATCCTGGCCACCGCCGAGGTCGCCCGCGACCGCTACGAGATCGCCATGTTGTACGGCATCCGCAACGCCGACTTGTCGGCGCTGGTCGCCGAGGGGCACCGGGGAGCCGTTCTGATCAGCTATGGCTCCGAGTGGGCCGCGTGGTACCTGCGCCGGCTCGCCGAGAGACCAGCCAACCTCATGTTTGGGATCACCGCCGCTCTCAGGAGGTGACCGCGGCGAGCGCCTCCTTCCAGAGCCGCCGCACCTGATCCCACTCGTCCGCACTCAGCACGTCCGTGGCCATCGGGAAGAGAACGCTTTCCTCCTTTTCTATATGTGGCGGCAGCAGTCGCGCGATCGAGTCGCCGGCGTCGCACACCTTCTCGTCCCAACCGTCACCATGGCCGGCTTCGAGGGCCGCAACCGCCTCCTCGAACTGGAGCTCGAGCTGGCGGAAGATCGCGTGTTCCTCCATCAGCATCGCGATCGGACCCGACGCGCTGTCGATATGCCTGCCCAACACCGGGAAGAGCGCTTGCTCTTCTTCGCGAAAGTGGCTCAAGACCTCCCCTTGTATCTCACGTCGTAGCTCACGGAGGTCGTCGAGGACACCCGCTCCATTCACGCCCTCGCGCTGCACTCGACCCACGCCGGCCGCCAGCTTGACCAGCATCGCCTCAGCGCCACGATGCTGCCGCAATAGCTCTTCCATGATCGATTCCACGCCATCAACCCCCACTTGTCAGGTTCAAGGCATTGTCAAGCCGCCGTTGACGCTCAGGGTCTGGCCAGTGATGTAGGCCGCATCGGGCGACGCGAAGAAACAGATGGCCGCCGCGACCTCTTCAGGAGCCCCGGTGCGCCGAAGAGGAATGGAGCGGACGATCGCCGCGATCAACTTCTCGTTACCCTCGACTATCCCGGCGAGGAGCGGGGTGTCGACCAGGCCCGGCGCCACGCAGTTGACGTTGATCCCGTAGCGGGCAACCTCGCGAGCCAGGCCCTTGGTGAACGCGATGACTGCGCCCTTGGCGCCCGAGTAGACGACCTCGCCGCTCGATCCCACCCGGCCTGCGTCTGAGGCGACCGTGACGATCCTACCCCCGCCTCGCTCCCTCATATAAGGAAGAGCGGCGTGACAGGTGGCCAGGTGACCGCGGTAGTTGATGGCGATAACACGGTCCCAGAGCTCCTCGTCGGTGTCAGCGAACGGTCCGGCACGGTCCCAACCCGCGTTGGAGACGAGGATGTCGACCTTGCCAAATGCGGCGACCGCCTGTTCCGTCATCGCCCTGACTCCAGGGGCATCCGTGACGTCGACCTGCAGGGCAATTGCCCGGCCACCCCCCTCCGATATCGACTTGGCGACGACGCCGGCGCCCTCCATGTTGACGTCGGCGATCACGACCGCTGCGCCCTCTGCGGCCAGCCGGAGCGCCGTCGCCCGGCCGATTCCGCTGGCGGCTCCGGTGACGATCGCGACTTGATCCTCAAAGCGCTTCACTGTCACGCGCCCCCACGCAGCAGGCCGGTCGGGTCCAGGCGGCGGAGGATTGCCAGTTGGTCCGGCGTCGGCACCGGGGTGGTCTCGAGCTTCGGCGGGACGATGGGAGCAAAGCCTGTCGACTCAAGTACCTGGCCCAGGGTGACGCCTGGGTGTAGGGTGGCCAGCCGTGCGAGGTGGGTCTCGGAATCGAAGTCCATCGTGCACAGCGGGGTGACGATCAGCGCCGGACCGCCGCCCGGCAGCCCGCCGGATCCGGCCGGGAAGCCAGGTCCGCTGACGAAGCCGACGCGCTCGACGAATGTCCGGCGGTCGTGCGACATCGAGTAGATGACAACTCGACCGGCGCGCGAGACGAAGGGAAGGCCGACGCCACCCGGTCCGCGCAGCGTCGGGTGACGCCAGGGGCCGACCGGGCCCAGGTTGCAGTTGCCGCGCGCATCGATCTGCAGACCGCCTGCGAAGAAAACGTCGATCAGGTCCCCCCGTCCCTCGACCAGGATCACATCCGGGAGCGTCATGACCGCATCTGCGTCCAGCAGCCGCTCGTCGCAGCTGGACGCGACCAACGGGTCGAGGTGCGGATTGACCGCACCGCTGCCGCCCGCGATGAACCACAGGCCTGGCGCCGTGGTGAGCTGCGCCAGCCGGCAGGCCGCCTGCGGCAGCGCGCTCACAGCGCCCATGATCGCGACCTCACCCGGGCGCAGGTGGCGCGCCATGACGGCGGCCATCAACTCTCCGGTGGAGTACTCGGCTTCGACTGCGATGCTCATGCCGTCACCTCCGCCGGGGCCATCCCGTTGACCTGAACATATTCGGTGAAGCCCTCTGCGGTGCGGGCAAGCTTTAGGTACGCGCGAAGTCCCGGCTCGTCGTACCCGTATGCGCCGTGCGATGCGGTCGGCAGACAGCCGCGCGGAGCGACCACGACCGCAGTGACCAGGAAGCCTGGCAGGACACTCTCGGCTGGCTGAGCGGCGATTTCGCCGGCTTCGGCCATTCGCTCAACCTGGACGATCACCGTCTTCGCCGCCATCGCCATCAACCGATCGGTGAAGTGCGCGCCGGCGAAGAAGACGTTCCCACGCTCATCCGCGGCGAGGGCGTGGATCAGCGATACGTTGGGCCGGAGCGGTGCCGCGACCAGCACCCGATCGCCCGTGAACGGATCGGTGATCATGCGGAAATGTTCAGGGTTGGCGCTGCTGACGTCCGACAGCTCGAGGCCCGCCGGTAGGGCAATGAACGGCAGACCGCCGGCCCCAGCGTAGAGGCCGTGGACGATCGCCGCCTCGCAGAGCTCGACCACATTCAGCGCCGCCGACTCGGCCGCGCGCCGGTAGGCGGGGGCGAGGCCCAGATGCTCGAAACCGATGTAGGCCGTGGCGACTTCGTCGACAAGGCCCGCGCCGATCAAAAGATCGGCCGCCAGCGACGCGGAAGGACTGGTGAGAAGGCGGCGGACGCCACGCCGGCGCCGGACCAGCTCCCGCACCAGCTCCATTGGATTGTTGTGCATATGCATGCCGCCGACGGCGAGGAGACCGGTACCCTGTGGCACCAGTCTCTCGATCGCCTCGGCCGAGCTGAGGAACACGATCCCTACCGCCCGTTGGACACGCCGGCTGCAGCGCCCGCCGGAACTTTCTGAAGCGAAGCGCCACATTTGCCGCAGAAAGCGAAATCGGCCGGGATTCCTTTGGCCCCGCATGCGCCACAGACCCCGACGTAGGGACCCCAGACGAACTCGCTCGAGCCTCCTTCGGCCGCCTTCCGGCGGATGCCCCGATAGTCCGGCTGCCGCTTTTCGACGAACGCGGTCATGCCTTCCCAGGGCTCGAGGGTCGCGAAGTGCAGGCTCAGCCAGTCGCGGGCATGTCCGATCGAGGCCGCCCAGGACTGGTCCTTCCAGTAGTTGACCGCCTCTTTCGTGTAGCGCGTGCATTCTGGGAACTTGTCGATCAGCTTCTGCGCCAGCACGTCGACGGCGGCGTCGAGCTCGGCGTACGGAACGACGCGGTTCACCAGGCCCCAGTCGAGCGCGGTCGCTGCGTCGATCGGGTCGCACGTGAACAGCATCTCTCGGGCGCGGCGATCGCCGACCATGATCGGGAGCCACTGCGTCGCGCCGCCGGCGGCGACGCTGCCGACCTTGGTGCCGACCTGACGGATGGTCGCGTGGTCGGCCATCACGGCCAGGTCACAGGCCATGTTGAATTCATTACCCCCGCCCGCGACGATGCCGTTGATGCGCGCTATGACAGGTTTGCCAATCTTGCGGAGCTGGTCGTGGCAGTCGTGGAACAGCCCCATGTACTTCCAGTAGTCGCGAGGACGCTTCAGGTACTTCGACTGGTATTCAGTGACGTCGCCGCCGGTGCAGAAAGCCTTCTCGCCCGCGCCAGTCAGAACCACCACCGCGACCGAGTCGTCCCACGCGGCGTCGCGGAACGCGATCGTCATCTCCTGGAGGGTCTGCGCGGAGTAGCAGTTGTAGACGTCGGGCCGGTTGATCGTGACCCGGGCGACCCAATCGCCCTTCTCGTAGAGGATTTGCTCGAAACCAAAGTCGGCTGCCGGTCGGGGTTTGAACGTGCTCATGCGGAAACTCCTTGTACAGCTCTGTGGCTGCGATTTGTCCATTCCCCGGCCGCCTGCAGCTTGCGCACCCGGTCGAGGGCGAGCAAGCCGGCGCCCAGGGCACCATTGAAATGCCCCAGATCCCCGTCGGGCACGTTGACGGGAGCTTTCAGCTCGTGCTTGATGGCCTTGACGAAGGCTTCGTTGCGGCTCATTCCGCCGCAGAAGGTGAACTCGGGCTCCATGCCGACGCGCTTCATCAATTGGTGTGCGCGGCCGGCCAGCGACAGCACGGCGCCGTACATGATGTCCTCCGGTCTGGTGCCGCTGGTGAGGTGGTTGATGACCTCGGACTCGGCGAAGACGGCGCAGACGCTCGAGATCGTCACCGGCTCTTTGGACACCATCGCCAGTGAGCCGATCTCGGCGGGGTCGAGCCCCATATAGCGGGCGGTCTTCTCGAGGAACGCGCCGGTGCCCGCAGCGCACTTGTCGTTGAGGCGGAATGAACGAACCTTG
>DATCAV010000082.1:0-5224 GCA_036512415.1 Candidatus Dormiibacterota bacterium | reverse complement strand
GGTGCATCTTGTTACGGCGCGCGTACTTGGCCCGCTGGACGCGACGCTCGCGTGCGGTCATGTGCTCGATGGCGCGGCTTGCCTGCTTGATCATCGTCATTTTTCTCTCTCCGAAGCCAATTTTACGGGCCCTAAATCTTTTGTCAAGATCCGTATGTAATAAATGGTTCCCGGCTGTGCTAGCATCGCCGCCACCGACCGGATGAGCCAACAGATTGCCGGCCGTTCCACCCGCATTGAAGTCCTGGAGCTGCTCCGGCGTAAGGGCCACGCCAGCACCGAAACGATCGCTGCCGAGCTCTTAGTTACCCCAAACGCGGTCCGTCAACACCTGACCAACCTGGAACGGGACGGTTTCGTGGTCAGCAGCCCTGAAAAGAGCCGCCGGGGCCGCCCTTCCCTCCTGTTCTCCCTAACCGAGCGGGCCGACTCCGTGTTCCCCAAGCGCTACGGCCAGCTCGCCACGATGGTGCTCAAGGAGGTCCAGGAGATGGGCGGCCCGGGCGCCCTGGACGAGGTCTTCGAGCGCATGGCCACCCGGCATGCGGGGGCGATCGCCCGCAACCTGGAAGGCCTCGAGTTCGACGAGAAGCTGAGGCGGGTGGTGGCCTGGATCGGGCGGGCCGGCACGCTGGCCGAGCAGACGGAGACACCGGAAGGCGTCAAGGTGACCATCCACAACTGCCCCTTCCGCAACACCGCGCTCAAATTCCCCCAGGTCTGCACCATCACGCCCCACCTCATCTCCCAGCTGCTCGGCACCGCCGTCTCGCAGGCGGATTCCATCCACCGCCACGACCCCTACTGCTCCTTTGTCGTCCAGCGCCCCACCGATGCTGACTAGCCGGCAGGTCGCCGAGGTCGACCGCCTGGCGCAGGAGCGGTTCGGCATCTCTGTGGACTGGCTCATGGAGGCGGCGGGCTGGCAGGTCGCGAGGTTTTGTACGGGCTGGACAGCTGTCGTCTGCGGCGTCGGCAACAATGCCGGGGACGGCCTCGCCGCCGCCCGCCACCTTCATCGCTGGGGGCGGCTGGCGTCGGTCAGCTGCGTCGATGCGGACAAGCTGAAGGGCGCCGCCGCTCGCGAAAGGGATGCGCTAGCCAGCTTGGGGATCGAGATCTTCAGCGAGTTGCAACTGGACGGCGCTGAGTCGGTGGTCGATGCGGTGTTTGGTACAGGGCTGTCACGAAAGCCTGAAGGAACGTTCGCCGCATGGATCGAGGCCGTAAACGATTCCGGCCTGCCGGTCATAGCGATCGATGTGCCCTCCGGCCTCGACGCCGACACCGGCGTCGCCTACGCTCCATGCGTGCGCGCCACTACGACTGTGACACTCGGGCTGGCCAAGCCCGGCCTGTTGAAGAGCGACGGTCCGGCAGCGTCCGGCGATCTCTGGATCGCCGACATCGGCGTCCCTTTCGAGGCTTATGCGGCCATCGGCGTCGAGGTCCCAGGTGACCTGTTCGCCAAGGGCGACACCATTCACGTGGCAAGGTCTGCGCGGTGAGCACCCAGGTCGTTTGGGACCGTGGTGTGTCGATTTCGGGGCATCGCCTGTGGCTGGATCCACTGGTCGTCCGCAACTTCGCGTTCATCTCGCACGCCCACACCGACCACGCGCGACGCCACAAAGAGGCGCTGCTCACACCGCAGACGCTTGGCCTCATCCCCGATGCGCGGCGGCCGCGCGGCTGGCGGATGCTGGGCTATGACGAGCCGATGCGGCTCGGCCCGGCCACGGTGACGCTGCATTCGGCCGGCCACATGCTCGGCTCCGCGCAATTGCTGTTCGAGCACCAGGGCACTCGCGTCCTCTACACGGGCGACATCAAGCTGCGCCAGCCGGGCGGTCTGCCGCCGACTCAAGTGCCCAAGGCGCATGTCCTTGTGCTCGAGAGCACCTATGGACGTCCGCACTTTCGTTTCGGCGATCCCGACTCGACGGTCGAGGCGATTGCGCGCTGGTGCCGGCTCGCCCTCGACAGCCGCGTGACGCCCGTGCTGCTGTGCCACGCCCTGGGCAAGACCGAGGAGATCATGCTCGCGCTGTCGAGCTACGGCTTCAAGTTCGCACTCGAGAAGCGATGCGTCCCATGCGCGCAGGCTTATGCGATGGCGGGCCGGCCGCTCCCCGAGTGGGTCGAGCTGGACGGTGAGGTCGAGCCTGGGCGCGTCGTGATCGCGCCCCCCGCCGGAAAGGACGAGGTGCGCAGGCTCGGGCGCTACCGTACGGCTCTGGTCTCCGGATGGGCCAAGGACGCGGAGTTCTCGAGGATCTTCGGCGCGGACGCCACGTTCGACCTGTCAGACCATTGCGATTTCGACGAGCTGCTCGAGGTCGTCGAACGCTCGGGCGCGGAGCAGGTCTATACGGTGCATGGCTACACCGAAGATTTCGCGCGGCACCTGCGCAAGAGAGGCATCAAAGCGTCAGCGCTGGAAGCGACGGAACAGCTGGCGCTCGCGCTGTAGCCGGCCTAGCGCAGCGCCCAGCCTGATCGAAGGTAAGCGCGGCGCAGATCCGCGTCAGTGGCTGCGGCGTCGCTGAGCCGGTTCAGAAGCAAGTCCACCCACGCAGTCAAGTGAACCGGGGGCTCGAGCTCGAGCGCTTCCTTCTTGTTGATGTAGGCCCTGCACTTCCGGCCGCGCGTGTCGACTGTCAGATCAGTGATTCGTCCGTGGTTTCGCTTGACCTTGGCGATCGGAATCTTCTCAGCCAGGTAATCGAGCAGCTCTTCCGGGTCCTCCTCGGCGCCGATCGGCGAGTGGCAGAAGACGCAGGCTCCATCGAGGGGCAGGGCCGGCGCCTGGCAGATCGTGCAGTTCAATCCGTGTAGCGCGTGATGGTTTGATCTTCGCGCCGCTTCTCCGCCTGGTACAGGGGGCAATCCTCATAGTTGCGCACGCAGATCGGTGGCCTGTCGCTCAACGCGTACTTGCGCTTCGACTTTCGATCGACGTGGCAATCGAATCGATAGACGCGAAGGACCGAGCGACGCTCCTTCAGAAACTCCTCGAGATAGGGACAGCGGCGCATGCGACTTACGATAGGCCACCCATGGGAGTAGCTGGCGGCCTGCTGGACTTCGCGCGCGCCGCGGCCACAGTCGGCGCCACATCGTCCACCTCGGAGAAGGCGCGGATCCTCGCCGAGTACTTCCGCACGCTGGACGAAGGCGACCTCAGGCGCGCCGCAGTCTTCATGAGCGGGCGCGCCTTCAGCCCTTCGCAGCGCCGAACGCTGGGCCTCGGCTGGTCGACGGTGAGCAAGGTTGTCGAATCGATCTCGGGGCGCGACCCCGACGAGCTGCGGGCGATCTTTCGCAAGCATTCCGACATCGGCGATTGGGCCGGCGAAGCCCTCGAAGGCCGGACCAAGGCTGAGCCCGTTTCGCTCGCCGAATTCGAAGAAGCATTGGAAGGGATCCGAACCGCTCGAGGCGCGGGCAAGGCGGCGCCGCTCGAGGCTCTATTGCGACGTCTGCACCCTGAAGCAGCCAGGTTCGCGGTCAAGGTGATCTCTGGCGAGATGCGCATCGGGCTTAGCGAAGGCCTGGTTGAGGCTGCGATCGCAGCAGCGTTCGAGCTGCCGGTGACCAAGGTCAAGAAGATCCATCTCATCACTGGTGACATCGGGGAGACTGCGGTGCGCTGCAAGCGGGGCGAGCTGGAAACGTCGACTGTCTCGTTGTTCCAGCCGGTGCGCTTCATGCTCGCGAGCCCGGTCGAGACAGCGGCCGAAGCTTTCGAGCGGATGGGGGCAGATAAGGTTTGGACTGAGGAGAAGTACGACGGCGTGCGCTGCCAGCTTCACCACGACGACGGGCGCGTTGAGCTCTTCTCGCGCGACCTGAAAGAGACCACCGGTGCATTTCCAGAGCTGGCTGAGGCTGCTCCACATCTCGGTCACGCTGTCCTCTTCGATGGCGAGGTGCTCGCTCATCGCGATGGCAAGGTCCTGCGCTTCTTCGAGCTGCAGCACCGACTGGGTCGCAAGAAGGTCACGGACGAGCTCCGCCGCGAAGTCCCTGTGGTGCTGGTGATCTTCGACCTCCTGTACCTCGACGGGCGCTCTTTGCTGGACGAGCCGGTGGAGACACGCCGCCGCCTGCTCGAGGACCTCGGTGTCGAACCGCCATTCCTGCTCGCGCGGCTCGAGGAGGCGACCAGCCCTGATGACCTCGACAGAATCTTCGCGGACACGCGCGAGCGCGGGCACGAAGGCTTGATGGTGAAGGACCCGTTGAGTCCCTACACGCCAGGGCGGCGAGGCCTGGCCTGGTTGAAGCTGAAGCGGCCGCTGGCGACCCTGGACGTGGTGGTGACCGCTGTCGAGTGGGGCCACGGCAAGCGCAAGGGCGTGCTGTCCGACTATACGTTTGCCGTGAAGGACACCAAGACCGGCAAGCTCGTGAACGTCGGCAAGGCCTACACGGGATTGACGGACGCGGAGATCGCAGAGATGACGGAGCGGTTCAAGGCCATCGCGTTGGAAGATCGCGGTTGGGGCATGGCGGTGAAACGGGAGGTTGTGATCGAGGTGGCGTTCGACTCGATTCAGCATTCAAACCGGCATGCCAGCGGCTTTGCGCTGCGATTCCCGCGCATCGTCCGCATCCGCGACGACAAGCCGGTCGAGGAGATCGATACGCTCGAGCGCGTCGAACAGCTTTACGAGCGGTACTTCGGCGGCGAAACTGAGGCTGCCCTCAGTCAGGTCGCTGAGACATGAAGCTCACTTTCATGGGCACCGCAGGCGCTCGGTTCATGGTCGCCAAGCAGCTCGCCGCCTCGGGCGGCCTCTACATCGAGGATGGCAAAGCGCGCATCGCACTCGACCCCGGACCGGGCGCCATCGTTCAGTACGCCAAGCGCAAGGTCGACCTCACCAAGCTCGACGCCATCGTGGTCAGCCATCGCCACCTCGATCACTGCGGCGACGTGAACGTGATGGTCGAGGCTATGACCGAAGGCGGGTTCGCGCATCGCGGCCGGCTCTTCTGCCCATCGGACGCGCTCGACGACGATCCTGTCGTGCTGCAGTACCTCCGGCGCTTTCCGCAAGAGGTCGTGAGGCTCCAGCCCGAGACCACCTACAACGTCAATGGCATGGAGTTCACAACGACTCCGCTGCATCGGCACCAGGTCGAGACGTACGGTTTCCGGTTCGGCGACCGGCTCGGCTGGGTCACCGACTCTGCCTACTACGACGGCATCGCGGAG
>DATCAV010000081.1:0-11981 GCA_036512415.1 Candidatus Dormiibacterota bacterium | reverse complement strand
CCGAGGGAGCGCAGCGCCAAGCCGATCGATCCCGGCGTGGACATCGGCCACGTCCACCTCAAGACCGCCGACATCGATCGGATCTACAAGTTCTACGTCGACATCCTCGGCTTCGACGTCGTCTTCAAGAGGCCCGACGCCCTGTTCCTGTCCGCGGGCGGGTACCACCACCACCTCGGCTTCAACACCTGGGAGTCAAAGGGCGGCACGCCCCCACCGCCCGGAACCACCGGTCTCTACCACGTCGCCATCCGCTACCCGACCCGGGCTGCGCTGGGCGACGCTTTCCGGAGGCTGGTCGCGGCGGACTGGCCGCTGGACGGGTTCAACGACCACGGCACGCACGAGGCCCTCTACCTCCGTGACCCGGACGAGAACGGCCTTGAGCTGGCCTGGGATCGCAGCGAAGACCAATGGCCGCGCGACGAAGAGGGCCACATGGCAATGGGCAACCGGCGCCTGGACCTCGACGGACTGTTCCGGGAAGGCGCCGACCAGGCCTAAGCGCAAGCTACTTCGCCCCGGTCACACCACCGTCGACGACCAGGCCGGAGGCCATGACGAAGCGCGATTCATCCGATGCCAGGTACAGGGCGGCCCACGCAACATCCTCTGGCTGGCCGAGCTCGCTGCCCAGCTGCCGCTTGCGGATCGATGCATACCCTTCCTCCGGATCGGAGTAGGACTCCTTCAGGTACCGCTCAACGAAGGGGGTCATGATCGTGCCCGGCAGCAGGGCGTTGACCCTGATGCCGTACTGGGCGACGTCGACTTGCATCGATTTCGTCATCGAGAGCACCGCTCCCTTCGAAGCCGCATACGACACGCGCCGCGCCAGCCCGATCTCCGCGATGCATGACGACATGTTGATGATCGATCCGGACCGCTGCTTGAACATCACGGGAACGACAGCCCGGCTCATCAGATAGACCCCGCGCACGTTGACCCTCATTACGCGGTCGAACAGCTCGGGCTCCGTCTCGACCACGTCCCCAACTCCGCTGATGCCCGCGTTGTTGAAAAGAACGTCGATGCGCTTGAACCGCTTCACGATCCTGGCGGTAGCTGCGACCGTCTCCTCCTCATCGGTGACATCGACGTGCTCAGCGACCGCGAGCCCACCCGCTTTGCGAATCTCAGCGACCGTCGCCTTCGCCGCACGATCGTCGACGTCGGCGACCACGACCTGGGCGCCTTCGCGGGCGAAGAGCCGCGCGCTCGCCTGGCCGATCCCCGAGCCGGCCCCGGTGATCACGCAGACCTTCCCGTCAAGCCTCCCCACTCGCTAAGCCCGCTCCGTTCCGATCAAGCGCGCCACGCCAAGTGCCAGCAGGATGATCGCGCCGTCCACAGCATCGATCCAGGTGGAGCTGATGCTGGAGAGAGTGAGGATGTTGGTGACCAGCGAAAGCAAGATCACGCCTGTCAACGCTCCGAGCATGCGACCGCGACCACCGTCCAGCGAAACGCCGCCGATTACCGCCGCGGCGAAGACTCCAAAGATGAGGTTGGAGCCCTGACCCGCGGTGGCTACGGTGACCCGGCCGGCCACCATGAGCCCGGCGACCGCGGCGAGGACGCTGGCGACGACGAAAACGCCGATCCGGATCCTGTCCACTTTGATACCCGCCGCCCGCGCGGCTTCGAGGTTCCCGCCGATTGCGTACATCGCCCTACCTACCCGGTGGTAGCGAAGAAAGAGCTCGGCAATCACAAAAACAATAGTCGCGACCCAAACCGCGACCGAAATGCCAAACCACGACTCCGAGCCGAGATAGATGTAGACCTCCGGTAGGTGGTACACGGTCCGGCCGCCAAGCCAGCCGAGCTGCAGCCCGGTCAAGAGGATGCTCATCGCCAGCGTGAAGATGAAGGCGTTGAAGTTGGCCTTGATCACCAGGAAGCCGTTGAAGATCCCGACGGCCAGGCCGATTGCGAGCACCAGAAGGATGCCGAACCACGGGTTCCACTGGGTGCCCAGACCTTCGCTGGCTGCTGGGGCGATCAGCCATGCGCCGAGGAGCGGGGCCAGTCCGAAGGTGCCCTGGAGCGAGATGTCGAACTTTCCAGTGAGGAGAATCAAGGTCTCGGCGACAACCACCAGGCCCAATGGGGCTCCTCCGGTCGCCACGTCGGTGAGATTTGACGAGGTCAAGAAGACCGGGTTGACAATTGAGCCCCAAATCATCACCAGGACGATGACCGGGACTAACGGCAGCTCTCGAAACCACTTGAGCGCAAGGTGTCGCGCATCTCGACGCGGCATCGCCCGGGTGCTGCCTGGTGTTGTCGGTTCGGAGGCCGCAGGTTCAGTCGTCACATTGCTCATCGTTGCGGGTCCCCAGCTCCGACGAGCTCGAGCCCTTCCACCGCCGCGATCAGCTGCTGCCGATCCCATGGCGGTTGTTCGAACTGGTGGGCCACCTTACCCCGGACCATGACCAGCAACCGCGTACAGATTCGGAGATCTTCGAAGTCGTCGGAGACCAGCAGCACTGCCATGCCCTCATCCCGAGCCTTGCGCATTGCGTCGAGCAGCGCCTCCTTGGACGCGACATCCACGCCAACCGTGGGGTTTACGACGATGAGGACCGATGGATTCGGTGCGAGGGCGCGCCCCACCACCACTTTCTGCTGATTACCACCGCTCAGGCTGGACACCGGCTGCTGCAGGCTCCACGCCACGATCTGCAGCTTGTCGACCTGTTCCTGCGCGATACGGTCCCGTGCCTTGAAGTTGACCACGCCGAGGACACCACGCGACACGTTCTCGAGCACGGCAAGCGTCAGGTTCTCGCCGACACCGAGCTGCGGCGCGAAGCCTCGCGCGTGGCGATCCTGGGGCACGTAACCAACGCCGCGGTGGAGCACCGCGTCCACCTTGCCGGGCGGTACAGGACGGCCGAGAACCTTCACCGTTCCCGATTGCGGCTTGATCAGCCCGATCACGGCATCCGCCAGCGTCACGCTTCCACTTCCGTCAAGACCGACCAGCCCGACGCACTCGCCGGCCCGCACCGACAGACTCACGCCTTCAACTGAGCCGCCCGTTGACGTGACCTTCAGCTCAGTTACCGCCAGCCTCTCTTCGCCGAGCCCTGAGCGGTTCGGCACCGCCTCGATTTCAGTCGCACGCCGCGACGGGGCGCTGCCCACCATCGCCGCCACCAGGTTCGGCTGGCTGATGTCAGATACGGCTCCCGTCAGCACCAGCTCACCGTCGCGAAGGACGCTGACGCGATCGCAGATGTCGTAGATCTCCTCCAGGTGATGAGAGATGTACAGGACGCCGATGCCGCCTTCGCGCATCCTGCGAACGCGTGCGAACAGCCGCTCAACCGCCGCCTTCTCGAGCGCAGCGGTGGGCTCGTCGAGGATCAGGAATCGTGCGCCGATTGAGAGGGCGCGGGCGATCTCCACGATCTGCCTCTGCTCGACGGTCAGGCTTCCCGCTGCCTGGTCGACATCAATGTCGAAGCCCCATTCCAACATGACCTCGTGGGCTTGCTGACGCATGCGGCGCCAATTGACAAATGGGCTGCGCGCATCACCGGTAGGGCGATTGAGAAACACGTTCTCGGCCACGGTGAGCGGAGGCACCACCATCGACCGTTGATACACGCAGGCCACGCGGTCCAGCCACTCGCCGCGATCGGCGAGGCTTGGAGCGGGTGCGCCGGCAAGCCGGATCGAGCCTCGGTCCGGGCGAGCGAGCCCCGTAAGGAGGGTTACGAGCGTCGACTTGCCGGCTCCGTTCCGGCCGACGAGACCGTGACACTCCCCGGCGCGAACATCCAGCGAGACATTCAGCAGAGCCCTGGTTTCGCCGAAAGTCTTCGAGACGTCGAGGGCCTCACCCACGGGGGGCTGGTGTTCAGCTCCCCGTGGTGAGTTTCCCTCCATTTGTGAGCTTGAGTTTTACCTCTTTGCCGCTATTTGTTGTTGCACCACAGGTCAGTTGAGTTGACCTGGGTTGAGCCGGTGTCGCCCGCCAGGGTGACGAGCGGGGCCGCGAGGCCGTCCTCGAGGTTGCCGGCCACAGTCACGATCGAGCTGTTGTGGTCGGTGGTCTGGCCGGCGGTGTAAGTCGCGCCTGCGATCGCCTGCTTCGCGTAGTAGATCGCGTAGTACGCGTACTTGTCGGCAGGCTGGTCGATGGTGGCGTCCAGCGTCTTGGCGCGGATGAGATCGCACTCGTGTGGCGATCCGTCGTTGCCGACCAGGGTGATGTGGTTGGCGGCGCCGACGTCCGAGTACAGCTTCTTCTGCTTCTCGGCCGCGATGATCCCGTCCTCAGGAACGCTCCAGTGAACGTAGATGCCACGCAGGTCTTTGATCGCGGTCAGCGCAGTCGTCGCTTCTTGCACAGCAGGGTCGGTGCCCCAGTTCTTGGTCTCGTAGGACTTCACAGTGAAGTTCGGATACTTGGACTGGATGATCTTGGTGCAGCCGTCGGCGCGATCCCTGGCGTTGAGCGACGTCAAGTCGCCTTCGACCATCGCGATGGTGCCCGGGCTGCTCGCGTGCGACGCGATGTAGTCGCAGGACTTGTTGCCATATGCGGTGTTGTCCGCGCGCACGATCATGTACACGCTGCCCTGGCTCGGCGCCACGTCCACCGTGATGACAGGAATGTGCTTGCTCTTCGCATAGTCGAGCGCGGGCCCGATTGCCGCGCTGTCCGCCGGGTTGATGATCAGCGCCTGGACGCCCTGCGCGATAAGCGACCTGACATCGAGGATCTGCTGGGCGGCTTCATTTCCATTGGCCTCGACGTTCGCGACGTCAGGCCCGATCAGCTTGACGCCAAGCTGCGTCTCATACGTCGCCTCGTACTTCAGGTAGTTGCCCCAAAAGCCGGGCAGGTTGTAGGTGAGGACGACGCCGATCTTCGGAGGGCCGCCGGCCGCGGGCGTTGAGCTCCCGCCGCAGGCCACCGCCAGAAGCGCGACCGCAGCCGTAGCTCCCGTTGCTCGAATCCGACTACCGAAATGCGCTCTCAAGCTGATTCCTCCTCTTTATTGACGACCACCGACCTACCCGCATTAATCCGATGTTTGGTCGCGACTGCACCCTAAGTCGAACCGGCTCACGTGTCAAGTGCCCACTTTCATACCTCAGCCATCGGATGTTCTGCCTTCCACGCTTCGCCACGAGGGAACGCGTACCTCGCGAGCGACACCTTTTTCATCTCCGCGCTGTAACCGGGAGCGCTTGGAGCCTGGTAGCGACCGCGGGCCACTATGGCCGGGTGGACGAAGTGCTCGTGGAGGTGGTCGACAAACTCGCATGTACGGTTGTCGAGGGAGCCGCTTACCGCTATGTAATCGAATATCGCCAGGTGCTGGACGTACTCGCACAGGCCCACCCCACCCGCGTGGGGGCACACGGGCACACCGAACTTCGCGGCCAGGAGCAGCACGGCGATCACCTCGTTGACGCCACCGAGGCGGCAGCTGTCGATCTGGCAGAAATCGATCGCCCCCGCCTGCAGCAGCTGCTTGAACATCACGCGGTTGTGCACATGCTCCCCGGTCGCCACCCCAATCGGCTCGATCGCTTCGCGGATGCGCCTGTGGCCGAGAATGTCGTCGGGGCTGGTGGGCTCCTCAATCCACCACGGGTTGACCTCGGCCAGAGCCCGCACAGCCGTGATCGCCTGCTCTACTCCCCACACCTGGTTGGCGTCGAGCATCAGGTGGCGGTCTGGCCCAATCGCGGCGCGAAGGATGCGGGCCCGGCGCAGGTCAGACTCCGGGTCGCCACCGACCTTGAGCTTCAGGTGCGTGAAGCCGGCAGCCATCGCCTGGTCGGCGAGGAGCTTGATCTTCTCGTCTGAGTACCCCATCCAGCCAGCCGACGTCGTATAGGCCGGGAACCCATCGCGAAGCATTTCCATCTCTCGCGCGGGTCGCGTGGCGACATTGAGTCGCAGGATCTCGAGTGCCTCCTCGCGGTCGAGCGCATCCTCGATGTATCGAAAGTCGACGCAAGCGACAAGCTGCTCTGGCGACATGTCAGAGAGCAACTTCCACAGCGGCTTGCCCTCCGCTTTCGCGTACAGGTCCCACACTGCGTTGACAAGCGCCGCAGTCGCCAGGTGCACGACACCTTTTTCCGGCCCGAGCCACCGAAGCTGGCTGTCAGCGACCAGCCCGCGCCAGAAGCCGGCCATGTCGGCCGCGATCTCCTCCAGCGTGCGGCCTGTGACATGGGGAGCGAGCAGCTCCACCGCTGCCACGCAGAGCTCGGTGCCGCGCCCGATCGTGAACGTCAACCCATGCCCCTTCAGGCCGTCCGGATGGTCGGTCTCGAGGACCACGTATGCAGCCGAGTAGTCAGGGTCGCGGTTCATGGCATCCGAGCCGTCCAGCGTCCTCGAGGTCGGAAACCGGATGTCCCGAGCCGTGACCCGCAGAATCCTTGTCGGCATCCCCGGGCCGAGTTATATGCTAAAGCTCCGATGTTTGTCAACAGCAGTCGGTTCACCGCTGGGCGGACAGGCGTTATCTACCCATGAAGGTCCGACCTCTTGGCAGAAACGCGGCGATGCCCCACAATTCGCGGGCAGTGACCGACACCCCCGGCAAACGCCGTGCAGGCCGCGCACCGAGCGTCACCGACGGCGCCATTGACAAGATTCGCGAGCTCATCGTCTCTGGCAGCTGGGGACCTGGCGACCGCCTTCCGAAGGAGAGCGAGCTGGCCGCCCAGCTTGGTCTTTCGCGCAACTCCCTACGCGAGGCGGTGCGGGCGCTGTCTCAGCTCAGGGTGCTCGAGGTCAGGCAAGGCGACGGCACCTACGTCAGCAGCCTCGAGCCCGACCTGCTGCTAGAGAGCACCGGCTTCGTCAGCCATCTGCTGCTGGGCGACACCGCCGTCGAGCTTTATGAGGTGCGGCGAATACTCGAGGCATCCGCAGCCGCGCTGGCGGCCGCGCGAATCGACGACGCAGGCAAAGCAGAGCTGCGACGACAACTCGACAGCATGGGTGAGGCCGACGGGGTCGAGGAGCTGGTCGAAGCCGATGTCGCATTCCACGCCGTCATCGCACGAGCCACCGGCAATGCGGTCCTCACCTCCCTGTTGGCGAGCCTCTCGACTCGCACGATGAGAGTCCGGCTATGGCGCGGCCGCCGTGTGGACAACGCGCTCGATGTGACGCGCGACGAGCACCGGCGCATTTACGAAGCGATAGTTGCCGGTGACCCCGAGCTGGCACGCGCTGCGGCCACCGCCCACATCGCAAGTGGCGAGCGCTGGCTGCGGTCACAGCTCGCGGACGGCGAAGCAGTCGAAACGCGGAATCAAAAGCCGTAGATGAAGGTCGGCCTGCATACGCGGCTCAAGCCCGGCACCGAGGAACGCTATGAGGAATACCACCGCAACGTGTGGCCGGAAGTGCTGGCCGCAAACCGCAGGGTCGGCGTGACCAAGTACGTCATCTTTCGCGACGGCCTCGACCTGTTCCACTACATCGAGTGCGCGGACTTCGACCACGCCTTGACCGAGCTGGCCAACGACCCGGTGAACCTGCGGTGGCAGGCTGAGATGGCGCCGATGATGGCGGCTGCGACAGATTTCAGCGGCAAGGGCAGCGATCGTATGCCCGTGATCTTCGAGCTGTGACGCCATGAAAGTGCTCTCGTGAAAGCAGCCGAGCGTACACGGCTGGGACGCACTTCCCTGACGGTGACCCGTTTCGGCCTTGGCACGGCGCCGCTCGCCGGCCTTTACGAAGCGGTGCCCGAGGACCAGGCCCTGGCTGTGATCTCTCGGGCTTGGGACGCCGGCGTCCGGCATTTCGACACGGCCCCTCTGTATGGGTTCGGCCTGGCGGAGATGCGTTTGGGTAAAGCCCTACATGACAAGCCGCGAGAGGAATTCGTGCTCGCGAGCAAGGTTGGACGCCTTCTCCGCGCTGACGCCCCGCCAGAGCCCGGCCAGAATTTCAAAGGGACACCCCCCGTCAACCCGGTATTCGATTTCACCTACGACGGGGTCTTGCGCTCTGTCGATGAGAGCCTCGAGCGCCTGCAGCTCGGGCGCATCGACACCCTTCACATCCACGACCCTGACGACCATTACGACGACGCGATTCGCGGCGCTTACAAAGCGCTAGACCATCTGAGGTCGGAAGGGGTGATTCAAGCAGTCGGCGCCGGTATGAACCAGGCCGAGATGCTCGCCCGATTCGCACGCGAAGGGAATTTCGACTGCTTCCTGCTGGCCGGCCGCTACACCCTCCTCGACCAGGTCGCACTTGACGAGCTCCTCCCCATCTGCGTCGAGCGCGGCATCGCGATCATCGCAGCCGGCGTCTACAACAGCGGGATCCTCGCGGATCCCAAGCCAGGCGCGCGATACAACTACACCTCCGCGCCTCAGCCGCTCCTCGAGCGCGCGCGAAAGATTCGTGCGGTCTGTGACAGTCACGGTGTGCCACTCAAAGCCGCGGCCCTGCAGTTTCCGCTGGGCCACCCATCGGTGAGCTGCGTCGTCGTCGGGTGCCGATCGGTGGATCAGCTCGACGAGAGCCTACGTATGTTCGAGGTGGACATCCCGCCGGCGCTGTGGCAAGAGCTCAAGACCAAAGGACTCCTGCGGGACGACGCGCCCACCCCATGACGATGGTGGTCGATGCCCACCACCATTTCTGGGATCCCACGCTGCGCGATTACTACTGGATGTCCAGCGAGCTTGACCCGATTAGAAGGCCATTCGGCCCTCAAGACCTCAAGCCGCTTCTCGCGGAGAGCGGGGTCGACAAGACGATCGTCGTCCAGACTCTCCCAAGCCTCGCGGAGACCCGGGAGTTCCTCAGCACTGCGGAGACCACTGACTTTGTGGCCGGCGTTGTCGGATGGGTCGACCTCACCGACCCGTCGGTCGCCGCCGTCATTGCCGACCTGCGTGCCGGGCCCGGCGGACAACACCTTGTCGGCGTTCGTCACCAGGTGCACGACGAGCCCGACGAGCAATGGCTGCTGAAAAAAGAAGTCCAACGCGGCATCGAGGCCGTCGGGGTGGCGGGCCTCGTTTACGACCTGCTGGTTCGCACCCGCGAGCTGCCCGCCGCGCTCGAGGTGGTGCGGCGGCTGCCCCAGGTCCGGTTTGTCATCGACCACATCGGCAAACCTCGGATCGCCTCCGGACCGGTTGATGAGGAATGGGAGCATGCGATGGCGCCCTTCGGCGAATGCGCGAATGTCACCTGCAAGCTGTCGGGAATGGTCACTGAAGCCTCGTGGGCAGCGTGGACGCCAGGCGATCTCGAGCCATACGTGCTTCGAGCCCTGGAGTGGTTCGGACCCCAGCGGTGCATGTTCGGCTCCGACTGGCCGGTTTGCCTTATGGCGGCGCCCTACGCGCGGGTCGTCGATGCGCTCAGGTTTGCGATCAGAGGACTGGATCCTGCCGCGCGCGATGCCGTGTTCGGGGGCAACGCCAGCCGGGTTTACGGCCTTCCGGTGGAGAGCTAGGCGACCTCTTCCACCAGCGCCGCCCACCGCTCATCGATGCGGCGCGCCTTGTAGATCACGAATGCGGCCGCCCACGCCAGCACGAAGGCCGCGACTATGACGTAGCCCGCCCTGCCGATGAGGTCGAAGCCGGCGATTGCGCTGAACACGCCACCTTTCAGGTTGAGCGAGTGGATGAGCACCTGCAGCAGCTCCACGAGCCCGACGAAGAGCGCCACGAACACCGACAGGCTCGTCATCGTCAGGTTGTAGAACACCTTGCGGACGGGGCTGGCGAACGCCCATGAATAAGCCTTGGCCATGAACGCTCCATCGGCGGTGTCCATGAGCGACATGCCGGCCGCGAAGATGAGGGGCAGAGCGATGATGGCCCCAAACGGGATGCCATTGGCGGCAGCGCCGGCCGAAACAGCAAGGAGGGCAACCTCCGACGCGGTGTCGAAGCCGAGGCCGAACAGAAATCCCACGAAATACATCTGCCAGCTGTGCTTGATGACCCGGAACAGGCGCCCAAAGATTTTGGTCATGAACCCGCCGGCGGTGAGCTCGTGCTCGAGCGATTCGCTGTCGTACTCCCCACCTTTCATGCGGCGATAGACCCGAACGATGTCCAGCAGGATCACGAGGTTCATCAGCCCGATCACCACGAGGAACCCGCCGGAGACCAGGCCCGCGACGAGGCTCCCGACGATCCGCAGCTCTCCCCCATTGCCGGAGACGCCTTCGACGATCCACTTGACCGCAAGGCCCAACGCAGCCGCAATCAAGAAGACCACCGAGGAGTGGCCGAGCGAGAAGAAGAATCCGACTCCAACCGGCTTGCGACCGTCCTGAAGAAGCTTGCGGGTGGTGTTGTCGATAGCCGCGATGTGGTCGGCGTCGAACGCGTGGCGCAACCCGAACGTGTACGCAAGGCCGCCCAGCGCCAGGATCGTGGGGTGGCCGGCGCCATAGAAGATCAGGAGTCCCCATCCGGCGACATGGAGCAGCCCTACCCCGCCGAAGAACGCCGCCAGGCGGCTGCGCTCTCCGCGGTCGAATGACTGTCGTAGGAGGGCAGTCATCGAGGCCATACGCCGAGGTTAACCGTTATCGCGACAAGGTCGCAAGTAGGTATTCAAATCACCCTCCTCGAAGGTGCGAATGGCTCGCACTTGCGAAGGAGGCGGCTTGGCCGGGTAACCTGTTCTCAGATGGACCTGGACAAGCTGCCACCACAGCTGCGCATGGTCCTCCACAGCCTCTCTCGCGCCGTGAGCAACCGCGAGCCGGCGATTCGCTCCCGGGTCCGGCTGTTGCAGGAAGCCAATCCGCACCTCCCAAATGACCAACTGGCGCGGCGGCTGATCCGTTCCACCCGCAGGCGGGTGGCCACGACTGGTGCCATCAGCGGCGCGGTCTCGATTGCGCCGGGGCTGGGCACAATGCTGGCGGTCGGCACCCTGACGAGCCAGGCGCTGTACGCGCTCGAGCAGGAGATCGAGCTGGTGCTCGCCATCGCGATCATCTACGGACACGAGCTCGGTAGCTCCGACGACCGCGTCCTCGAAGCTCTTGTTGTGGTCGGCATCACGAGTGGCGCTGTGAAGCTTCGAGAAGATGTCCTGGTTGCGGGCGGAGAGCGGGTCGCACTCGCCGCGGTCCGCCGGCTGCCCGCGATTCTTCTGACCCATGGCGGCGGCCGGATTCTTAGTCGCATCCTTGCTCGTGTTGCCAGCACCGGAGTGGCGAAGGTGGCAGCGCGCGTCGTGCCATTGGGAGTCGGTGTTGCCGCAGGCGCCGGCTTTGATTGGCTGGCGGTGACCGGCCTCGGCCACGCCGCGATGAAGTACTACGGACCCGGCGGAGCCGGGGCTCGACCCCTGCTACTTGCTTCCGAAAATCCCTCGCACGTCGAACTCAACGGCTGACGCGATCTGGTCGAAGCCGCATTTCTTCGGCGGCTTGTCGGTACGCCAGCGCAGGAATCTGGTTGCGTGCCGGAAGCGCTGACCGGCCTCCAGCTTGTCGTAGGCGACCTCGCACACGAGCTCGGGCCGGACCGTCACCCACTCGGCCTCCTTGCCGCGCGACCACCGACTCTGCCCGCCGGGCATGCGGCCATCCGCCTCCGACCATTCTTTCGGGGTCTCGGTCGTCAGCGGCTTGAGCTTGGCGATCAGCTCCTTTCTTTCCGCGGCGCTGAAGGAGGAAGTGTGGCCGACGTAATGCAGCGTGCCTTTGCCGTCGTACAGGCCGAGCAGAAGGGACCCCAGCGACTGTCCGTCATTTGACTTGCGCCAGCCGATGACGACGCAGTCGGCAGTGCGCTGGTGCTTGATCTTCACCCAGTTCCGCTTGCCAGGAACGTAGGCGCCGTCCCACGACTTCGCGATCACGCCGTCGAGACCCGCGCCCTCGAACTGCTCGAACCATTTCTCGGCGGTCTTCGGGTCTCGCGTGTAAGGGGTGAGAAAGATCGGCGACTTCGCGCCCTTCATCAACTTCTCGAGGCGCTTG